>CACIZB010000001.1 GCA_902591025.1 uncultured Pelagibacteraceae bacterium
TGACCTATCAGATGAGAAGAAAATGAATTGAGCTTTTCCAACTAAATTATCTTTGTGAACATATCCTACACTTGAAAGAAATCTACTATCTTTAGAACAATCTCTATTATCACCTAAAAAAAAATAATGATTTTTTGGAATAATAAAAGGATCTGAATTTTGAAATGTATATTCTTTTGAATACACGGTAATAAATTTCTTTCCATTAGGTAAAAGTTCCTCAAAAGTAAAAACATCAATCTTTTTTTTTCCACAAAAAATTATATCGTTAGTTGATAATCTTGACTTCATAACTTCACTACTATTAATGTACAGGTTAGAGCTAATAAATTGCACTTTATCACCAGGTAGACCTATTAACCTTTTTATATAATCAGTCCTATTGTCTGCAGGCGTCTTAAAGACAACTATATCACCTCTTTCAGGATTCTTGTGCATAATCCTACCTTTAAAAATTGGTGGGCTAAATGGAAAAGAATGTTTGCTATATCCATAGGAATACTTTGTGACAAAAATTCTATCTCCAACCAATAAGTTTGGTTCCATTGATGATGAGGGTATATAAAAGGGTTGTATTAAAAGAGATCTAATAGCTATTGCTATGACTAAGGCATAAAATAGAGTTTTAGTATTTTCTATGAAAAAATTCTTATTAAACATTATTTTGTTTGTAATATTGTAAATGCTATTGAATATTCTTTTTCATCTGAAATTGAAAGAAATAGATTAAATTTTTTTACTTTGAACTTCTTAGTAATAATTTTATCTATTTTTTTTGATATTAAAAAATAAGGTTTACCAATCCTGTCATTTAATATCTCTATGTCTCGAAAATTTAGACCTTTTCTAAAACCAGTTCCGATTGATTTAGCAAATGACTCTTTAGCTGCAAATCTCTTTGCAAAATAATTTATCTTATTAATCTTTTTTTTAGAAAATTTAATTTCATTTTTTCCAAAAGTTTTATTTATAAATGATTTATTTAATATTAAAGAACTGACTCTTTTATTATTAACTATATCTACTCCAATACCAAGTATCTTCATAAATTATTTTATCAACTTTTTAAATTTTTTTATTACTTTGGATAATCCAAAAAAAATAGACTCGCCAATTATAAAATGTCCAATATTAAATTCCGTAATCTCTTTAATCTTTGATAACATTCGAGTAGTTTTATAATCAAGGCCATGTCCCGCATGTATTTCTAGACCTAATTTATTTCCTAAAATTGAACATTTTTTAATTCTTATTAATTCCTTAGAAAATTTTTTTTTTGATTTTATAAAATTTGCTAATTTGCCTGTGTGAATTTCAACACAATCAGATCCTACTTGTTTAGAGATTTTAATATCTTCAATTGATGGGTTTATAAATAAACTGGTTCTTATATTTTTCTTTTTAAATTTTTGTATAATAATTTTTAATTGTTTTTTATTTTTTTTTAAATTTAATCCACCTTCCGTGGTTATTTCTTTACGATTTTCTGGAACTATACAAACGTAATTGGGTTTAATTTTGAGTGCCGTATTAATCATAGAAGTATTAGTAGATACCTCTAAATTGATTAATAATTTTTTAATTGCACATATTTGTTTTGCATCAATATCACGAATATGTCTTCTATCTTCTCTTAAATGAATTGTTATTGAGTCTGCTCCAGATTTTTTAGCAAATTTTGCTGCAAAAACAGGATTGGGGTGCTTCTCTCCCCTTGCATTCCGTAGTGTAGCTACGTGATCTATATTAACACCTAAACGTTTCACTTGATATATCGACTTCCAGGTTTTGTGATTGGAATAAATTTTAAATCTTTTGGTAATTGATTGAATTTGTATGTGGGAATTTTAATTTTTAGATGAGAAATAATCTTTTTTTTAATTTTTAAAGATTTTTTTGAAGATCTATCTATTATAGTAGCAAAACCGATAGATTTTGCTTTTGCCTTTTCAACTAATTTCACACACTCCATACTCGATTTGCCTGTGGTTATCACATCCTCAATTATTAAAACTCTTGATTTCGCCTTAATTTTAAATCCTCTCCTTAAAATAAATTTTCCATTAACTCTTTCACAAAATATTGTCTCTTTTTTTAAGAGTCTTCCAATCTCATATCCTATAATTATGCCTCCCATCGCTGGGGCTAATATTAAATCAATTTTCTTAAAATTTTTTTTTATCTTGTTAGCTAAAGATCTGCATATTTTATCTGCTTTAAATGGAAAACTTAAAAGTTTAGCACATTGAATATATTTAGATGAGTGAAGTCCTGAGGATAAAATGAAATGTCCTTCTAATAATGCATCAGTTTTTTTTAAAATATTTAAGGATTTTTTGAGTGAAAGCATTTCTTTTATCTTCGTGTCTAATTATCTTAAATTTTATACCTTTTTGTTTAAGCTCTGCAATAAAATTAGTAAAATTTTTTAGATCTCTAATTATTAATTGAAATTTAAAATTAATATAATTGGGGTTTTTACCCACCATTTCTAAATTAGAAATATTAAGCTTATGTTCACCTATTAAAGAACTAACATTTCCTAACTGTCCTGGTTTATCTGGTAAAGAAATCCATAAAGTTGTATTGTATTTCTTTATTCTTTCCTCTTTTTTTTCACCTCTTTCATGCCAATATCTTCTTATAGCAGCTCGAGCTTTACCTGTTTTAGTAGTTGGTATCCAGTGGAGCGAAGGAGATTGATTTTTTGAAGTAATAATTTTAATTCTATCACCATTTCTCAATATTGATTGAAGCTCTTTTTTATTTCCATTAATTTCACATCCCACAGCCGTATCACCAATTTTTGTATGAACAGCATATGCAAAATCGATTGCTGTAGCATCTTTTGGTAATTTTATAACTGAACCTTTGGGAGTAAAACAGAATACATTTTCTTGGAACATCTGAAGTTTTGTATATTCATATGAATGTTCTGGATTTTCGTTTTTTTCAATAATTTCTACTAGATCTTTAAGCCAATCATACTCCTTCCATGTTAAAGAATTAAATTTTTCGGAGGACTTATATTGCCAATGTGAAGCGATACCTCTTTCGGCAAATTCGTGCATTTGTTTTGTTCTAATTTGAATTTCGATAGGTTTCTTATTTGATCCAATAACCGCCGTATGTATTGATTTATAACCATTTATTTTTGCTGATGATATATAATCTTTAAATTTACCTGGAATACAGTTATATTCTTTATGAATAATCCCTAATGTTTTATAACAATCATCAATATTGTTTAGAATTATTCTGAAACCTAAAATATCTGTTACCTGTTCAAGAGAAACTCTTTTTTTTTGAACTTTTCTCCAAATTGAAAAAGGAGTTTTTTCTCTTCCATAAATTACAGATTTTATTTTACTTGCATTCAATAAATTAACCAATTCATCAGATAGAGTTTTAAAAATATCTTTTTTATCTAATTTGATTTCATCTAATCTTTTTTGAATAAGTGACCTGGCCTCATTATTTAGAATTTCAAAAGAGAGATCTTCAAGTTCATCTCTTATTCTGTGCATACCCATTCTGTCTGCAAGTGGAGCATAGATTTCCATTGTTTCTTGAGCAATTCTTTTTCTTTTTTCTTTTTTACTAATTGCTTTGATTGTTCTCATATTGTGTAAACGATCTGCTATTTTAACTAATAAAACTCTTATATCTTTAGAGGTGGCTAAAATTAATTTTCTAAAATTTTCAGCTTTAGAATTTGGTGAGGCTGTATTTTCTAAAACAGATATTTTTGTTACTCCATCTACTAAATCTGCAACTTCAGATCCAAATTCACCTTTTATAGTTTCATAAGTAGCAAAAGTATCTTCTATTGTATCATGCAGTAAGCCAGTTGTAATAGTTGCGCTATCTAACTTAAGATCTGTAAGAATATTTGCTACTTCTATAGGATGAACTGAATAAGGGTCACCTGAAGCTCTTTTTTGATTGCTATGAGCTTTAACAGCAAAGTCATAGGCTTTATTGAGTTTTTCAGGATTTAAAAATTTATTATAAATTTTTACTTTATTTATTAAGTCCTCAGAATTAAGCATAAATTATTATATCATTAATTTAGATTTGTTTAATAGTTCTAATGTCTTTATTAGATAATGATAAAATAAGACTTTTTATATGTTTTTTTAGTGTCGGATGTATCCAATTTTTATTTATTTCAAACAGTGGTAAAAGAACAAAATTTCTGTTGTGCATTCTTGGGTGTGGCAAAATAATATCCTTATTTAATTTAATCTTACCATAATCAATAATATCTATGTCACACACTCTTGGAGCATTTTTCTTGGTCTTTTTGCGACCTAAATTTTTTTCTATTTCTTTGCATTTATGGAGTAAATTTATAGGGGGTAAATCTGTTCTAATTTTTATAACAATATTTAAAAATTTTGGTTTATTTGGATCCGGCCAAGAAAGACTTTCATAAAAACTGGATGATTCTAAAATTTTTATATTACATTTAGACAACATAAATTTAGCAATATTTAAATTAATTTTTCTATTTCCTAAATTTGAACCAATACCTAAATAAATTGTTTTAACTTGATTTTCGAATGTATCTTGCCTTATCACGATTCCAATCTCTATTTTTAATTGATGCTCTTTTATCAAACTTTCTCTTACCCTTTGCAATAGCAAGTTCTAGTTTTGCTTTTCCTTTTTTAAAATACATTTTTGTAGGAACTATTGTAAAACCATCCCTTTGCATTTTTCCTATTAATTTACTAATTTCACGTTTTTTTAAAAGTAGCTTTCTATCATCCATGGGCTTGTGATTTGAATAACTTGCCTCTTTATATGAAGCAATATGTGAGTTAATTAGAACAATTTCTCCATTCTTTTCTACAGCGTAAGAGTCAGCAATGTTTACTTTTCCGTGCCTAATAGATTTTATTTCGGAACCTTTAAGAACAATACCTGCCTCTAATAAATCTACAAAGAAATAATTAAAACTAGCTTTTCTATTTAAACATATTATTTTTAAACCAGGATTGGTTTTTTTTTTCATCAGATTAGTTTTGCAAACTTAAGAGCTTCTTTTATTATTTTTTTGGTTGCATCAGTAACTTTAACTAAAGGAAGTCTCACATCATCTTCACATAGTTTCAATAATTTAGCCGCATATTTAACTGGACTTGGATTGCTTTCAACAAACATTGATTGATGAACTGGTTGTAAAATTTTATCAAGTCTTTCAGTTTCTGAAAGAGATTTTGCATCATCTAAGACTGAAAATTTTTGAAATTCTGAGCAAAGCTTTGGTGCAATATTAGCAGTTACACTTATAGCGCCTACACCTCCCCTTCTATTAAATTCTAAGGCATTATCATCATTTCCTGTTAATTGAATAAAATCTTTACCAATCATTTTAATTGTTTTATTTACTCTATCTAAATCACCAGTTGCGTCTTTTACTCCAATTATATTTTTTAGTTCAAACAATCTTGCCATAGTATCTACCGACATATCTATTACAGACCTCCCTGGAATATTGTAGATTATTATAGGGATCCCACATTTGTCATTAATTGCTTTGTAATGTTGATACAAACCCTCCTGAGTAGGTTTATTGTAATAAGGTGTGACTATCAAAGCACCATTTGCTCCAATTTTCTCAGCATGAGTTGTTAAAGATATGGCTTCTGCCGTAGAATTAGATCCCGTGCCAGCAATTACTGGTAATTTTCCGTTACTCTCTTTTACACAAAGTTCTATAACTCTTTCGTGTTCCTCATGACTTAAAGTTGGTGATTCTCCAGTAGTACCAGCTGGAACTAATCCATTTGTACCATTTTTAATATGAAAATGAATTAACTTAATATAAGCTTCATCATCAAGTCTGTTGTTTTTGAATGGAGTGACTAAAGCAACATTTGATCCTTTAAACATAAATACTTATAACATAGTTTGAAGATTCATATAGTAAAGATTATGACAAAAAAATTATTAATTTTTATAGTTTTGTTTTGTTCAATAAGTATCAATAATATCGCCTCATCTGAAATATTGCCTCTTAAAAAACCAAGACAAACAAAAGAGGAAACTCAAAAAAAACTCTTAATTGATATATTAAGGCCTTTACCAAAACCGACCAAAAAGGTTGAAACAAAAAACATTAAAAAAAAAGTTGTTGATAATAAACAAAAAAAAAGTGGTTTTATCCTTCCCAAAAAAAAACCACTTATTGTGGGAACAAAAGAAACTAAAAGTATAAAAATATCTAAATATTACAGCAAAAAAGATTTTGCATTAGCTAAAAAAGCTATTGAGGAGATGAAAAAAAATAAGTGGCCGAATGCTCTCAAAACTGCAAAAAAAGCTAGAGATAAGTCGATTTACAATTTTATTCAATGGAGACATCTTTTAACAAAAGGAAACAAGGCATCATATTATGAATACAAAAATTTTATAGATAAAAACGAGGATTATCCTAGAATTGGTCGAGTAAAATATTTAGCAGAACATAAATTATCTAGTAACGAGATTTCACCCAAAAAAATAATCGATTGGTTCAGCTCCTCTGAACCTTTAAGTGGATTTGGCAAAATGATACTAGGTGAAAGTTATATTTTAAACGGAAACACCCCTAAAGGTATTAATTTAATTAAAGAAGGTTGGATTAATGCAGAATTAAATAAATCTCAATTGAGATTTTATAGAAAAAAATTCAAGAAATATCTTAACGCAGAAGATTATATCAAGCGTGCTGATTATTTAGCTTGGAATAATAAATATTGGGATCTTAAACGAATGCTCCGCTATTTACCAAAAGAATATGAACTTTTATATAATGCAAGACAATTACTAATGAGCAAGTCATACGGAGTGGACGCAGCAATATCAAAAGTTCCTAGTAAATTTAAAAATGATGCTGGTTTGAATTATGATAGATTAAAATGGAGACGAAAAAGAGGTCGTGTAGATAGTTCAGTTGAAATATTATTAAAGATTAAGAATACTAAAGATTACTTAGTAAGACCAGATAAATGGTGGATTGAGAGAGAAATTATATCTAGGTCTTTGATATATAAAAAAAAATATGAGTTAGCATATAAAATATCAAGCAACCATGCATTAACTGAGGGTGCAGAGTTTGCTGCAGCTGAATGGATGAGTGGATGGATTGCCTTAAGTTTTTTGAATGACCCTTTGTTAGCTAAAGATCATTTTGAAAAATTTTATAATAATGTTGGCTATCCAATCAGTACAGCTAGAGGTGCTTATTGGCTTGGTAAAACTTATAAAAAATTAGGTTATGATGAATTATCATCAAAATGGTTTAAAGAAGCTTCTAATTATCTTACTACTTATTATGGACAACTAGCTTTTATGGAACTTGATCCTGAAGCAAAATTTGAGTTACCTAAAGACATGGAAGTTAATGAAAAGTATAAAGAATATTTCTATAAAAAAGAAATTGTAAAATTAATTTATTTATTAGATGAATTAGATGAAGATAAATATACAAAACATATTTTAAGATATCTCGCTAACGATGATATTAATAGTGGTAGTGAAGTTTTAGCAGCGGAGTTGGCGACAAAAATAAATAGATTTGATTTTGCGATACAGGTTTCTAAAATTGCTTCTTATGAAAAGAGATTTCACAACAAGTATAATTATCCGATTATAAGTACTCCAAAATATATTAATGGAAGAAAAATACCTGAAAGCGCATTTATATTATCAATAATAAGACAAGAAAGTGAATTTGATTTGGGTGCCAATAGTCATGCAGGTGCAAAAGGTTTAATGCAATTAATGCCTTACACAGCTAAGCTGGTTGCAAAACAAGCTAAGTTGCCTTACTCAAGATCTAGGTTAACTACAGATCCAGAATATAACATAAATCTAGGTTCACATTATATAGCTGGTTTAATACTTGAATATGACGGAGCTTATCCTTTTGCAATTGCAGCTTACAACGCGGGACCTAAAAGAGTAAGGTATTGGAAAAAAATTAATAAAAATCCTCAAAAGAATCAGATCAACTATGTTGACTGGATTGAATTAATCAAATTTAAAGAAACGAGAAATTATGTTCAAAGAGTTTTAGAGAACTATAATGTATATAGATATATTCTTGAGCAAAAACCTATAACCATGAAAGATTTTTTTAAAGACAATCCTTTATTCTGAAAATGGCGGAAGAGGAGGGATTCGAACCCTCGGTACAAGTTTCCTCGCACGGTCATTTAGCAAACGACTGGTTTCAGCCTCTCACCCACTCTTCCAGGAAATTTGTCACTTTTGATTGTATTGAATAATCAATATTTATAAAGTAATTATTCACTATAATGAAAAATAAGTATTCAATATTTTCTCTAGTTAAGAACGCTTTTTCATATCATGAAAATTGGGAAAAAGCTTGGAAAGACCCTGAGCCTAAAAAGGAATATGAGGCAATAATCATCGGTGGTGGTGGTCATGGTCTAGCCACTGCTTATTATTTAGCTAAAAAACACAATATAAAAAATATTGCTGTAGTAGAAAAGGGTTGGATTGGCGGTGGAAACACTGGGAGAAACACTACAATAATAAGATCGAATTATTTGTGGGATGCAAGTGCAGGTCTTTATGATCATGCTTTAAAAATTTGGGAAGGTTTATCTCAAGAACTAAATTACAATGTAATGTTTAGCCAAAGAGGGGTGATGAATTTAGCTCACAATTTACAAGATGTAAGAGATCTAAAAAGAAGAACTCACGCAAACAGATTGAATGGAATTGATGCTGTTTATTTAAATACTGAAGAAGTTAAAAAATTTTGCCCTATCATTAATACATCTCCAGATATTCGTTATCCAGTTTTAGGTGGGACTTTACAAAAAAGAGCAGGCACAGCTCGACACGATGCTGTAGCTTGGGGGTATGCTCGAGGTGCAGATGAGATGGGTGTCGACATAATTCAAAATTGTGAAGTTAAAGGAATTAAAAGAAATGGTAACAATTTAGAAGGTATCGAAACGACAAAAGGTTTTATAAAAACAAAAAAAGTTGGTGTCGTAGCTGCTGGCCATTCAAGTGTAATTGCTAATATGGCTGGTCTTAGATTGCCATTGGAAAGTAAACCGCTTCAAGCTCTTGTATCTGAACCGGTAAAACCAGTCATTGATACCGTTGTAATGTCAAATGCTGTTCATGCTTATGTTAGTCAATCAGATAAAGGAGAATTAGTTATAGGTGCAGGCACTGATGATTACGTGTCTTATTCACAAAAAGGAAGCCACGATATTGTAGAGGGTACTTTAAATGCAATTTTAGAATTATATCCAATATTTAGCAGAATGAGAATGTTAAGACAATGGGGTGGCATAGTAGATATATGTCCGGATGCAAGCCCAATAATATCAAAAACTTCTATTAAAGGTTTGTATTTTAATTGTGGTTGGGGAACGGGCGGTTTTAAAGCAACACCTGGTTCAGGAGATTTATTTGCCCACACGATAGCTAATGATGAACCACATAAATTAAATGCTGCATTTAACCTTAATAGATTTGTAAGTGGTGATCTTGTTGACGAACATGGCGCAGCTGCAGTTGCACACTAATGTTTATAATACATTGTCCATATTGTGGTGAAAGAGAGCAGAGTGAATTCAAAGCAGGTGGTGAAGCCCACATAAGTAGACCAAAACAACCAAGTGAATTAAGTGATGATCAATGGGCAGAATATTTGTTTATGAGAAAAAATATTAAAGGTGTCCAATATGAAAGATGGGTACACACTCATGGATGTAGAAAATGGTTTAATATAATCCGAGACACGTCCAACGATCAGATACAAGCAGTCTATAAAATGGGTGAAAAACCCCCAATAAAATAAATAATGACAAAAAATTTGAGAGTTAAAACAAGTAAATTTATCGACGAAACATACAAAGTTTCATTTAAGTTTAACGGAAAAACTTACTATGGTTTTAAAGGAGATACTTTAGCTTCAGCTCTTTTAGCAAATGATATTCATTTAGTTGCTAGAAGTTTTAAATATCATAGGCCTCGTGGTATAATGACAGCAGGTTCAGAAGAACCAAATGCAATAGTACAATTGCATAAAAACACATCTAGAACAGAACCGAATGTCAGAGCCACTGAAATAGAAATTTATGATGGTCTTGAAGCTTCAAGTCAAAATTGTTGGCCAAGTGTAAATTTTGATATTGGTGGAATAAATAATTTCTTGAGTCCAGTCTTGCCAGCAGGTTTTTATTATAAAACATTTATGTGGCCTGCAAGTTTTTGGGAAAAATATGAATATTTTATTAGAAAATCTGCGGGATTGGGTAAATCTCCATCAACGCCTGATCCTGATATATATGAACATAGATATATACATTGTGACGTTTTGATTATTGGAGCTGGTATTTCAGGAGTCATGGCAGCTAAAGTAGCGGCAAAAAATGGTTTTAAAACTCTTTTAATTGAAGAAAAAAATTATTTAGGAGGAGAAACAATTTATCAAGACTCAGAACATTTTAAAATCAATAACCAAACATCAGGCTCTTGGTTGGATAAAGAAATTAATGAGATAAAAAAAATTAAAAATTTAGAAATTAAAACAAGAACAAGTGTAGCAGCTTTTCATGGATACAATTTTTTATTAGCAAGAGAAAATTTAACTGATCACTTACCTATAGAACAAAGAAATGGTAAAACACGTCAAAGACTGCTTAAGATAAGGGCAAAAAAAGTTATAACTGCAACAGGATCTTTGGAAAGACCCCTAATTTTTGATAATAATGACCGTCCAGGTATTTTACTTTCTTCAGCAATTAATAAGTATGCGAGTTTGTTTGGTGTTGCTTGTGGAGAAAAAAATATTTTATTTACAAATAATGACAGTGCTTATGAAACGGCAGCTAATTTATTTAAAAAAGGAATAAGTATTGAGGCTATAATTGATAATAGAGAGGAAATTGACTCAAAACTAATTAAAGAGTCTGAAAAAAATAATATCAAAATCTATAAGGGTTACACTATTGTAGATACTTATGGTTATAAAAGAATCAATAAAATTTCAATAATGCAACTTTCTAAAGATGGTCAAAAAGTAGTTGGATCAAAAATTTTAATTCCTTGTGACTGTCTTGGTATTTCAGGAGGTTGGACTCCATCTGTACATCTTTTTACACAATCAGGTGGAAAGCTAAAATTTAGAGATAATGATCAAGTTTTTATTCCAAACACATATCCCTCGGATCAAATTAGTATAGGTTCTTGTAATGGTGATTTTACTCTAGATGAAATATTGTCTAATATATCTAAAACACTAAAAGAATTTTTGGGGATAAATAAAACAGGTTATGAAAATTTAGAAGTACAAACCTCCTTCAACAAATCAAAAAGAAATATATGGTTACTTCCATCAGATAAAATTGTTGGAAAAACAAAGTCTTTTGTTGACTTCCAAAACGATGCTACTGCAAAGGATATAAAATTAGCATTAAGGGAAGGTTTTAGATCAATAGAACATGTAAAAAGATACACAACTACTGGAATGGGAACTGACCAAGGTAAGCTTGGAAATATGCATGCATTAGGAATAATTTCTGAAATATCTGGATCTAAAATGGGAGAACTTGGTACAACAACTTTTAGGCCGCCCTACACTCCTTTAACTTTTGGTACTATCGTTGGAAGAAACGTAGGAGAGTATTTTGATGTTTATAGAAAAACACCTATGCATGATTGGCATGTTAAAAATAAAGCTAAATTTGAAAATGTTGGCCAATGGAAAAGAGCTTGGTATTACCCAAAAAATAACGAAAGTATGCATGATGCTGTTCAGAGGGAAAGTAAAGCAGCTAGAGATAGTGCAGGAATTTTAGATGCCTCGACATTAGGTAAGATTGATATTCAAGGCACAGATGCATCAGAGTTTTTAAATAGAGTTTACACAAATGCATGGTCAAAACTTGATATAGGTAAATGCAGATATGGTCTGATGCTTAATGAAGATGGAATGGTGTATGATGATGGAGTTACAACTCGATTAAATGAAAATCATTATATAATGACTACAACAACTGGGGGTGCTGCCACAGTTTTAGGGAAATTAGAGGATTATTTACAAACAGAATGGCCTGAATTAGATGTTTATTTAACCTCAGTTACTGATCATTACGCAACTATCAGTGTTTGTGGACCAAAAAGTAAAAAAATTATTTCTCAAGTAATCCCTAACCTTGATTTATCAGATGATAATTTTCCTCATATGTCTTTTAAGGATACTAAGATTAATGAAATAAAATGCAGAGTAATGAGAATTAGTTTTACTGGAGAACAAAGTTATGAAATTAATGTTCAAGCTAATTATGGTAAATCCGTTTGGGAAAAGTGTATGAAAGCAGGAAAAGAATTTAATATTACTCCTTACGGTACCGAGACTATGCATTTGTTAAGAGCTGAAAAAGGTTTTATTATTGTTGGTCAAGATACTGATGCCACTATGACGCCAATAGATTTACAGATGAATTGGATAGTAAGTAAGAAGAAATACGATTTTATAGGCAAAAGATCTTTATACAGGTCGGATACAATGAGAGATGATAGAAAACAGTTGGTCGGACTTCTAACAGAAAATCCAGATGAAATTTTAGAGGAAGGAGCTCAAATAGTTGCTAATTTCAATAAGTCTCCAGTTGAAATGTTGGGGCATGTAACTTCTAGTTACTACAGCCCTAATTTAAAAAAATCTATAGCTCTTGGATTCGTACGGGGTGGAAAAAATATGATGGGTCAAAAATTAATCATCCCAATGGAAAATAAAAAAATTAATGTCACTGTTGCTGACCCAGTATTTTTAGATAAGGAGAATAAAAGATTAAATGCTTAATTATTCAAATCCAATAACTGAACAAAAATCTTACTCAGGATTACAATTGAAAGAAATTAATCCTATTATGAAATTAATTGTAAGAGGTAAAAAAAGAGAATTTTTATCTGCAATTGGTCAATCTTTAAACTTACTTTTACCTAATGAGCCAAATACTTCGACAAGGACTGACAAATTAACTGCTCTTTGGTTGAGCCCTGATGAGTGGATGATTTATTCAAATGAAACTTCTAATCTAGACAATAATGACTACGATATAGAAAATATCCTTAACAAAAAAATTAGCAAAACAAATTTAGGTGCTATTACAAATGTTACAGATCAATTTGTGTTGATCAACCTTAAAGGTGATAAGATATATGACTTGTTTGAAACAGGATCACCATTTAATTTCAACAAATTTAGAAACAAAGTGGGCTCTGTAACCCAAACGATTCTAGCAAAAATTGATGTTATTATCCAAAATACAAATCAAAACGAGGTGAATCTTTTTGTAAGACGCTCATTTTCTCAACATTTATTCTCTTGGATGAATGATAGTGCGTCAAGATTATAGTCACATTTATTTTTAATATGAGCTATTAGAGAGTATGAAAAAATTATTTTTTATCGCATTAATTGCTCTTTTACCCCTAAATTTAAACGCAGAGTCTAACTTAGACAAAATTAAATCAACTGGTGTCCTAAAAGTTGGAACCACTGGTGATTGGGATCCAATGACTATGAAGGATCCAGCTACAAATAAATATAAAGGTTTTGACATCGATGTGATGAATGAATTAGCAAAAGACATGGGCGTAAAAATTGAGTTTATTCCTGCTGAGTGGAAAACAATTGTTTCAGGTATTACATCAGAAAGATATGATATTTCTACCAGTGTAACTAAAACTCCAAAAAGAGCTGAGGTTGCAGGCTTTACTGATACATATTACAAATACGCTACTGTACCACTTGTTCTCAAAAAGAATTTAAAAAAATTTCCAACTTGGGACTCTCTTAACAATTCAAATGTAACTATTGCAACCACTCTTGGTACTTCTCAAGAGGAGAAGGCAAAAGAATTTTTTCCAAAATCAAAATTAAATTCAGTTGAAGCTCCTGCAAGAGATTTTCAAGAGGTTTTGGCTGGCAGAGCTGATGGTAATATCACAAGCTCAACAGAGGCAAATAAATTGGTTATTAAATATCCTCAGCTAGCAATCGTTCCAGATGGTGGAAAAAATCCTGCATTTTTAGCAATGATGGTTCCAAAGGGCGATAATAAATGGAACAGTTATGTTAATAATTGGATTAAAAAGAAGAAGTCATCAGGTTTTTTTACTAAGTTATTAGCTAAATATAATCTTAAAAGTCTATAATCAATTAGTAATTAATTTTTAATTCTTTATAACCTAAAGAGTGAGAAATTTATTTTTTTTACTTTTAATATTACCTTTAACTTCTTGTGGTAAAAATGAACTCAACTGGTTAATTTTGTCTCCAAATAATATAGAGGGACTAACTAATCTTAAATTTTTATTAAGTGGTTTAACCACAACAATTTTTATCTCAGTAATTTCAATAATTATATCTATTTTTTTAGGGCTTGTTGTTGCTATACCATCGTTAGCAAAAAATAAATTTTTAACTTATCTGAATATTGGTTATGTGGAAATCGTCAGAGCAATCCCATTATTAGTTTTGATTTTGTGGATCTATTATGGTTTACCTATTATGACTGGTATAAGTTTTAGTCCTTTTGTTTCAGGTATTATTGCTTTATCTATAAGTGAAAGTGCTTTCCAAGCAGAAATATTCAGAGCAGGAATTAATTCAATTAAAAAATCTCAATGGGAGGCTGGAAGCTCTTTAGGATTTGGTTTTTTTAGAAAATTAAGATTAGTTATCTTACCTCAAGCAATAAAGAATATTTTGCCTGCTATAGGTAATCAATTTGTTTACGTTTTAAAAATGTCTTCCCTGGTATCAATCATAGGTATTGGTGATTTAACTAGAAAGGCTAATGAATTAGTGGTTACTACTTATAGACCATTAGAAATATATACATTTTTAATTTTAGAATATTTAATCTTAATATTAATTGTCTCTTATTTGGTTAGAAAATTAGAAAAAAAAATGCAAAAAGATTAGTTTTTTCTTCTATAATCCCATGGCATTTCAAAAGTACCTGACCATAGACCCCTTTTTTCTTTTTTAGCTAAAATTTCTTTAGACACAAATTTTTTAGAGTATTTTCTATAGGCTACAGCTAAACCGTATTCCACCATCCAAGAATTAATACTTCTTTTATTTTTAAAACATTCTGCAATATATCTTTTATATCGGTCTCTATTAGTCCATTCACACGTTAAAAATTTATTATTTATCTTGGTCTTAAGTTTGTTTGTAGATATCTGACCACAAGGGTAATTTTTATTAAATGATAAAAAAGAGATTGTTAACCAAGTCTTTTTGCATTTTTGGTCTCTTTCTGGTGCATCAATACCTAAAAGACGTATTTTTTTTCCATCAATTCGAATTGTATCACCATCAATTACCTTTGCTATACCTGAAATGACTTTAATTTCCTCTGACTTTAAACCGCTATAATTTGAGAAAAAAAAAATAAGACAAGTACTAGCTAGTAAAAAAATTTTTATTTTGTTTAAAAACATTATTTAAGAAATATCCAATAAACATTAAAACTGCAATTCCCATCAACCAATTAGTTACTAAAATAGTGTAAAAAATATCTTCATAATTTCCACCTCTTATATTTATTACATACCACAAGCTTAAAAACGGTAAAGCCGTTAATCTTAAAATGCTCATATAAAGACTATACAAAGGTTTTTTAACCGCTTGAAATATTGCGGTAGTTATAAAAAATACAGGATAAATTGGTCCTATTAATGCAGCAACTTTTAAGTAAATAACACCATGTCTAATTGCCTCTAAGTTATCTGTAAATAGTGAAACTAAAAATTCTGCCCCAAAAAAGATTATCACACCTGCACAAATCATAAAGGCAGATCCAAATGTAAGAGCTTTTTTATATAGTTCTCTTAACCGATCGTAACTTCTTGCTCCAAAATTTTGTCCACCAATCGATAACACCGCAGTATTTAACCCAATTACAGGAAGTAAAAAAACCTGCTCGATCCTCAATGCTGAACCATAACCCGCTGTAGCTAAATCACCAAATTGACCAATAAAATAAAGAATATTGAATATACCAACACCTATTAACAACATACTAAACATTACAGGAATGGTCTGATAAATTAACTCTCCTAATAGATTAAATTTTGGAATAAAACATTTGAATTTTAAATACTGCTTTAATTCACAACAATAAACTTTATGAGCCAAATAAAGTAAACCAATAAACTGAGCGACTACAGTTGCTATAGCTAATCCTGCAATACCAAAAGCTGGGATAAATCCGTATCCAAAAATGAATAAAGGATTTAAAAAAATATTCAAAAAGAAACTAAAAATTAATACATTTCTATAACTTTTCGTATCCCCTTGTGCGTTTAGAGTCCCATTCAAAGATATTTGAATTAAAACTATTATCGTTCCATAAAAAATAATGTCTAAGTATTTTCTTGATAAAATTATACCTTCTTGGTCTGATCCCATTATAGAAAGTAAAAAATCTGAGGCACCTAAACCAAAAAAAGTAACTAGAATAGATAAAAAAATTGCAAATATTATTGACTGAGCAACAAACAATGAGGCTTTTTTTTTGTTATTCGCGCCTATATTGTTGCCAATCAAAGTGTTTGTTCCAGCTGTCAGTCCAACACCAATAGCAATAATGATAAAATAAATTGGGAAAGATTTTGCAATAGCAGCTATTGCTTCAGCTGATATTCTACCAGCAAACCAAGTATCAACTAGATTATAAAAAGTTTGGAACAATGAGCCAACACTTGCAGGAATTGTCACTTTTCTAAGTAAAAACCATATTGGATCTTTAGTGAGTTTAAGCTTTTGAGACAATTATATCCTTATTTATATTCTTTTTGAAAATTATATTTTTTTCCTGATAGCTTTGCTTTATATATCTGACTTTGTCTCATTCTGAAACGAGATTTTTGATTTTTTGTAAGTTTATCAAAACAATTTGGACAAGTGACTCCCTCCTCATATTTTTTGGATTCTTTATCTTTAACTGATACTGGTTGCCTACACCCACCACAAATAGAGTATGTGCCTTGAACTAATCCATGTTTTAAACTAACTCTATTATCAAAAACAAAACATTCGCCTTTCCATAAACTATTTTTTGGTTTAATTTTCTTTAAATAATTTAGAATTCCACCTTTAAGTTGATAAATTTTTTTAAAACCTCTTTTTTTTAAATATATAGAAGCCTTCTCACACCTAATTCCTCCAGTACAAAACATTGCTATTGACTGGTTTTTTTTTAATTTTTTCAAGTATTTTGGGAAATCTTTAAAATTATTGATATCTGGATTTACTGATTTTTTAAAAGATCCAACTCTATTTTCAAATGGCTTTCTTACATCTAACAAAAATGTTTCTTTATTATTGATCAATTCATTCCATTTTCTTGGTTCAATATGACTACTCTTTTTATCAAATCTATTGTGTATTTTAAGGTTCATAGGTACAACTTCTTTCTTTATTTTTACTTTTGGTTTGTGGAAAGGATTGAACTTACTTTTTGAATTACTAATACTATCAAAATTTTTTAGTCCGAAAATATTCTTCAATTTGATAATAGAATTTTTGATATCATAGTTTTTTCCTGATATAGATCCATTTAAACCTTCTTTGGATATAATAATTAAACCACGTAAGTTATTGTTAATTAAAATATTGTTTAAAATTTTTTGATTTTTTTTTAAATCATTAATTTTATGAAATTTATAAAAACCGAATATTGTAAACATTAAATCTTCCTACATACAGTCATACCGTCGCCAAAAGGAACAATAACTTTTTCGACTCTTTTATCTTTTGAGATAAAATCATTTAATTCTCTAATATTTTTTGTATATTTATCATTTATTTTTCTATCAACTACCTCGCCGTGCCATAATACATTATCGATTATAATTAAACCTCCATTATTCAATAAGTCTAAAGAAATTTGATAATATCTTTTATAATTCATTTTATCAGCGTCAATAAAAACTAAATCAAATCTCTCATCTCTAATTTTAATCAATGTTTCTAAAGCCGGATTGATAATTGTTCTGATTTTATGGTCTTGATGAGATTTTTTAAAAAAATCCACGGCAATCTTATTTGTTTTTTCATCTTTATCTAAAGCGATTATCTCACCATCATCAGGTAAGGCTAATGCCATAGACAATGTGCTTAAACCTGTAAAAGTTCCAATCTCTAGAACTTTTCTAATTTTGGAAATTTTTATGATTAGATGAAGAAATTGACATTGAGAAATGGATATTTGCATTCTTTTAATATTTCCTAATTTCAGATTATAATCTATTATTTCTTTCTGAATTGGATGAAGTTTCAAACCATGTTTTAAAATATAATCTTGTAACTGTTTAGTGATGTTAAGGTCCGAACCCATAACCTTATAATTTTTTCTTTAGAATCTCATTTATCAATTGAGGGTTGGCTTTACCACCAGAAGCTTTCATTGCTTGACCAACAAAAAAACCAAATAGTTTTTCTTTACCTTGCTTATATTCTATGGCTTTTTCTCTATTATCATTGATTATTTTATCAATTAAAGCCTCTAATGCCTTAGGGTCACTTTGTTGTTTTAATCCTTTTTCCTCAACAATCTTTTGAGGATCTTTGTCTCCTTCTAACATTAACTCAAACACAGTCTTTGCTATTTTCCCTGAAATTGTTCCATTCTTTATTAAGTTTACTAGTATTGCTAAATTCTTTGCACTTACTGGACTTTGAGAAATTTCTAAATTTTTATTATTTAAAACAGCAAATAATTCACCTGTAATCCAATTAACTGCTAATTTCATATCTTTGTTCTTGCCCATTTTTGCAACAACTTCCTCAAAATATTTTGCTATATCAATATCTGATACTAAGATAGTAGCTTCATAAGGGGATAACTTAAATTCATTAATAAATCTCTTTTTTTTATCATCTGGCAATTCTGGGATATTATTTTTAAGGTCAGCAATAAATTTATCAGAAACTTCCAATGGTAATAGATCAGGGTCTGGAAAATATCTATAATCGTGTGCATCTTCTTTTGATCTCATTGATCTTGTCTCATTTTTTTTAGTATCAAATAGTCTTGTTTCTTGATCGATTGATTTACCCTCTTCAATCAAGTCGACTTGCCTGTTTGCCTCATATTCAATAGCCATTTGCATAAATTTTATAGAGTTTACATTCTTAATTTCACATCTAGTTCCTAATTCTTTTGAACCTTTAGCTCTTACAGAAACGTTTACATCAGCTCTTAAAGATCCTTCTTGCATATTTCCATCGCAAGTACCCAAGTATCTCATAATAGATCTTAATTTTTTAATATATACACTTACTTCATTTGGAGATCTAAGATCTGGTTTACTTACAATTTCCATTAAAGCTACACCTGATCTATTTAAATCTACAAAAGTGTTTTGTGGATCAAGATCGTGAATACTTTTTCCTGCATCTTGTTCTAGGTGTAATCTTTCTATGCCTACTTCTTTTTGACCATCTGGCATGTCTAAAATTACTTTACCCTCACCCACTATAGGATCTTTAAATTGTGAAATCTGATATCCTTGAGGTAAATCTGCATAAAAATAATTTTTTCTATCAAATACTGAGCGTTTATTAATTTTTGCATTAAGACCAATACCAGTTTTTATAGCTTGTTTAACACAAAATTCATTGATAACGGGTAACATACCTGGAAATGCAGCATCAACTAAACTTACTTGAGTATTTGGTTCGGCTCCAAACTTTGTAGCTGAAGTAGAAAATAACTTGGACTCAGATAACACTTGAGCATGAACTTCTAAACCAATCACAACCTCATATTGATTATCTTTTCGACTAATCAAATATTCTGAATTATTTTTACTCACTTAATCCACCAATCCATAATTTTATTTTTAAAATTTATCTTCTGTTCCATAGCAAATGCAATATTCAAAATATTTTGTTCATCAAAAGCTTTACCAATTATTTGTAAACCAAGGGGATAGCCCTTTGAGTCATGTCCTGCTGGAATTGATATTCCTGGAAGTCCAGCTAAATTGACTGGCACAGTAAATATATCATTAAGATACATAGAAACTGGATCATTTGTTTTTTCACCAATTTTAAATGCTGAGCTAGGTGTAGATGGAGTTAGGATTGCATCAACTTTTTTATATGCTTCATCAAAATCATTCTTAATAAGATTTCTTACTTTTTGAGCTTTTAGATAATATGCATCATAATAGCCAGATGATAAAACATAAGTTCCAATCATAATTCTTCTTTGAACTTCAGCACCAAAACCTTCAGATCTAGTTTTTTCGTACATATCAATCAAGTTTTCACCACTAGCTCTAAATCCATATTTCACACCATCATATCGTGCTAAGTTTGAAGATGCTTCAGCAGGAGCAACAATATAATAAGTTGGTAAAGCATAACTTGTATGTGGAAGAGAAATGTCAATTGTCTCGGCGCCGCAATCTTTGACATACTGAATTCCTTTTTGCCAAAGTTCCTCAATTTCTTTTGGCATTCCATCAACTCTATATTCTTTTGGTATCCCAATTTTTTTTCCTTTTATATTATTAGTTAATTCTTTGCTGTAATGATTTCTTTCAAAATCTATTGATGTAGAATCTTTTGGATCGTAAGAACTAATTACTTCTTGTAACAAAGCACAGTCTTTAACATTTTGTGCCATTGGACCTGCTTGATCTAATGATGATGCAAAAGCAACAATTCCATAACGTGAGCAACTTCCATATGTGGGTTTCAAACCTACTGTTCCTGTAAAAGAAGCTGGTTGTCTTATTGAACCACCTGTGTCAGTACCAATTGTAATTGGAGTTAATTTTCCAGCAACAGCTGAAGCTGAACCTCCAGATGAACCACCTGGAACAAAATTTTTATCAATAGGATTTTGTACATTACCAAAAAAACTTGTTTCATTTGATGAACCCATTGCAAATTCATCACAATTAAGTTTACCTAAAAGTATTGCACCCTCATTCCAAATATTTTCAGTCACTGTCGACTCATAGGTAGGTACAAAATTATTTAAAATTTTACTACCAGCAGTTGTTTTGATACCTTTTGTGCAAAATAAATCTTTTACCGCCATAGGAATACCTGGTAATTTTAAATCTAAATTAGGTTTTTGATCAAATTTCTTTGCTTTATCTAAGGCAGATGTGAAGTCCTCAGTGATATATGCATTCAACTCTTTAGATTTTTCAGATCTCTCAATAAATGCTTTGGTTATATCTGTTGAAGATAATTTCTTATTTTTAACATTTTCAACTAATTCTGTTAAAGATTGATTTGTAATTTCTGACATTATTCTATTACCTTTGGTACTACAAAATAATCTTCATTATCTTGAGGGGAATTTTTAATAATTTGTTCTCTGATATTCTTACTTTTTACCTCGTCAGGTCTTAATTTTAATGTTGTTTCAGCAACAGATGTTAATGGTTCAACATTGTCTGTTTTTAATTCATTAAGTTTTTCAATAAAATCAAAAATTGAATTTAGATCATCAACTAATTTTTCTGCTCTTTTATCATCAACTGAAATCCTTGATAATTTAGATATATGTTTTATTGTTTTAAGATCTATACTCATATGCTATTTAGATATGACGCAAACTATCACTTAAGTTTAAAATATACAATATGATCACTATAGAAGAATTTAAAAAAAAACACTCGGATAAGTGTAGATTAATAGGTTTAGACCTCGGTTCTAAAAGAATCGGTGTGTCTATTTGTGATGAAAAACAATTAATAGCTACACCATTAAAAACAATAAATAGAAACTCTTTAGTGGAAGTGATTAATGAACTTAAAGATATTGTAGCTGAGAATAACATTAAAGGTATTATTGTTGGAAATCCTCTTAATATGGATGGCTCTTTAGGTAAATCTGCACAATCTGTAAAAGACACTTCTCAAAATATTGAGAAAAGTATCAATATCCCCATTTGTTTATGGGATGAGAGGTTGTCAACAGTTGGTGCTTTTAAAATATCCAGTCAATTAGACATTAATGTAAGTAAAAGAGAAAAGAAAATTGATGAAAATGCAGCTACTTTTATATTGCAAGGTGCAATAGATTTTTTAAACAATTAATACTTGCTATTGTAAGGATTTATAGCTATAGAGTTGGTTTTAATGGCAATACCAACAAATAAAGCTATTAAAATTTCTCAAAAACACTTACTGGGTATTCAAGATTTATCAATCAATGATGTAAATTTAATTCTTGATGAGGCACATAAATTTATAAAAGTTAATCAAAGCAAAAATAAGAAAATTGATACTTTAAGAGGAAAAACCCAAATTAACTTATTCTTTGAACCCTCCACAAGAACTCAAAGTTCATTTGAATTGGCTGGTAAAAGACTAGGAGCAGATGTCATGTCCATGAATATTAGTAACTCTGCAATAAAAAAGGGAGAAACATTAATTGATACGGCAATGACGTTAAATGCAATGCATCCAGATATTATTGTTATCAGACATCAAGACTCTGGAGCTTGTAACTTGCTTTCTCAAAAAGTTAATTGTGCAGTCTTAAATGCAGGTGACGGAAGAAGAGAGCACCCTACTCAAGCTTTATTAGATGCCTTAACTATAATTACTAGAAAAAATAAAATTGAAGGTTTAAAAATTGCGATATGCGGTGACATACTACATTCAAGAGTTGCAAGATCAAATATTTATTTACTTAGTATGTTAGGTGCTGAGGTAAATATAATTGCTCCGACAAATTTAATGCCAAAAGAGATTGAAAAATTTGGTGTAAATATTTTTACTAACATGAAAAAAGGTTTGAAGGATTGCGATATCGTAATGATGTTAAGATTGCAAAATGAGAGAATGACAAGTTCATATCTTTCATCAAACAGAGAATATTATGAATATTATGGGCTTACACCAGACAAATTAGAGTGCGCAAAATCTGATGCTTTAATTATGCATCCTGGGCCCATGAATAGAGGTATAGAAATTGACACAATATTAGCTGATGATATCAACAAAAGTGTAATTAAAGAGCAAGTTGAACTTGGTGTAGCTGTAAGAATGGCTTGTTTAAAAATATTTTGTACTTAGATGAAAAAACAATACTTTATTAATGCAAATATAATAGACCCTCTTAATTCAATAAATGAAATTGGGGGGTTAATTATAAATGAAGAGGGTAAAATTGAGGCTATTGGTAAAAAAGTAAATACAAATAATCTACCAAGTAGAGAAAAGCCAATTGATTTAAAAGGTAAACATATTTTCCCTGGATTAGTTGATATGAGAGTTTTTGTTGGAGAGCCTGGTTATGAATACAAAGAAAACTTTAGAACTTTAAGTAATGCAGCTCTTTCTGGGGGAGTAACATCAGTAGTTACAATGCCTAATACTGATCCAATAATAGATAACGTGTCTATAGTAGATTTTTTAAAAAGAAGAGGAAGAGATAAATCAAAAATAAATATTTTTCCCTGTGCCTCACTTACAAAAAATGTTGAAGGAACCAATATGACAGAATTTGGTCTTTTACAAAATAAAGGGATCATTGCCTTTACAGATGGTATAAGAACAATTCAAAATCCCAGATTAATGTCACGAATAATGAACTCTGCAAAAGATCTTGGTTGTTTGATTATGCAACATGCTGAGGATTATGAATTAGCAAAAAATGGAATGATAAATTCTGGAATTATTGCATCTAAATTAGGATTGTCAGGTATACCAGAGATAGCTGAAAGGATTTTAATTGAAAGAGATTTAACACTACTAGAAAAAGTGAAATGCAGATATCATATATCGCAATTATCTTCACAAAAATCTATTGAGGTTATTAAACTGAGAAAAGAAATTGTAAAGTTTACCTCTGGTGTTTCTATCAACAATCTATCACTAAATGAAAATGATATTGGTGACTTTAGAACTTTTTTAAAATTATCACCTCCATTAAGAAGAGAAGAAGATAGGCTAGCTTTAGTTCAAGGATTAAAAGATGGAATGATTGATGTTATTGTTTCTGACCATAAACCTGAAGATGAAGAGTCTAAAAGATTAACTTTTGCGCAAGCCGCAACTGGTGCTTCTGGAATAGAAACTCTATTAGCACTTAGTTTAGAGTTGTATCATAACGGATCTCTCAAGCTTGAGACAATTATTCAGGCTCTTACATCTAACCCAGCCAAAATATTAAAAATAAATAAAGGTAATTTATCTATTGGCAATGATGCTGATCTATGTATTGTTGATATTAACAAACCTTGGATTGTAAAAAAAGATAAGTTAGTTTCAAAATCTAAAAATACCTCTATTGAAAACAAAAAATTACAAGGTAGGGTAACAAATACATTAGTAAAGGGAAAAGAATTATTTAAGCTATAATATGGAAATTTTTTTAATAGGTATAATTTCATACCTTATGGGATCTATACCATTTGGTTTTATACTCACAAAGATTTTTTTAAAAAAAGATATTAGAGAAATTGGTTCAGGTAATATTGGTGCAACCAATGCTTTAAGAACCGGCAATAAAACTATTGGTTACTTAACATTAATTTTAGATATTCTTAAAGCAGTAATTCCAGTTTTATACGTGAAATTTTTTTTTCAAGAATCAATATACATTTCCTCATTATGTGCTTTTTTAGGACATGTATTTCCGATTTGGTTAAAGTTTAGAGGTGGAAAAGGTGTAGCAACATATGTTGGAATTTTATTTTCTATAAATATATATTTTGGTATTATTTTTTTAGTTTCATGGGGTATAACTTTTTTAGTTTCAAAATATTCTTCTCTTTCATCTTTAATAGCTTCTGCTTCAATACCAATTTATTTATTAATTTTAAGTCGATTTGATCAAGTATTTTTTTTTACAACAATGTTTATCCTTATATTCTTTACTCATCGAGAAAATATCAAAAGATTGAAAAATAAAGAAGAAACTAAGACAAAAATTTATTAATTTGACTATCTAAGTCATTTGGGTAGTTTGTAGTTTATGAATTTAGTGATTGTAGAAAGTCCTGCTAAAGCTAAAACTATCAACAAATATTTGGGTGATGATTATAAAGTTTTAGCAAGCTATGGTCATATAAGAGACCTTCCTTCCAAAAATGGTTCTGTTGATCCAGATCAGGATTTTAAAATGGAGTGGGAAGTTGATAGCTTTTCAAAAAAGTATCTTAAAGAGATTACTGATGCTGCAAAAGATTCTGCTAAAATTATTCTTGCAACTGATCCAGATCGTGAAGGTGAAGCAATAGCATGGCATGTAAAAGAATATCTCAATGAAAAAAAACTATTAAAAGATAAAGAAATTGAAAGAGTAGTTTTTAATGAAATTACAAAAAAAGCGGTCATGCATGGTATTGAGAACCCAAGGCAGATAGAACCATTGCTTGTAGATGCGTATATGGCAAGACGAGCTTTGGATTATCTCGTAGGTTTTAATATTTCTCCAATACTTTGGACAAAATTACCAGGATCAAAGTCTGCAGGTAGAGTACAATCTGTAGCTTTAAAATTAATCACAGAAAGAGAGCATGAAATTGAGTCTTTCAAACCAGAGGAATTTTGGACATTAAATATTAAGTTCAAAGATCAAAAAAATCAAAATATCACAGCTAGTATAAGTCATCTAAATGATAAAAAAATTGAAAAATTTTCGTTTAGAAACAAGGAAGAAATAATTAAAGCTATTTCGAGTATCAATCAAAAAAAATTTAGTATAACTGATATTTCAAGTAAAATGGTAAATCGTAATCCTACAGGTCCATTTACAACATCTACATTACAGCAAACAGCTTCTAGTAGATTGGGTTTTGGTGCGTCTAGAACAATGCAAATTGCCCAAAAACTTTACCAAGGTATAGAGATAGAGGGTGAAACCATAGGTTTGATTACTTATATGAGAACTGATGGCACAAATTTATCTAAAGATGCAATTACAACATTTAGAGAATATATTAAAAATGAAATTGGCAATGAATATTTACCAAAAGACTCCTTGAATTATTCTGGAAAAAAGGCAAAGAATGCTCAAGAAGCTCATGAAGCAATTAGACCTACAGATATTATCCGAACACCACAAAGTGTAAAAAAATATTTAAGCACAGATCAAAATAAACTTTACGATCTTATTTGGAGTAAAGCTCTATCATCTCAAATGGAGTCTGCTAAGTTTGACAGGAACACAATAACCATAACATCTGATAATAATGATTGCATTTGTAAAGCAAGTGGCTCAGTTTTAAAATTTGATGGATTTTTGAAGGTTTATAATAATCAAAGTAAAGACGATGATGAGAATATTTTGCCTTCTGTATCCAAAGGTCTAATTAATATTGAGTCTTTGATAGATGAACAACATTTTACTCAACCTCCACCAAGATATTCAGAAGCTAGCCTAGTTAAAAAACTTGAAGAATTGGGAATAGGTAGACCGTCTACATATGCAAGTATCATTTCAACTATTGCAAATAGAGGATATGCAGAAATATTAAATAAAAGATTCTTTCCTACTGACAGAGGAAAATTAATTTCAGCGTTTTTAGAGAAGTTATTCTCAAAATATGTAGATTATAATTTTACTGCAGGATTGGAGGATCAACTTGATGAAATCACTACTGGGAAAGAAAGTTGGATAAAAGTTTTGGAACTTTTTTGGAGAGATTTCAATAATAATATTTCTAAAGTTAAAGAAAAAAGGACAAGAGAGGTATTAGATTTACTAAATGAAAGTTTAGGGGACTTGATTTTTGATAAGGATAATCAAGGAAACATTGTCAGAAAGTGCCAATTATGTAATACGGGTACACTAAGTTTAAAAAATAGTTTTAGAGGTGGTGCTTTTATTGGGTGTTCTAATTATCCTGAATGTAAATTTACTCGACCTCTATCCAAAGCTAAAGCTGCTGCTCAAGCACAATTAGCTGAACCAAAATTCATTGGCAAACATGAAAATGGGAATGATATATATTTAAAAAATGGAAGATTCGGACCTTATCTTCAATATGAAAAAATTCCCTCAGAAATAGAAATTGAAAAAACTAAAAAGCAAAAAAAGAAAACAAAAAAAATTAAATCAGATATCAACGAGCTTTTAAAAAATGTTTCAATACCAAAGGGATTAGAATTGGAAACTATTGATTTAGAAAGAGCTAAATTTTTATGTTCATTACCAAAATCCTTAGGAATAAATCCTGACAATCAAAAAGAAATTACTTTAAACACTGGAAGGTTTGGTCCTTACTTAAAGTGTGAAAATAAATCAGCAAGAATAGAGAATATAGAGGAAATATTTTCAATAGGTTTAAACAGAGCTGTGACTTTAATTGCCGAAGCTAAACCTGGCCGAATGTCTTCATCAATGATTAAAGATTTAGGAGAACACCCTGAGGATAAAAAACCAGTTAGAGTAATGAAAGGTCAATATGGACCTTATATCAAATACAAGTCACTTAACGCTACTATACCTGAGGAAAAAGATCCTACAGAATTAACCATGGAGGAAGCTTTAATATTAATTGAGAAAAGAAAAGAATACGATAAAACAAAGAAATCAAAAAAAAGAAAATTAAGATGAGTTATGATAATAAAATAAAAGAACTCAAAATAATTTTGCCAGAAGCAAAACCTCCAGTTGGAAACTATGTTGCAACAAAAATTTCTGGAAAAATATTATTTGTTTCTGGACAAATTTCTGTCGATGAAAACGGTCAACTAATAAAAGGTAAAGTAGGAAAAGATTTAGATACTGAGGCAGGATACAATGCTGCAAAAAGATGTGCACTGAGTATAATTGCACAAGTTAAAAAAGCTTGTAATAACGATTTATCAAAGATTAAATCATGTATAAAGTTAACAGGTTTTGTAAATTCAACTAACGATTTTACAGATCAACCCAAAGTAATTAATGGTGCATCAGATCTTATAGCTTTAGTTTTTGGAGAGTCCGGCATGCATGCGAGAGCTGCTGTAAGTTCAAACAGTTTACCTTTAGGTGTTGCAGTAGAAGTTGATGCTGTTTTTGAGCTAAAGTAATATTTTATCTTCCCACACTATAATATTTTAAGCCTTGATTCTTCATTTTATCCACAGAGTAAATATTCCTTAAATCATATATAATTATTTTTTTTCTTTTTGATAACTTACTAAAGTTTATAGATTTAAAATCATTCCATTCTGTATGAATTATAACTAAGTCCGCGTCCTCAATTGTTTTTTTTATAGAATTCTCATAATTGACATTTTTAATTTTAGAAAACTCTTTTTTAAAACCGGTAGGATCGTAATACTTAATTAATGCACCCTTTTTAGAGAGTGAGGGTATCATAATTAAACTTGAAGAGTCTCTCATATCGTCTGTGTTAGCTTTGAATGTTACACCTAAAAAAGATATCTTTTTATTTTTAATCTTATTATTTAAAATTTCACTTACTCTTTTTAATAAAATATTTGATCTATTTTCATTTGATTTTATAACTGATTTTATTACTGATAGGTTTGACTTAAACTTATCAGCTGTTGAAATAATTGCCTTAGTATCCTTTGGAAAACAAGATCCTCCATATGCAGGCCCTGCTCTTAAAAAACGACTACCTATTCTTTTATCCAGACCCATTCCTATTGATATATCTTCAACACTTATTCCAGTCTTTTCACATAAATTTGCAATTTCATTAATAAATGTAATTTTTGTAGCTAAGAATGCATTTGATGCATATTTAATTAACTCTGCTGCCCTTCTAGAAGTATTTAAATATTGTGCTCCTTTAGAAATTAAAGGATTATATAAATTTTTTAAAATTCGATTTGATTTTTTATCATTTGAACCTACAACTATTCTATCGGGATATATAAAATCTCTTATTGCTTCACCTTCTCTTAAAAATTCAGGATTAGAAACTATTGAAAACTTTTTTTTTGAATTTTTTTTGGCTATAATTTTTTCAATTTCATCACCTGTTGTAACTGGCACTGTTGATTTGGTTATAATTATCTTAAATTTATTAATTGAGGAGCTTATTTCTTTAGCAACATTATAAATTTGACTTAGATCTGCAGAACTTCCACCTTTTTTAGTTGGTGTTCCTACACAAATAAAAATTATATCAGAGTTATTAATTGATTTTTTTAAATTTGAAGAGAACTTTAATCTTTTATTTTTGAAATTTTTTATAACCAATTCGGATAGACCAGGTTCAAAGATAGGAATTTTACCTTTTTTAAGTAAATCAATCTTATTTTTATCTTTGTCAACACAGATTACATCATTTCCTAAATCAGAAAAGCAAACTCCACTAACTAAGCCTACATAGCCAGTTCCAATCATACATAATTTCATAATTTGGCAATTTCCTCTGATGATTTTATATAACCCTTCATACTTCCGCAGTCTAAATATTTTCCAGAAAAATTATGTGCTATAAATTTGTTATTTTCCTTTATTAATGATTGTATAGCATCCGTGATGTGTATTTCACCGCCTCTCCCAGGTTTTTGTTTAAGTAATTTTGAAAAAATTTTTTTTGGAAGAATATATCTCCCAATTACAGCTTTATTAGATGGTGCATTCTTAATTGATGGTTTTTCAATAACATCATTTATTAAATAATTTTTATTATCAATTTTTTTATCTATTTTAAAGATACCCCATCTAGAAATAGTTTTTCTTTCTACATTCATACTAGCCATTACGCTTGACTTAAATTTATTATGAACCTTAATCATAGATTTTGAACAGTTCTCTTTTAATATAAGATCATCAGGTAATAACATTAAAAAGTATTTATCTTTGATATATTTTTTCGTTTTGAGAACAGCATCTCCTGTACCAAGAGGTTTATTCTGATAAACAAATTTAATCATTTTTTTATATTTCAATATTTTTTTATATTCATTAGAAATTCTTAAATCTTTTTTTTTGGAAATAATTTTCTTATAAAAATTATCATTGTAGAAATAATTTTTAATCATTATTTTTTTTTTTGAAATTATAAAAATTACCTCTTTTATACCTGCATCAATACATTCATCTAAAATATATTCAATGCCCGGTCTACCATTCATAGGCAAAAGTTCTTTAGCAAAAACACTGGTAAGAGGTAGTAATCTTGTGCCCAAACCAGCCAATGGAATAATCGCTTGTTTAATCATTTAAATGTTTTACTTATTAAAATGTTTTATACAAATGAAAATTTTAATAAATAAAAATGATTTAAATGAGGCATTAAATTCTGTCTCTAATTTGGGTTTTGTACCTACAATGGGTGGTCTTCATCGAGGTCATATCTCGTTAATAGAGCGCTCTAAAAAAGAGTGCAATAGAACTCTTGTTAGTATTTTTGTAAACCCAACCCAATTTAATAATACAAAAGATTATAATAGATACCCTAGAAATAAAAAAAAAGATTTATCAATTTTAAGAAAGTTAAAAGTAGATTTTGTTTTTTTACCGAGCAATAAAGATATTTATGACTCTAAAAGAAAAATTAAAATCAAAATCTCTAAAAAAGACAAGATTTTATGTGCTAAATATAGAAAGGGACATTTTGAAGGTGTGATAGATGTTATGGATCGATTAACAAGAATGATCAAACCTAAAAAAATATTTATGGGGGAAAAAGATTTTCAACAATTATATTTAATTAAAAATTATTTTAAAAAAAGAAATAAAAGTAAAATAATTTCATGTAAAACAATTAGAGATAATCATCAGTTAGCTCTTTCCTCAAGGAATATGCTTTTAGATAAAAAAGGATTATTTATTGCAAGATCTATTTCTAAAAATTTAATTTCCTTTAAAAAAAAGATGTCTACTGCAGTAAATATTAAAAAGAAAATAGCTCAAAAGAAAAAAGAATTGAACGTTTTTGATAACATAAAAATTGAATATCTTGAACTTAGAAATAAATTCGATTTAAAAAAAACTCTTAAGATTAAAAATTCTAAAGTTTTTATTGGTTATTATTTAAATGACGTAAGACTGATAGATAATTTTTAATGTTTACAAGAAATAAGCTCCTACACCTAAGAAAGAAACGAAACCAATTACATCTGTTATAGTTGTTACAAAAACACTTGAGGCAATAGCGGGATCTATATTCATTTTTTTTAATGTGACAGGAACTAAAATTCCAAATAACCCAGCTACAACCATAGTTAATATCATAGATATTGATATTATTAGAGATAGTTGAAAATCTTGAAACCATAGCTGAACTATTAAAGAACTTATTACAGCAAAAATAATTCCATTTAAAATACCAATATTAAATTCTTTTAAGATATTTTGATTAAAATTATTTTTTGTAAGATCATTAGTGGCTAATGTTCTCACCGTAACAGCAAGTGTTTGCATTCCCGCATTACCGCCCATAGAAGCTACAATTGGCATTAAAAAAGCTAAAACAACCATTTGCTCGATAGTTGCTCCAAACAAACTTATACAATATGTTGCTAGAAAGGCTGTAAAAAGATTTAACAATAACCAGTTAAATCTTCTTTTGGTTTTGGTTATTACACCATCAGTAATTTCTTCATCACCTACTCCAGCTAATCTCAAAGCATCTTCTTCTGCTTCTTCTTTTAAAACGGTTAAAACGTCATCTGATGTTATCATGCCAACTAATTTATTATTTTTGTCAACTACACAAGCAGAATTCAAATTATAATTCTCAAATATATTTCCTACTTCCTCCCTATCCATATCAACAGGCACTAAAAAAGTTGAGTCTTCCATTATTGATGACATTTTAGACTCTCTTGGGGTTCTTAACACTTTTGATGAAGGTACAGTTCCAACTGGTTTAAAGTTTTCATCAACTATAAAAATTTCTAAAAATTGCTCTGGTAAATCTTTATTTTCCCTTAAATAGTCAATCGTTTGACCAACAGACCAATTACTAGGAATTGCGGTAAATTCTCTCTGCATAATTCTAGCAGCACTATCTTCTGGATAACTTAATCCTTCCAACAAAGCAAACCGATCTTTGGGTGGTAATAAACTTAATATTGCATTTTTATCTTTTTCCTCAACATTTTCTAAAATAGCAATTGCATCATCTGACTCTAAATTTTTAAGTATGCCTACAATTGACTCAGAAGACAGATATTTAATTATTTCAGTTTGAACAGACTCATTTAGCTCTATAAAAACCTCTGGTTCAATTTTGAAGTTATTAAGTTTTATAAGATTTTCTCTGTTATTTTGGCTTAAATGTTCAATTATATCTGCCGCATCAGCAGGGTGCATTTCTTTAAAAGAATTTGTTATAAATAGAGCATCATTAGAACTTATTTTGTCTGTGACAACTTTTATGTATTCTTTATTAAATTCAAAATTGACTTTTTTATCTTTGATTTTTTTTATTAAAGACATAAATATTCCTATTATTCAGACGGAACTTTTAATACAAAATATAAAGATTACAATTTTTAAATGAATATTGAGATTAAAAAGTCAAAAAAACCGGTAAAATATGAATATGCCATAAAATTTATGGAAGAAAGACTAATCAATATTTATGAGGGTAATTCTAGAGAATTAATTTGGATTTTGGAACATGAAAATATTTTTACTGCAGGAACTAGCTATAAAAAAACAGAAATTTTGGATAAGTCTATCAAAATTTTAGAAACCAATCGAGGTGGAAAAATTACTTATCACGGGCCAGGTCAATTAATTTGTTATTTTGTTATTGATTTAAAAAAAAGAAAAAAAGATATAAGAAAATTTATATCCAAAATTGAAAAAACTATTATTGATACACTTAAATTTTACAAAATTAAAACTTTTGCTGATAAAAAAAATATTGGTATTTGGTTTCAAGATGAATTTGAAACAAAAAAAGTTGCTGCAATAGGGGTTAGAGTAAGTAAGTGGATTGCATATCATGGTTTTTCATTAAATATTGAAAATGATTTAAAAAGATATGAATCAATTATACCATGTGGCATCAAAGATAAAGGTGTTACTAATCTCAAAGAAATAATTAATCAAGATTATAAAGGTATAGAAAGTAAATTGATAAAAAATTTTATCTCTAATTTGGAATATTAAGTCTCTTAGTTATTAATAGTTTTTTAAAATATTCAGGTAACAAGGCTTTAAAAGTATATTTTTTATCTTTGAAGATAAATTTTATTTTATAAGAATGTAGCATTAAATTTTTATTAATACCCCTAGATACATTGAGCGACCTATATTTTTGATCACCATAAATTGAATTACCAACATTAAACAGTTGTTTTCTTAATTGATGCTTTCTTCCTGTTATTGGTTTCATTTCAATTAAACTGGCATTAAAATTTTTATCTAAAACTTTAAAAATAGTTTTTGATTTTTCTATTATTTTTTTTCCATTGTCGTATCTTATTAAATCATCATTCCATTCTCCCATATCCATTTCTAATTCACCATGGCATATAGCTAAATAGGTTTTGTGAACTTTTCTTAGTCTAAAAAGTGATGTTAATATTTGAGCCGTTTCTCTATTTTTGGCAATGATAAAAACACCTGATGTATCTTTGTCTAGTCTATGTACAGAGTAAGGTTTTGTTCCCTCAAAAATTTCACTTTTAGAAAAAATATCAATTAAATTTTTTTTTGATTTGGTCCCTCCTTGAACAGAAACTCCAGAACTTTTATTTAATACAATAAAGTTATCATTATTATCTATAATCAAATTTTCATTAGACTTAATAATTTCATTTGTTGGAATAAATTTTTTTTTTTTTTGAATTATCTCTTCTTTAAATTTAAAGTCAAAGAGTTCAATTTTGTCATTAGTAAAAACTTTGTGTGAACTTTTAACTTTTTTTTTGTTTAATTTTATTTTTCCATTTCTCAAGCTTTTTTCAATAAGGCCTTGAGGAATTTTGCCTATTTTTGTTCTTAATAAACGATCAATACGCATATTATTATTTTTTGATTCAACAGTGAAGCTTTTAATCATGTTGTTATAAATCTGATGTATAAAATATCAAGAAGTAGCTAATTTTTTTTCAGATTCTTTTTCAGGTGATTTTTCGAGATCTTTTTTCTTTTTATCAACTCTTTTAGCCTCAACATTTCTGTCTACAAACTCAATGATAGCCATAGGTGCATTATCACCATATCTAAATCCAGCTTTTATTATTCTGGTGTAACCACCTTTTCTTTTTTCATATCTTTTTGAAAGAGTTTTTTTTACTTTATTTGCAGACTTAGAATCTTGTAATTTTGAAATCAAAATTTTTGTTGTTTGCAAAGTATCTTTTTTTCCAAGAGTAATTATTTTATCTGCTTGTGGTTTTAAAAATTTTGCCTTAGGCAATGTAGTTTTAATTTGTTCGTATTTAATTAGTGAATTAAGCATATTTTTTAACAAAGCTTTTCTATGCTCAGAAGTTCTATTCAACCTTTTGTTAGCCATAGCGTGTCTCATTAGATCGCTTCCTCAAGTTTTTTTGACATTTCTGCTATATTATCTGGAGGCCAATTAGGTATTTCCATGCCTAGATATAGTGACATTCCGGTTAAAACTTCTTTTATTTCATTTAAGGATTTTCTTCCAAAGTTAGGTGTTCTCAACATTTCCCCCTCAGATTTTTGAACTAAATCTCCAATATAAATTATATTATCATTTTTTAGACAATTCATTGATCTAACAGAAAGCTCAAGTTCATCAACTTTTCTTAATAAATTTTTATTAAATTCTGGTTCAGTAGAAACTTCTTTAATTGGAGCTTCAACTGGTTCATCAAAATTTATAAACATCTTTAATTGATCTTGAAATATTCTTGCAGAATAAGCTATGGCATCTTCTGCAGATATTGATCCGTTTGTTTCTACTTCCATTGTAAGTTTATCGTAATCTAGTGCTTTACCTTCTCGGGCAGTGCTTACTGAGTAAGATACTTTTTTTACTGGGCTATATAAAGAGTCAATAGCGATTAAACCTAAAGGGGGCTCTTCAGGTTTATTTAATTCAGCAGGGACATAACCTTTACCTGTATTAATATTCATTTCCATATGAAAATTTGTATTTTCATCTAAATTACATATTACTAAATCTGGATTAAGTATTTCAACATCAGCAATAGAAGTAATATTTGATGCTTTGATTTCTCCTGGTCCTTTAGCGTCTAAAACTAATTTTTTTGTGCCTTCAGATGAACATTTTAAAGCTAGAGATTTTACATTTAAAACTATATCTGTAACATCTTCTCTAACACCTTTTATAGAGGTAAATTCATGTAAAACTCCGTCAATTTGAATAGAAGTAACAGCAGCACCTCTGATAGATGATAAAAGTATTCTTCTTAAAGAATTCCCTAATGTTAATCCATAACCTTTTTCTAATGGTTCAGCAACAACGGTTGCTTGTGTGAGGTCATCACTAATTTTAACATCTAGTTTAGCTGGTTTAATTAAAGATTTCCAATTTTTTACATTCACATTCTCAGTTTCCATTAAACTCTCCTTTTTTTTGGTGGTCTACTTCCGTTATGAGGCATTGGAGTTGTATCTTTGATAGATAGAATTTTAAATCCTCTTGCCTGCAATGCTCTTAAAGCTGTCTCGCGTCCAGATCCTGGCCCTTTGACCTCTACTGATAAAGTTTTCATTCCAAATTCTAAAGCCTTTGATGCTGCAGCATCCGCAGCAACTTGTGCAGCGTACGGAGTTGATTTTCTTGAACCTTTAAAACCTTTTTGACCGGCAGATGCCCAAGAAATAACGTTACCATTCGTATCGGCAATTGAAATTATTGTATTATTAAAAGTAGACTGAACAAAAGCAATTCCATTTAAAATATTTTTTTTAGTTTTTTTTTTCTTAGAATAAGAACTTTTGTTAACTTTTTTTGTGACTTTTTCAGTTTTTAAATCTTTATTTTCAGGTTTTTCTAACTTTGCCATAATTATTTTTTAAGTGGAGTTAATTTTTTTCCTGCTATTGCTATAGCCTTGCCTTTTCTTGTCCTAGCATTACATCTAGTTCTTTGTCCTCTTACCGGTAATTTTTTTCTATGCCTCGAACCTCTATAACAAGCAAGGTCTATTAATCTTTTAATGCTCAAAGAGTAATCTCTTCTTAAGTCACCTTCTACTTTGAAGTTTTGGTCTATAAATTCTCTAATTTTTAATATTTCATCATCTGTAAGTTGATTTACCCTTTTATCTTTAGGAATTGCCAGAGACTTACAAATTTCACCTGAGAATTTTTCACCTATTCCATATATATAGGTTAATCCAATATGAACTAATTTATTTTGTGGAATATTAATACCTGCAATACGAGCCATAAATAATGTGATAAATTTTAGCCTTTTATATAAGAAGATCTTTTAAAGTCAATGTCTTAAACATTGAGAAAAGCTTCTATTTTAGCGGTTATTTCGTCAATTTCTAAAGTCCCATCAATTTCATAAAAATTTGGATTTTTGTTATAGAAATTTAAAACAGGCTTAGTAGTTTCCATATAAGTGTCATACCTTTTTAGAATAGTTTCAGTATCATCATCTGTTCTTTTTTCTAAAGTTTTTCTTTTTTGAATTCTTTTTATTATTATATCTTTATTTACGTTGAGAAAAAAAATGTAATCTAATTTTTGATCTGAATTTTGTAACAATGAGTCTAAGTTCTTAGCTTGAGTAAGAGATCTAGGATATCCATCAAATATCAATCTATTTTTATTCTTTGGATCAAATATTACATCCTTAATTAGTTTATTAACTATTTCATCTTTGACGAATTTTCCATCATTCATATCTTCTATGATCATTTTACCAATCTCTGAATTTTTTTTAATTTCATTTCTTAAAATTTCTCCTGTAGATATCTGGAAGCCATTAAATTTATCAACTAAATATTTAGCTTGTGTTCCTTTGCCGGCTCCTGGAGGTCCAAATAAAATTAAATTCACTTTTATTATCTTATCTACCAAACTTTGTTTTTTTTATTAGTTGCTCATACTGTGAACTCATTAATCTAGTTTGTATTTGTGTAACAGTATCAATAGCAACTACAACAACAATTAAAATTGAAGTTCCCCCCAAATAAAAAGGTATAGGATAATTTGCAATTAAAAATTCAGGCATCAAGCATACTAATGTTAGATACGAGGCACCAATTGTTGTTAATTTTGTTAAAATATTCTCTATATATAAAGCTGTGCTTTCACCAGGTCTTATTCCTGGAATAAAACCACCATATTTTCTTAAATTATCTGCAGTTTCATTTGGATTAAAAGTTATAGAAGTATAAAAAAAAGTAAAAAATACTATTCCTGACGCATATAACAGCATATAAAGTGGTTGTCCTTGAGTAAAATAAGAACTTAAATTTAAAAATGTCTCATTATTGGAAAAATTAAAATTCGAAAATGTTACAGGTAACAGTAATAAAGCTGAAGCGAATATTGCAGGTATTACTCCAGCTTGGTTGATCTTAAGAGGTAAATGAGAAGATTCCCCACCATACATTTTATTCCCCATTTGTCTTTTAGGATAATTTATAAGTATTTTTCTTAAAGCTCTTTCCATAAAAACAATAAACAAAATAGTAATAATTAATAAAATAAATATTCCTATTATCATTAATGTTGATATTGCACCTGTTCTGCCTAATTCAAATGTCGTTACTAAGGCTCTTGGAATTTCCGCAACGATACCGGCAAAAATAATTAGAGAAATTCCGTTTCCAATTCCTCTCTGAGTAATTTGTTCTCCTAGCCACATTAAAAAAATTGTTCCTGCAACTATTGTCGTTACAGTAGAAATCTTAAAAAAAACACCTGGATTAATCACTAAATTTGCTGAGGATTCCAGACCAACTGCTAATCCATAACCTTGTAGTGTAGCTAATAAAACTGTTCCATACCTTGTTATTTGAGTGATCTTAGATCTACCAATCTCTCCTTGAGCCTTTAAATTTTTAAAATAATCTGAAACTCCAGTTAAAAGTTGAACGATAATTGAAGAGGAAATATAAGGCATAATCCCTAATGCAAATATAGCCATTCTACTAACAGCTCCACCTGCAAAAACATTGAACATTCCTAACAATCCCTTTTGATTACCTTCCATCATTATTTTTAATTGTTCAGGATCTACTCCAGGTAATGGAACAAATGTTCCAAATCTGTAAACAGCTAAAATAGCTATAGTAAATATTATTCTATTTCTTAAATCATTACTTGATGATGATGAGCTCATTTAGATAATAATTACTTTTTAATTTGTATAGATCCACCCACTTTCTCAAGTTTTTCTACAGCTGATTTTGATGCAAGGTCTGCTTCAATATTTATTTTATCCTTAATATTTCCTGTACCCAAAATTTTTAATTTGATTGAATTTTTGTTTATCAATCTAAGTTTTTTTAAAAGATCAGAATTTAAAGTTTCACTTATCTTTATACTTTTCTTGTCTATATAAGATTGTATCTTGTTTAAATTTAAAATTGCAATGTTTGGTTTAGTTATTGGATTAAAACCTCTTTTAGGCAACCTTCTGTATAGAGGCATTTGACCACCTTCAAAACTTTTTATAGCAACACCAGATCTAGATTTTTGACCTTTAACACCTCTTCCAGATGTCTTGCCTTTTCCAGAGCCAATTCCTCTTCCAACTCTGATTTTAGTTTTGTTAATTTTTTTTCTATTATTTAGACTTATCATTATCCTCTTTTTTCTATAATTTCCGATATTTTTTTATTTCTAATACTAGATATTTGTTTTGGTGAATTTTGTTTTAATAATGCTTTCATCGTAGCTCTTATAACATTATGTGCATTAGATGTGCCCATCGATTTAGCCACAATATCTTTAACACCTAAAACCTCACAAACAGCTCTGACCGGACCTCCAGCAATGATACCTGTTCCTTTTGATGCCGCTCTTAACACAATTCTACCAGATCCATCTTTAGCTTTTACATCATGATGAATGGTTCTACCTTCTCTCAATGGTATATAAATTAACTTTCTTCTAGCCATTTCATTGGCCTTTTTAATAGCATCAGGAACTTGTTTAGCTTTTGCATGCGCTACTCCAATTCTGCCTGCCTGATTACCTACAACAACTAAAGCTGAAAAGCCAAATCTTCTACCTCCTTTAACAACCTTTGTAATACGATTGATGTGAACTAATTTTTCTAATATGTCATCTGATTTTTTATTTTTAACATTTTCCATAACTAAAATTTCATCCCATTTTCACGTAGTGTCTCAGCAAAAATTTTTACCCTTCCATGGTATTTATAAAGACCTCTATCAAAAAAAATTTTTGTTATTTTTTTTTCTATTGCTTTTTTCGCTAATTTTTGAGCAACAAGCTTAGATAATTCAGATTTATTAACCTTAGGTCCTGATTTAAAATCCTTTTCAACAGAAGATGCCGAGATTAAAGTAATATTTTTACTATCATCAATTATTTGAGCTGAGATATTTTTTGATGATCTGGAAATACTTAATCTAAATCTATCAATTGAAGCAACTTTTTTAAGTTTGTTGCTCACTCTAAATTTTTTTCTTTTACTTGTATTTAATTTCATTATTTTTTCTTTCCTTCTTTTTTAAGCACATATTGTCCCTTTTCTCTAACTCCTTTACCTTTATAAGGCTCAATTTTTCTAAAAGTTTTAAGTTTTGACGCCACTGCTCCTACTAATTGTTTGTCAACACCTGTAATTTTTAATGTTGTTTGTTTTTCAACAGATATCTTTATTCCTTCTGGAATATCAAAGTTAATATCATGGCTGTATCCAAGTTGTAGGTTTAATTGATTTCCTTTTAATTGAGCTCTATACCCAACTCCAATTAACTCAAGAGTCTTTTCGTATCCTTTGCTAGAACCTATAACTGCATTATTGATTAAGCTTCTATTCATGCCCCATAATCTTTTAATTTTTTGATCAACTTTTTTAGGTTTAATAGATATTTCTTTGCCATCTTTAATATCTAAATTGAATATTTCTAAATCAATATTTAAAGATTTTTTTCCTAAAGGACCTTCAATATTTAAAATATTACCTGCCAATGCTACTTTTACTTTATCAGGAATAGTAATATTCATTTTACCTATTTTTGACATCTAAAATACCTTACAGATTATTTCGCCACCAATGCGCTGTTTTCTTGCATCGATATCGGTCATTACACCTTTTGGTGTTGAAATTATTGCTATGCCTAAGCCATTGTTTATCTTTGGCAAGCTATCAGCACTTGAAAAAATTCTTCTTCCTGGTTTTGATACTCTTTCAAATGCACTTATAACTGGATTGCCTGAATGATACTTTAACTCTAAAGAGAGAACAGATTTGTTTGCTTCAGAATTCACTTTAAAATCCTTAATAAAACCCTCATTCTTAAGAATATCAGCAATTTTAACTTTAAAATTAGATGATGGTAATTCAACTTTTTTATGATTTCGTGCTTGAGCATTCTTTACTCTTGCTATCATATCTCCTATAGGGTCACTTAAACTCATAATTTCCTTTCTACCAACTTGATTTGATTAATCCTGGTATCTTTCCTTGCAATCCTAGTTGTCTTAATGCAATTCTAGATATTTTCAGTTTTCTATATACTCCATGGGGTCTTCCAGTAATTTGGCATCTGTTCATTACTCTTACTTTCGCAGAGTTCCTTGGTAATTTAGACAATTTTTGTTGTGCTTTAAATCTTTCCTCTAAAGGAAGTTTTTTATTCATAATTATTTTTTTCAACTTCATCCTTTTTTGATAAAATCTATCTGATAATTTAATCCTTTTATTATTCTTATTAATTGAACTTAACTTGGCCATTTTTAGTTATCTCCTTTTTTAATAAATGGAAAATTCATTTTTTCTAACAAAGCAAGGCTGTGTTCATTATTTCTTGAGGAAATAACTATAGTTATATCTAATCCTCTAACTTTATCTGCTCTGTCAAAACTAACTTCTGGAAAAATAATATGTTCCTTAACTCCAAAAGTATAATTTCCAAATTTATCAAAACCGTTAGTTGACAATCCTCTAAAATCCTTAATTCTCGGTAATGCAATATTCACAAGTCTATCTAAAAACTCATACATTTTATTTTTTCTCAAAGTAACCTTTAAGCCAGCATTTGATCCCTTACGAGTTTTAAAGTTAGCTACAGATTTTTTAAATTTAGTAATAACAGGTTTTTGACCAGTTATTTTTGCTAAATCTTCTTCACAAGATTTTAATATTTTATTATCGTTACCATCCAATCCTAATCCCATATTTAGGATTATTTTCTCAATTTTTGGACCCATGTATAAATTTTTTAACCCAAACTGAGATTTTAGATTGGGTTGAATTTCTTTTAGATAAAGTTCTTTAAGTCTTGGAGTCATTATTTTTTAGCCTCAGTTTTTTTGTTTTTTATTTTCGTTTCTACTAACTTTAGATTTGATAGATGTATAAAGTTTTCTTTTGATACTATTCCACCTTTTTTTTCTTTAGTAGTTTTTATATGCTTTTTAACCATATTAATTTCTTTAACTTTTGCTCTATTGTTTTGTCTATCAATTTCAATTACTTCTCCTTCTTTAGATTTATCTTTTCCAGCTAAAACTTTTACTTTTAATCCCTTTTTAATCATTATAGGACCTCTGGTGCTAGTGAAATTATTTTCATTTGACCTCTATTCCTAAGTTCTCTTGTAACTGGTCCAAATATTCTAGTGCCTACTGGCTCACCTTTATCATCAACTAAAACAGCTGCATTATTATCAAATTTTACTTTTGAGCCGTCATCTCTATGAATGCCTTTTTTAACTCTTACTACTACAGCTTTATGAACTGATCCTTTTTTAACTTTACCTTTGGGTATAGCCTCTTTTACAGCAATAACAATCGTATCACCAATACTCGCGTATCTTCTTTTTGAGCCACCCAATACTTTAATGCACTCTATTTTTTTTGCCCCTGTATTATCTGCTACGTTTAACTCTGTTTGAACCTGAATCATTGCTTTAAATTCTCCATAACCTGAAATCGTTTGTTCTTTGAAAATGGTTTGCTCTCAATAATTGATACTTTGTCACCTTTTTTAAACTTATTATTTTCATCATGCGCATTATATTTTTTTTTAACTTTTACAACTTTTTTTAACAAAGGATGAGAATATTTACGCTCAACAATAACAGTTATCGTTTTGTTTGGTTTGTCGCTAATTACAACACCTGTCAAAATTTTTTTAGGCATTTTGTTTTTCTCTTAAAATTGTTTTTAATCTTGCAATATTTTTTTTTGTTTCACCAATTTTTGCTGGATTGGTAACTTGTGAATTAATCTTTTGAAATCTAAAGTTAAATAAATCTTTTTTAAATTTATCAATGTTTTTCAAAATTTCACTCTTAGTAAGTTTTTTAATTTCTTTTTTTTTCATTATGTAAATCTTTTTATAGTTTTTGTTTTTATTGGAAGTTTAGCTGAAGCTTTGTATAAAGCTTCTTTTGCTATTTCCTCTGATACACCATCTACCTCAAATAATATTCTTCCTGGCTTGACTCTGCATGCGTAAAACTCAGGTGATCCTTTACCTTTACCCATACGAACTTCGATTGGTTTCTTAGACACAGGAATATTTGGAAAAATTCTTGTCCAGACCCTACCCTGTCTTTTCATATGTCTCGTAAGAGCTACTCTGGCTGCCTCAATTTGTTTTCCAGTAACCCTATCTGGTGATAAGGCTTTTAATGCATAAGCACCATAATTAATAAAATTTGCCCTCGAAGCATTTCCATGAATACGACCCTTATGTGCTTTTCTCCATTTAGTTCTAACTGGTTGCAACATCTTACTCCTTTATTTCTCTTTGAGTTACTTTATTTGTCTCTTGACTAAATTCTTTGGCAAAAACTTCACCTTTATAAATCCAAACTTTTATTCCTATAATTCCATAAGTTGTTAATGCTTCAGCCTCAGCATAGTCTATATCAGCTCTTAATGTATGAGATGGTATGCTCCCTTCTCTAAGCCATTCAGTCCTTGCTATTTCATTGCCACCTAACCTACCGCTTATAGAAACTTTAATTCCTTTTGCTCCTAATCTTAAACAAGATTGCATAGATCTTTTCATTGCTCTTCTATAAGAAATTCTTTTTACTAATTGTTGTGCAATATTCTCAGCAACTAAATAAGCATTTGTCTCAGGTTTTTTAACCTCTTTAATATTTAATGTAACTTCATTACTAGTAAATTTTGATAAATTATTCTTAATCTTATCTATGTCACTTCCCTTTTTTCCAATTACAAAACCTGGCCTTGAAGTGTAAATTGTCACATAACATTTATTTGCTGTTCTCTCTATCATTACTTTTGAAACTCCAGAGTTAATTACATTTTTTTTCACATATTCCCTGATTTTAAAATCCTCAATTAAGTAATTTCCAAAATCTTTTTTCTTAGCGTACCAAACAGAGTCCCAGCCTCTATTAACACCCAGCCTAAAACCAACAGGATTAACTTTTTGTCCCATGACTCTCCATTTTCTTAATTTCTGATAAGATTATTGTTACGCTTGAGTAAGGTTTTAGTATAGGTGCTGCTCTACCTTTAGCTCTAGGTCTAAATCTTTTCATGATAATTTTTTTCCCACAGTAAGCTTCTTTGACAATCAACTTATCTATGTCGTACTGAAAATTATTTTCTGCATTTGCTACGGCTGAATTAATAGTTTTTCTTATATCTTTTGTAATTCTTTTTTCAGAAAATTGTAAATCTCTAATAGCAACATCTACCTTCTTACCAACAATACCTCTTAAAATTGGGTTAAGTTTTCTTACACTAGACCTAATATTATTATTAATAGATTTGACTGTTTTATTCTTATTTTTATCAATTTTCTTTTTTTTACTCATTATAATTTATTTTTTAGTTTCTGCCTCTGCAGGTTTAGCTTTTTTATCAGCTGGAGTATGCCCAAAAAATGTTCTGGTAGGAGCGAACTCTCCCAATTTATGCCCAACCATATCCTCAGAAACTGTTATGGGTATAAATTTTTTCCCATTATAAATTAAGAAACTTACTCCTACAAAATCAGGAATAATCGTCGACTTTCTAGACCATGTTTTTACAGGTATTTTTTTTGGATCAGTTTTATATTTATCAACTTTTTTCATTAAACTTTCCTCAACAAAAGGTCCTTTCCATATAGCCCTAGCCATTATTTTGTATCCTTTCTTTTGTTTCTTCTTCTAACTATAAATTTATCTGTTCTCTTATTATCTCTTGTTTTAAGACCTTTAGCAGATTGACCAGTTGGAGAAACTGGATGTCTTCCCCCTGCTGATTTTCCTTCACCTCCTCCATGAGGATGATCTACCGGGTTCTTTACTACTCCTCTAGTATGGGGTCTTCTTCCAAGCCATCTTGATCTACCAGCTTTTCCAATTTTAATATTTTTTTGATCCGGGTTACTTAAAACGCCGATAGTAGCTAGTGATCTAGAGTCAATTTTTCTCACTTCACCAGAAGCCAGTTTTATAAGGCTATAATTCCCATCTAATCCGCTGATCGTAACGGATGTACCTGCTGATCTAGCTATTTTACCTCCACCACCTGGTTGAATTTCAACATTGTGAATGTCTACTCCAACTGGAATATCTTGTAATGGCATACAATTTCCGATTTTTATTTCTTTTTTTGATCCATTTTCAATTTTATCTCCAACTTTTATTTTGTGAGGGGCTAAATAATATGCGTGTGAGTTATCCTCAAATTTGACCAGCATTATATAACATGATCTATTTGGATCGTACTCTATTCTTTCCACAACAGCAACCATGTCAAATTTTTTTCTATAAAAATCAATATGTCTGTACATTTTTTTATGACCACCTGCTCTATTAATCGAAGTTATGTGACCATTGTTATTTCTACCTTTCATAGATTTTTTTGGTGAAACTAAAGACTTAAAAGGTTTACCTTTCCAAAGCCCAGTTCTATCAACTAATATTGTTCCTCGAGTTGATTTTGTATAAGGTTTAAATGTTTTTAAGGCCATGTTATATTCCTGTTGTCAAATCAATACTTTGACCCTTTTTTAAAGTTATAATTGCTTTTTTATAACCTGAAACTTTTATTTTTTTTCCTCTGGTTAACTTTGTTCTATTTTGTTTATTAACAATATTTATTTTTGTTACTGTTACTTTAAAAATTTTTTCTATATTACTTTTTAAATTATCTTTGTTCGCATTAGATGGGACCTTAAATACAATTTTATTTTGCTCAGATAAATTCGTAGATTTCTCAGTGACTATTGGTGATATGATCTTATCGTATAAGTGTAATTTGTTCATCATGAATATCTCTTTTCTAGTTCCTTCACAGAAGTTTCCGTAAAAACTATTTTCTTGAATTTTACTATATCAAATGCACTAAAGTGATTTACATCTGTAACTTTTAAATTTGGTATGTTTCTAATTGATCTTTCAATTTTATCTTTTGAGGATTTATCTAATATCATTAGAGAATTAGTAAGCTCAAATTTTTTAATAATTTGGAAGATTTCCTTAGTTTTCTTTATATCTTTTACAAAATCGCTAAACACTATCAGATTTTTATTTCTATTTTTTTCGCTTATTAAAGATGCGACACTGTTTTTCTTCTCACTTTTATTTAATTTTCTAATTTTGTAGGCTAATTGACCTTTGGGGCCATGAGCTATTCCACCACCCACAAATATAGGTGCCTTTTTACTAGCGTGTCTTGCATTCCCCGTTCCTTTTTGCGCATAAATTTTAGATGTTGGACCAGACACCTCGTTTTGTTGTTTTGTTTTACCTCTTCTTCCTTTATAATTAGCATTAATTTTATATAACACAGCACTAACAAGTTTGTTATTTATTTTTGCTGAAAAAATTTTATCTAAAACTTCTATTGAGCTTTTCTTTCCATCTAAATTTAATTTATCAATTTTCATTATTTTTTCTTTTTATCTGGTGTTTTTTTTGCTTGTTCAGCAGCTTTAATTTTTTCCTCAATTGTCATTTTTTGGATGTTTTTGACAGATCCCTTAACAATTACCTCGGAGTTTTTTGAGCCTGGAATAGATCCTTTTAAATAAAGGAGTTCATTTTCTAGATCAGTCTTAATTATTTCAATGTTTTGCATAGTTCTTAATTTATCTCCCATGTGTCCAGCCATTTTTTTTCCTTTAAAAACTTTTCCTGGATCTTGTCTTTGACCAGTTGAACCATGAGATCTATGAGAAATTGAGACACCATGAGAAGCTCTTAGACCTCCAAAATTATGTCTTTTCATAGCACCAGCAAATCCTTTACCTATTGTTCTTGATTTTGTATCTACGAATTTTATATCCTTAAAAATTTCAAGACCAAATTCATTTCCTTCTTTGTAATTCTCTAAATTTTTTACCCTATATTCTTTTAATTTTTTTTTTGCCTCTGTATTTTTTTTAGCAAAATAACCTTTCATAGCTTTTGTAAGTTTTGAATTTTTAATTTTTCCATACCCAAGCTGAACTGCTTTATAGCCTCTTTTTTCTTCATCAATAATTTGAATAACTCTTGCTTTCTCCATCTTCAAAACAGTGACTGGCACTAGTTGTCCAGACTTATAAAATTCTCTAGTCATACCAATTTTTTTTCCTATTAATGAAATTTCACTCATAATTAAATCTTTATCTCCACATCAACTCCTGAAGCTAAATCTAGTTTCATTAGTGCTTCAACTGTTTGCGGTGTTGGCTCAATAATATCTATTAATCTTTTATGGGTTCTTGACTCAAATTGTTCTCTGCTTTTCTTATCGATATGTGGTGATCTTAAAACTGTATATCTTTCTATCCTTGTGGGTAAAGGGATAGGTCCCTTGATAGTAGCCCCAGTTCTTTTAACTGTGTTCACTATTTCCTCTGTTGATGCGTCTAAGATTTTATTATCGTAAGCTCTTAATTTAATTCTAATATTTTGTTTTTCCATTTTAGCCTGCAATTTTTTTAGTTACTTCGTCTTGAACATTTTGTGGCACTTTAGAGTAATGATCAAAGAACATAGAATATTGAGCTCTTCCTTGAGACATTGATCTCAAATTATTAATATAGCCAAACATATTTGCCAGGGGCACCATAGCTGTTATGACTGTTGCATTTCCTCTTTGCTCTTGGGTGCTTATTTGACCTCTTCTACTATTCAAATCCCCAATTACATCGCCCATGTAATCTTCAGGAGTGACAACTTCTACCCGCATAACTGGTTCTAATAATTTAAGACCACCTTTCGTGCATGCTTCCTTGAAACACGCTCTGCTAGCAAGCTCAAAAGCTAAAACACTTGAGTCTACATCGTGATGCAACCCGTCAAGGATAGTTACTTTATAATCAATTAAAGGGAAACCAGCCAAAATTCCCCCATCAGAGACTGTCTCGATACCCTTTTCAACGCCAGGGATAAATTCTTTTGGAATAGCACCACCTTTAATTCTACTTTCAACCTCTCTACCTTTGCCTGCCTCTTGTGGCTCCACTAATAATTTAACTTTTGCAAATTGACCAGCACCTCCACTTTGTTTTTTATGCGTATACTCAACCTCTGAAGAATTTTCTACTGTCTCTCTGTAAGCAACTTGAGGAGCACCCACATTTGCTTCTACTTTAAATTCTCTCTTCATTCTGTCCACAATAATGTCTAAATGTAGTTCCCCCATTCCTTTGATAATTGTTTGACCAGACTCTTCATCTGAAGTGACTCTAAATGATGGATCTTCCTTCGCTAATCTTCCAAGGGCTTCTCCCATTTTTTCTTGATCAGCTTTTGTCTTTGGTTCAACTGCTATTTCAATTACAGGATCAGGAAATTCCATAGGTTCTAAAAGAACTGCATTATCCTTATCACATAATGTATGACCAGTTATTGTATTTTTTAAACCAGCTAAAGCCACAATATCTCCTGCATTAGCTTCTTTGATGTCTTCTCTTGAATTTGCATGCATCAAAAGCATCCTTCCAACTCTCTCCTCTTTTTCTTTTGATGAATTGTAAACAGCTGTTCCCGTTTTAATTGTTCCAGAATAGACTCTTATGAAAGTTAAAGAACCAACGAATGGGTCATTAGCCACTTTGAAAGCTAAGGCAGAAAAAGGAACGTTATCATCGAATTTCATCTCAATTTCGTCTTCACTGCCTAATTTAGTTCCTTTTATAGAACCAATATCTACTGGACTTGGTAAATAATTTACAACAGCATCAAGTAAAGGTTGAACACCTTTATTTTTAAAAGCAGAACCAGTTAAAACTGGCACAAAATCAAAATTTAATGTTCCTTTTCGAATACATTTTATTAAATCTTCCTCTTTAATTTCATCTCCATTTAAGTAAGCTTCCATTAATTTTTCATCTTGTTCAACAGCCATTTCGACTAGTTCTGTTCTATATTTTTGAGAGATTTCCTTTAAATCATCAGGAATATCTTTATATTCCCATTCTGCACCTAGAGCTTCATTTTTCCAAACTTGTGCTTTCATTTTTACTAAATCAACAACTCCTGTTAGAGATGCCTCAATACCTATTGGAACTTGTACAACAAGAGGTTTTGCACCTAATCTATCACGAATCATATCCACACATCTAAAAAAGTCAGCACCAGTCCTATCAAGTTTATTTACAAAACATATTCTTGGGACTTTATATTTGTCTGCTTGTCTCCAAACAGTTTCAGATTGAGGTTCAACACCTGCAACTCCATCAAATACTGCAACTGCTCCATCTAAAACTTTAAGAGATCTTTCAACTTCAATTGTAAAGTCTACATGACCTGGAGTATCGATAATATTTATTCTATGATCTTGCCAAAAACATGTTGTAGCTGCAGAGGTAATGGTTATTCCTCTTTCCTGCTCTTGCTCCATCCAATCCATTGTAGCTGCTCCATCATGAACTTCTCCAATTTTATGACTTTTGCCTGTATAGTATAGAACTCTTTCTGTTGTCGTGGTTTTTCCAGCATCGATGTGTGCCATGATACCAATATTTCTATACTTATCTAATGTATGAGTTCTAGCCATAATTTTTTACCACCTAAAATGTGCGAATGCTTTATTAGACTCTGCCATTTTATGTACATCCTCTCTTTTTTTCACGGCAGCACCTTTCTTTTCATACGCATCATAAACTTCATTAAAAATTTTATCAGACATATGTTTATCTTTTCTCTTCCTTGCTGAATCAACTAGCCATCTTATTGCTAGAGCTTGAGCTCTCTTACTTTTTACTTCTACGGGTACTTGATATGTTGCACCACCTACTCTTCTTGACCTTACCTCTACAGTGGGTTTAATATTATTAATTGCTTCATTAAAAATGTTAATTGGTTCCTCTTTAGATTTTGTCTTTATTTTCTCTATTGCATCATAAACTATCTTGGCCGCAATACCTCTTTTACCATCATACATGATGTTATTTATTAGTTTAGGAATAATGGTGGAGTTGAATTTCGGATCAGGAACAATATTTTTTTTAGGTTGAGTTTTTTTTCTAGACATTTTTATTTACCTTTTTTAGTCCCATATAAAGATCTTCTTTTTTTTCTATTGGCAACACCTTGTGTGTCTAGATTACCTCTTAGTATATGATACCTTACACCTGGAAGATCTTTAACTCTGCCACCTCTAATCATAACTACTGAGTGTTCTTGAAGATTATGACCTTCTCCGGGAATGTACGCAGTTACTTCAAAACCATTTGATAACCTCACCCTTGCAACTTTTCTTAATGCTGAGTTTGGTTTTTTTGGAGTTGTTGTATAAACTTTTACGCAAACACCCCTTTTTAAAGGTTGCTTTTCTAAAGCGGGTACTTTGTTACGTGTTATTTGTTTAACTCTCTTTTTTTTTAACAACTGATTAATAGTCGGCATAATTATAAAACTTTAAATTAATACATTTTTGAGTGAAATAACTGACAGGTTATTCATGGCAGCGTTTAACACTTAAAATGGTGTTACATTCCAACCAAAAATATCGCCAAAATACTAATTAATTTGACTTTGTCAAACTAAAACTATTAATCGTGGAGGTTTTTTTTATTGATTTGATTGACTTTCTGAGGGTTCAATTTTCTCTTGTTCAGATAAAAATTTATTGTCATCCTCAATGGCTTTTTTGTTCCATTTGTTCTTTATATTACCAGTTCCAGCAGGAACTAATCTTCCAACAATTACGTTTTCTTTTAAACCATTTAATGGATCTACTTTACCTTTTATTGCAGCATCAGTAAGAACTCTAGTTGTTTCCTGAAAAGATGCTGCAGAAATGAATGACTCTGTCTGAAGCGAAGCTTTTGTGATACCCATCAATACTCTTTCTGCTACAGCAGGTGTTTTACCTTCTGATTTAAGTTTTTCATTTACTATATCAAACTTAATTCTATCAATTATCTCACCTGGTAAATATGTTGAATCTCCAGTAGTTTTAACTTCAACTTTTTTAAGCATCTGCCTTAAAATAGTTTCTATATGTTTATCATTAATAATTACACCTTGAAGTCTATAAACTTCTTGAACTTGGTTTACAAAATATTCTGTCAAATCTTTTATTCCCATAATTCTTAAAATATCATGTGGTAAAGGTTGACCATCTAGTAAATATTCTCCTTTTTTAATTTTTTCACCTTGATTAAAATTAATATGCTTTCCTTTTGGAATTAAATAATTTGAAGGTTCTGATCCATCCTCAGGGACTATTGAAACTCTTTGTTTTCCTCTAACTTCTTTTCCAAAAATAACTTGACCATCATTCTCAGCAATAATTGCACTATCTTTTGCTTTTCTAGCTTCAAATAATTCTGCAACTCTTGGTAAACCACCGGTTATATCTTTTGTTTTTGTCGTCTCCTTTGGAAGTCTTGCAATTACATCTCCTGCAGAAACTTTTTGACCATCTTTTACTGAGAGAATTGAGTCTGGAACTAAATAATATCTAGCCTCATTATCATCTGCTTTTTTAATTACATTACCCTTTTCATCTCTCAATGTAATTCTTGGTTTTAACTCAGAGCTTTTAGACTGTGATCTCCAATCGACAACTGACTTTGATGAAATTCCAGTAGCATCATCTGTCGTTTCTTGAATTGTTACCCCATCTATTAAATCAACATAGCTAGCTATTCCACTTTTCTCTGCTATTACTGGTGTTGTGTAAGGGTCCCATTCACAAATTTTAGTATTTGCTTTTACTTTTTCACCGTTTTTAAAGAACAATTTTGAACCATAAGCAACTTTATATATCGCGACCTGAACTCCATTATCATCTTCGATTGATAATTGGGTATTTCTTCCCATTACAATCAAATTCTTTTTTGAGTCCTCTAAGATATTTGAATTTATAATTTTTAAAGTACCATCATTCTTTGTTATTATTTGAGAGTCTTGTTTTACGGATGCAGTTCCACCAACGTGAAAAGTTCTCATTGTTAATTGAGTACCTGGTTCACCAATAGATTGAGCAGATATCATTCCAATAGCTTCACCAACATGAACCATTTTTCCTCTTGATAAATCTCTACCGTATGAAATTGCACAAACACCTTCTTTTGATCCACAGGTCATTACAGAATAAACTTTAACTGACTTTATTCCAGCCGCATCAATCTTATCACACCCAGTTTCGTCTATCATGGTTGTTTTTTTAATTACAACTTCTCCAGTTATTGGATGCTTAACATCGTCAAAGGTTATTCTTCCTAGTGCTCTCTCCGATAAGCTGACTACAACATTTCCACCCTCTAAAATTTCAGTAAGTTCAATAAACCCAGGATTTTTACAATCACATTCTTTTTTAGTTATAGTCAAATCTTGTGCTACATCGCAAAGTCTTCTAGTAAGATAACCTGAGCTTGCGGTTTTAAGAGCAGTATCAGCTAACCCTTTTCTAGCTCCATGAGTAGAATTAAAATATTCAAGAGCTGTTAATCCCTCTTTAAAATTTGAGGTAATTGGACTTTCAATGATCTCTCCTGAAGGCTTAGCTATTAAGCCTCTCATTCCAGCTAATTGCTTCATTTGTGCAGCTGATCCTCTTGCTCCACTGTCGGCCATCATGAAAACTGAATTAATTTTTAGCCCTTCAGAAGTTTTTTCAGTAGCCGAGATACCCTTCATCATTTCTCCAGCGACCTTATCAGTGCATTTAGACCAAGCATCTACAACTTTATTATATTTTTCCCCTCTGGTAATTAACCCTTCAGCATATTGAGTTTCATAATCTGCAATTAATTTCTTAGTATCGTCTATTAGCTGAGTTTTATTCTGTGGTATTACTAAATCGTCCTTACCGAAAGATATTCCTGCCTTAAATGCGTGTTTAAAACCAAGATCTTTTAATTTGTCACAGAAAATAACTGTTGTCTTTTGTCCACAAAATCTGAAAACAATGTCGATTATTTCTGAAACAGTTTTTTTAGGTAACAATCTATCTATTAATGAAAATTTAATATTTGAATTTTTTGGAAGTAAATTTGCTAATAAAAATCTACCTGCTGTAGAAGTATATTTTTCAAATTTCTGATTTCCCTTTTCATCTTTTGTCTCAAAACGTGATATAATAGTACTATGAACTTTAATTTGTCCTGATGATAAAGCAAACTCAATTTGATCTGCATCTAGAAAGTATCCTTTTGGTTTTTCGCTTATTGGTTCCTGAGATAAATAATAAATACCTAAAATCATATCCTGACTTGGGACAATAATTGGCTTACCATTAGATGGTGATAGAATATTATTTGTTGAAAGCATTAGTATTCTTGCCTCTAATTGAGCTTCCAGACTCAATGGAACGTGAACAGCCATTTGATCACCATCAAAATCGGCATTAAAAGCTGCACAAGTAAGTGGATGTAATTCAATAGCATCCCCTTCAATTAATTTTGGTTCAAATGCTTGAACACCTAATCTATGAAGTGTTGGTGCTCTATTCAGAAGAACTGGATGTTCTCTCACAATTAATTCAAGAGCATCCCATACAGCATTTGTCTCCTTTTCGACTAATTTTTTAGCTTGTTTAATAGTTGAAGCTAAGCCAAGTTTATTTAATCTAGCATACAAGAATGGTTTAAATAACTCCAAAGCCATTTTTTTTGGTAAACCACATTCATGTAATTTTAAATCAGGTCCAACAACAATCACTGATCGACCAGAATAATCGACTCTTTTACCAAGAAGATTTTGTCTAAATCTTCCTTGTTTACCTTTAAGCATTTCAGCAAGAGATTTAAGGGGTCTTTTGCCGGTACCTGTGATTACTCTTCCACGTCTGCCATTATCAAACAAAGCATCAACCGACTCTTGAAGCATACGTTTTTCATTTCTTACAATAATATCTGGAGCTTTTAGATCCATAAGTCTTTTTAATCTATTGTTTCTATTAATAACTCTTCGATAAAGATCATTTAAGTCTGAAGTAGCAAACCTTCCTCCATCTAACGGTACAAGTGGTCTTAATTCTGGTGGTATAACTGGAACAACAGTCATAATCATCCACTCAGGCTTTTGGCCAGTTTCTATAAATGACTCTATTAATTTTAATCTTTTAATTGCTCTTTCCTCATTTACTTTAGATTTAGTCTCTTTGATGTAGTTTGATAAGTTTTTTCTCTCGTTTTCTAAATCTAAATTTTTAAGCATCTCAAGAACAGCCTCTGCTCCTATTCCTGCTGTGAATGCCTCTTCACCATATTCATCTTGGTATTTTGCCAGTTCTTCTTCATTTAAAAGTTGGTTTTTCTGTAAACCTGTCAAACCTGGCTCGACAACTATAAAGTTTTCAAAATATAAAACTCTTTCGATTTCTTTGAGCTTCATGTCTACTGCTAAAGCAATTCTACTCGGTAAAGATTTCAAAAACCATATATGTGCAACAGGAGTTGCTAAGTTTATATGGCCCATTCTTTCTCTTCTCACATTTGATTTGGTAACCTCAACTCCACATTTTTCACAAATTATGCCCCTGAACTTCATTCTTTTATATTTTCCACACAAACATTCATAATCTTTGATTGGACCAAATATTCTTGCGCAAAAAAGACCATCTTTTTCAGGTCTAAAAGTTCTATAATTAATTGTTTCTGGCTTTTTAATTTCTCCGTATGTCCAAGATTTTATTTTTTCAGGACTTGCGAGTGAAATTTTTATACTATTGAAATTTTGAGCCTCTGAAATTTCTGAATTTTTAAATAGATCTGTAAGTTCTTTTTTCATAATTAATTTAATTCAACGTTTAGTGCTAGTGATTTTATCTCTTTAACAAGCACGTTAAAAGATTCTGGAATACCAGATTCAAAGTTTTCTTCACCTTTTACTATTGTTTCATATACTTTAACTCTTCCAGCCACATCATCTGATTTTACAGTTAAAATTTCTTGTAAAGTATATGAGGCTCCATATGCTTCTAGAGCCCACACTTCCATCTCACCAAACCTTTGTCCACCAAGTTGTGCTTTTCCACCTAATGGTTGTTGAGTAACTAAACTGTAAGGTCCTGTCGATCTAGCATGAATTTTATCCTCTACCAAATGGTGGAGTTTAAGCATATAAATTATACCAACAGTAACCGGTCTATCAAATTTTTCACCAGTTCTCCCGTCCCATAAATAAGTTTGACCAGATTTAGGTAATTTTGCTAATTCAAGCATTTCAGTAACATTTTTTTCTTTGGCTCCATCAAAGACTGGAGTTGAAATAGCTATACCATTTTGTAAATTTTCACATAAGTCTTTAAATTCAATTTTATTGAGTTTATCTACTTTTTCATTGAATATTTCTTCCCCGTAAACAGATTTTAAAAAACTTGATATTTTTTCTGTTTTTTCAATTTTCTTATTATTTTCATTTACCAGTCTACTTACCTCTTGACCAAATTCTTTACATGCCCAACCTAAGTGTGTTTCTAGAATTTGACCAACATTCATCCTGCTTGGAACTCCCAAAGGATTTAAGACAATATCGACAGGTCTTCCATCTTCTCTGTATGGCATATCCTCGACTGGAACAATTTTACTAACAACTCCCTTATTTCCATGTCTACCTGACATTTTATCGCCTGGTCTTAATCTTCTTTTAATCGCTACAAATACCTTAACCATTTTCATCACACTTGGTAACAAATCATCACCACTTCTTATTTTTAAAACTTTATCCTCAAATCTTTCAACAATATCTTGTTTAGCTTTATTATATTGGTCTTTTAGTTGTGTTAGCGCATTTTCATCTTTTGAATCTCCAGTAGATATTTTAAATACATCATTGATATTTAACTCATTAATATTTTTAAAAGTTAATTTCGCTCCTGATTCTAAATCTTTTACTTTCTTGTTTAATGATGAACCTTCTAAAATTTGTGATGCTCTTTGTTTTATACTTCTTTCTAAAATTTCTTCTTCAACTATCTTATCCTGTTGAACTTCTTCTATTTCAGCTCTTTCAATTGTTATTGATCTTTCATCTTTTTCAATACCATGTCTATTAAAAACTCTAACATCAACAACCGTTCCACTACTTCCCCTGGACATTCTTAAAGACGTATCAGTAACATCTATAGCTTTTTCTCCAAAGATAGATCTTAATAATTTTTCCTCAGGTCCAGATGCAGAGTCACCTTTAGGAGTAACTTTACCTACTAATATATCACCGGCATTTACCTCTGCACCAATATAAACTACCCCCGACTCATCTAAATTTTTTAGTGACTCTTCATTCACATTAGGAATATCTCTTGTAATCTCTTCCTCACCAAGTTTTGTATCTCTAGCCATAATCTCATACTCAACAATATGTACAGATGTAAATACGTCGTCAGTCACACACCTTTCAGATATAAGAATAGAGTCTTCAAAATTATATCCTTGCCATGGCATAAATGCGACTGTTACATTCTTCCCTAGGGCTAACTCACCTATTTTTGTTGATGGTCCATCTGCAATAATATCTCCAGACTTTACTTTGTCTCCCACTCTAACTAAAGGTCTCTGGTTAATACAGGTATTTTGATTTGATCTCTTGAATTTTTGGAGGTTGTAGATATCTACACCCGATTTTGTAAAGTCCGTTTCCTCTGTTACCTTTATCACGATTCTTTTACCATCAATCTTATCAACTATACCATCTCTCTTAGCTACAATAGTTACACCCGAGTCTAAAGCTACATCACTCTCTATTCCCGTACCTACTAATGGTGCCTCAGGTTTTAGAAGAGGCACAGCTTGTCTCATCATATTTGATCCCATTAATGCTCTGTTAGCATCATCATTTTCCAAAAAAGGAATCAATGATGCAGCCACTGAGACTAATTGTTTTGGTGATACATCAATGTAATCAATAGTCTCTGGTTTAGATAAAAGAAAATTTAAGTTTTGCCTACAAGATACTAATTCTTCAATAATCTTGCCGTTTTTATCAATTTTGGTATTAGCCTGAGCAATAGTAAATTTTGTTTCCTCCATTGCAGACAAATATTCAACTTTATCCTGCACAAAACCATCTTTAACTCTTTTGTATGGGCTTTCGATGAATCCGTATTTATTAATTTTTGCATAAGTTGATAAACTATTTATTAAACCGATATTAGGTCCCTCTGGAGTTTCGATTGGACAAATTCTTCCGTAATGCGTTGGATGGACATCTCTGACTTCAAATCCAGCCCGTTCTCTTGTTAATCCACCTGGGCCTAATGCAGAAACTCTTCTTTTATGAGTTATTTCGGACAGTGGATTAGTTTGATCCATGAACTGAGATAATTGGGAACTAGCAAAAAAATCCTTTAGTGAAACAGTTAATGGTTTTGCATTAATAAGATCCTGTGGCATCGCCGATTCTACATCTAGAGTGGTCATTTTTTCTTTAATAGCTCTCTCCATTCTGTAAACGCCAATACGCGCTTGATTTTCAACTAATTCTCCAACTGATCTAACTCTTCTATTACCCAAATGATCGATATCATCCACTTCATCTTTGCCATCTCTTAAATCAAGCATTTTATGGATTATTGCAATAATATCATCATTTCTTAAAATTGTAATTTTATCCGAGCACTCAAGATTTAATCTTGAATTCATTTTTACCCTACCAACATCAGATAAATCGTATCTATCAGAACTGAAAAACAAATTATTAAAAATTTGAGTAGCGATTTCTATAGTTGGAGGCTCACCGGGTCTTAACATCTTATATATTTCTGTTATAGCCTCATCCTTAGTATTATTTTTATCATTAAATATCGTAAGAAGTAAATAGGGACCTTTATTAATAGAATTTGTTACAGAGATATCTATAGTAGTAATATTTGCATCAAGAATTTGTTGAATGATTGTATCATTTAATTCAGTACCAATTTTAAGAGTACCGCCCTCCTCGTCACTTACTTTTATGTCCTTATGTAAGAATTTACCAAATAGTGACTCTCTTGATACTAAAATATCTTTTAAACCATCATTAGCTAGTTTTTTGGCATTTAAATAATTTATTTTATCACCAAGTTTAATGATAGTTTTGTTGGATTTTGCATCGATCACTTCCTCAGAAAAATTTTTTGCTTTATAATTTTCAGGATTAAATTTTGTTTTCCACCTCTGACTTTTGGTGTCATATGTGTATTGTTCAACATCATAAAATTCATTTATAATATCTGATTTAGAAAATCCTAAAGCTAACAATAAAGTTGATGTTAATATTTTCTTTTTTCTATCAATTTTGAAATACAGTAAATCTTTTACATCATACTCAAAATCTAACCATGATCCTCTATTTGGTATAACTCTACAATTAAAAAGAAGTTTTCCACTAGCATGTGTTTTTCCTTTGTCATGATCAAAAAAAACACCAGGACTTCTATGCATTTGATTAACTACTACTCTTTGAACTCCGTTTGTAATGAATGTTCCACTATTTGTCATCATAGGAACTTCACCCATATAAACTTCTTGTTCTTTTGCGGATAAAATATCTTTAGTATTATTTTCCTGATCTATTTCATACACAACTAATCTCAGAGTGCACTTAAGAGCTGATGAGTAAGTTAAACCACGAGCAATACATTCTTCAACATCAAATTTTGGTTTATCTAATTTATATGAAATATACTCCAACGTTGCTTTATCGTTAATATCTTCAATTGGAAAAATACTTTTGAAAACTCTATCAAAACCTTTTGTCAATTCACCTTGAGTTGGATTAAAATCGGTAAGCTCTTTATAAGAATTTTTTTGGACTTCAATTAAGTTTGGAATGGATAAACTTTCCTTAAGCTTACCAAAACTTTTCCGGATGTTTTTCTTTTCAGTAAAAGATATTTGCATTTATGTATCAATACTGATTACAATAATCAGCACCGAAAAATTTCCTATTAATTTACTTAAGTTCTACTTTAGCGCCAGCAGCTTCTAACTTGGCTTTAATTTCTTCAGCCTCTTTTTTTGGTACACCTGTTTTCACTTCCTTGGGTGCACCTTCAACTAAGTCTTTAGCCTCTTTTAGACCCAGGGATGTCGCTGCTCTTACTTCTTTTATAACGTTAATTTTTTTGTCCCCAGCAGAAACTAACATGATAGTAAAATCATCTTTGTCTTCTGCTGCTGCGGCTGCTCCACCCGCTGTTGGGGCTGCTGCTGCCATAGGGGTCACTCCCCATTTTTCTTCTAATTGTTTTGAAAGATCTGCTGCTTCGGCAACAGTCAAACTTGATAAATCTTCAATAATTTTATTAAGGTCAGGCATATAATCTACTCTTTAGGTTGTGTTTCAGAATTTTCTGTGGGTAAACTACCCATTTTTTCCGATCGTGCAAGTAAAATACTCACTAATTTTGAAGCAGATGCATTCAAAATTCCCACGATATTTGCTCTCGCTTCATCTAATGTTGGTAGATTTGCCACATTTTGGACTCCTGCTTGATCAAGAATCTCGTTATCCATTATTCCACCAAGTAATTTTAGATTCTCATTATCTTTTGCAAATTTTGAAAGAATTCTAGCTGACATTATAGCATCTTCTCCAAAAGCTACCGCTGTAGGACCAGTGAATAAATTTGATAATTCTTTACATTTAGTTTTTTCTAAAGCTAATTTTGTAATTCTGTTTTTTGTGATTTTAAATACTATGCCATACTCCCTCATTTTAGATCTTAATTCATCCAGTTGTGTCATAGTTAAACCTTGGTAATGAGTTACCAAAATTGCTTTACTATTTTCAAACTGATTAGTCATTTCAGTAATATAATTTTGTTTTTGCTGCTTGCTCATCATAATTATAAATTTTTCCCTAACTTAAGTTTATACGAAACACCCATGGTAGACGTTATAAAAACAGATTTTATCAAATCACCTTTTAAAGTATTATTAGACTTTTCTTTTTCCAGAGAATCTAAAATTGCTTCATAATTTTTAATCAATTTTTTGTCATCAAATGATTTTTTTCCAATACTTACACCAATATTTCCATCTTTATCATTTCTTATTTCTACTTGTCCCGACTTTGCATCAGTGATTGCATTATTTAGATTTTCTGTGACTGAACCTAATTTTGGATTGGGCATTAAACCTTTTGGTCCAAGGACTTTACCTAATTTAGATAGTTTTATCATCATCGTAGGAGTACAAATCAATTTTTCAAAATTAATTTCACCAGCTTTTATTTTATCTATAAAATCATCTCCACCAACTATATCAGCACCTGCTGATTTCGCCTCGGCAGATTTAGAATCTTCACAAACCACCGCAACTTTTACATTTTTCCCTGTTCCTCCCGGTAAATTTACAACAGTCCTTATATTTATCTCATTTTTTTTTTGTTTATTATTTATTTGAAAATTCAAATCAACTGACTCATCAAATTTTGTTGTACAATTTTTTTTAATAGAAGCTAAAACTTTATCTATACTTTCAGCAGGCAAGATATTTGTTTTCTCTGGTAATTTTTTAAACCTTTTTGATGGCATTACTCTTTTACCTCTATTCCCATAGATCTCGCTGAACCTGCAATTATTTTCACAGCTTGTTCCAAGTCAATCGCATTTAAATCATTCATTTTTTGTTTCGCAATTTCTTCAGCTTGTTTTTTTGTAATTGAGGCAACGATATTTCTACCTGGTTCTTTTGAACCACTTTTTAATTTTGCTGCTTCTCTAATATAAAATGAAGCTGGTGGAGATTTTATCTTAAAATCAAATTTTTTATCTTTATAAACTGTTATTTCAACAGGAACTGGTTTTCCAGCTAATGATTTCGTTTTATCATTAAAAGCTTTACAAAATTCCATTATGTTCACCCCACGTTGACCTAATGCAGGACCAACTGGTGGTGCGGGATTAGCTTGACCACCTTTAATTTGTAATTTTATAAATCCACTTATTTCTTTTTTTGCAGCCATTAACTTGCTTTCTCCACTTGGTTATATTCTAATTCAACTGGTGTTGGTCTTCCGAAAATGGAAACTGAAACTTTAAGTCTAGATTTATCCTCGTCTATTTCTTCAACCATTCCATTAAATGAAGCAAAAGGTCCATCAATAACCTGAACCTTTTCACCAACGCTGTACTCTATACCAGATTTTGGCTGAGCTACACCATCTTTTATTTGTCCTAGAATTTTCTCAATTTCTTTATCTGATACTGGAACTGGCATACCCTTTGTGCCTAAAAAACCACTGACTTTTTTTATGTTTTTAATCATATGATAAATATTATTGTCCATTTCACTCTTTATTAATACGTAACCAGGAAAATATTTTTTTTTTCTTTGTATTCTTTTACCTCTTTTAACCTCAGTAACTTCATGAGTTGGAACAATTATTTCCTCGAATTTATCGGAAATTTTTGCCTTATCCGCTTCTTCTTTAATAAGACCAGCTACTTTGTTTTCAAAACTTGAGTGTGATTGAACTATGTACCAATTTTTCATTAAATGCTTACCTTAAGGAGTATTTCTAGAAAAAACTTTAAAACTTGATCCAAAAGCAAAAAAAACAGTGACATCACAACTGCCATTGCAAAAACCATCAAAGCACCTTGAAGAGTTTCTTTCCAAGTAGGCCACGTTACTTTAAATGCTTCTTGTTTTACTTCTTGAATAAATTTTATTGGGTTTTTCATAATTTTTTTTGTAGTTTAATTGGCAGGAGCGGAGGGACTCGAACCCTCAGCCTCCGGTTTTGGAGACCGGCGCTCTACCAATTGAGCTACACTCCTATATAGAGTTTACTCTATAATTTTAGTTACTACTCCAGCTCCAACAGTTCTTCCACCTTCACGAATTGCAAAATTTAATTTTTCTGACATCGCGATTGGTGTAATTAGTTTCACAGTAAATTTAGCATCATCACCTGGCATAACCATTTCAGTTCCAGATGGCAATTCTACTTCTCCGGTTACGTCTGTTGTTCTAAAATAAAACTGCGGTCTGTACTTTGTAAAGAAAGGAGTGTGTCTTCCACCCTCTTCTTTCTTAAGCACATAAGCTTGAGCTTCAAATTTAGTATGTGGTGTTACTGATCCAGGTTTACAAAGAACTTGTCCTCTTTCGATATCTGTTCTTTCAACACCTCTTAACAATACACCAACGTTATCACCTGCTTCACCAGAGTCTAAAAGTTTTCTAAACATTTCAACTCCTGTGCAAACTGATTTTTTTGTTTCTCTAATTCCGACTATCTCTAACTCATCTCCAGTTTTAAGAACACCTGACTCTACTCTCCCAGTTGCAACAGTACCTCTTCCAGAAATTGAAAATACATCCTCAACTGGCATCAAAAAGTCTTTATCTTTTGGTCTATCTGGCTGTGGAATGAACTCATCAACATTTTTCATTAATTCTAAAATTGAATTCTTTCCGATTTCATCATCTCTTCCTTCAACAGCAGCTAATGCAGAACCTTTTGCAATAGGTGTTTTGTCACCTGGAAATTTATATGATGTTAATAATTCTTTAATTTCCTCCTCAACCAAATCAATCATTTCTTTATCATCAACTTGGTCAACTTTATTTAAATAAACACAGATTGCTGGCACTCCAACTTGTCTAGCCAAAAGAATATGCTCTCTTGTTTGTGGCATTGGACCGTCAGCAGCATTAACTACTAATATGGCTCCATCCATTTGAGCAGCACCAGTGATCATATTTTTTACATAATCGGCGTGACCAGGACAGTCGACGTGCGCATAGTGTCTTTTTTCTGTTTCGTATTCAACGTGCGCAGTAGATATGGTAATTCCTCTTTCTTTTTCCTCAGGGGCTTTATCAATTTGATCGTATGCTACAGCTTTAGCTCCACCTGTTTCAGATAAAACCTTAGTGATAGCAGCTGTTAAAGTTGTTTTACCATGGTCAACATGTCCGATTGTACCAATATTACAATGCGGTTTATTTCTTACAAATTTTTCTTTTGACATTACTTATATTCCTCACATTTCATTTTTTTATAATTTTACTTCTTGGAGCGGGTAAAGGGAATCGAACCCTTACATCCAGCTTGGAAGGCTAGCGTTCTACCATTGAACTACACCCGCACAACCCCAAGAGTATCACTCCAGTATTATCTAAAATTTATTGAATGGTGGAGGGGGAAAGATTCGAACTTTCGAAGACCGAAGTCAACGGGTTTACAGCCCGCCCCATTTGACCGCTCTGGAACCCCTCCCTTAGGGGAAGTGTCCCCTTGTTCAATAAGCTTCAAACAACAAGCGTTTTATATATTTTATTTATGCAATTGCAACACGTGATTTAGTGATAAAATATTCAAAAAAACGTGTAAAACTATGGGAATTTTATGAATAAATCGACTTTTTTTATAATCGGCCAACATGCAGTATTAGAGGCTCTTAAAAACCCTAAAAGAAAAGTTCTAAAGGTTTTTTTAACTGAAGAAAGTAAAAAAAATATTCACAGGAAAAGCCCAAATAAAAATTTGTTGGATGACGTAAGGGTTTACTACAAAACAAAAAAAGAATTAGACAAATATAGTAACAAAGAAAATTTATTACATCAGGGTTATGTAGCTGAAATAGAGCATCTTGAAAAACCAATTTTAAAAGATTTCATTAAAGAAAAAAATAACTCGACTTTAGTTTGTTTAGACGGTGTTACCGACCCAAGAAATATTGGAGCACTAATCAGAAGTGCTGTATCCTTCAATATTGATGGAATTATTATTAAAGAAAGGAATTTTCCAAGAGAAAGTAAACTAATGTATAAGGCTTCAAGTGGAGCAATTGAGTATATAAATATTTTTGAAGTATCAAATATCAATTCAACTTTAAAAAATTTGAAAGACAAAAACTTTTGGGTTTATGGATTTGATGGCAATGGTAAAAAGAATTTTACTGATATAAAATGGGAAGGAAATAACATTTTATTATTTGGGTCAGAGGGCTCTGGCATGCATAAACATACCTCTAAATATGCTGATTTTTTGGTTAAAATTGACATAAACGAAAATGTTGAAAGTCTTAATATATCAAATAGTGCAGCAATAGTATTTCATCACCTTAGTTTTTTAAAAAAAAAGAGTTGATTAATTTTTAAATACAAAATAATTATTGCGCAAGCCCTTGTAGCTCAGCTGGTAGAGCAATTGATTTGTAATCAATAGGTCCGCGGTTCGAATCCGTGCGGGGGCACCATCAAAATCTCATTTATTTTCAACAAATTTAAATTTTACTTGAATATATTTGAAAACAAAAATTGTTTAATATGACTATAGAATGGAAGAATAAAGAACTAAGGTAAGTGAATTATAAGTGAATTAAAAAAATTATAATAATTATAATTTAATTTGATTAGAAATCATTAATGGAACTAACCAGTCACGTAATTTTGTTAAATAGATATTTTCAGAATTTGTTTCGATTATTTTTTTTAAATTTATATTTGTTAGTGATTTAAATTTCTTGATAGGAGATAAATCTTTTTCAGGAATACATATTTTGATTTTAGATAAATTTTTTCTAGTAATTTGACCTTGAACTGAACCTGTGATTGCACTGGAAATATTACTGAGTGAAATCGCTCTGTGTAAAAAAGTTATACTTAACTCATTTATCTTTGGTTTTATAACCATGGAATTACCAGTTATCCATGAACATGGTTGAGTGATATGTAAATTACCACAATCTCCTCTACATGAAATTATTAATTCTGTTTCTTTGTGATTATACCTATCGTATCTACCAATTATACCATTAGAACCATAAACTAAATATTTACCATCCTGTTTGAGTTGTTCTTGAGAAATTATTTCAGGTTGGTAAAGATCACAAATTTCTCCTAATTCTACATAAGTAAAATCTTCTGGAATTTCACGATCAAAATCCTCATTAAATACCATCTTGCCTCCTGACGATTTATAATTTTTATCAAAATCAAACTGTAAAAACCAATAATCGTAAATTGTTTTATTCAGATTATAAATCTCATTTATGATTTTTTTATTAATCTTTATTTTTGATTGTATCGCAAATAATAAATCTCCATATTTTACTTGATCATCATAATCAGGAAGAAATAATTCTAAATAGGAAAAAATTTTTTCATTTAAGCTTGCTCTTAAAGTTAAAACAGAATTGTTAGTCATCATTTTTCTAAAAAAGTTACTCCTTAAATAAAACGCAATATATTTATGATAAACAGATTCATTTTTTTTTGGTCTCAATCTTTTCAAAAATCCGCTATAAGTTGCATTTTTATAATCTTTTAAAGCAACACTGCTTATTCCAAGCTCATCAATAGTTTCGCTTGTTCTTGTAAGAAGTATGTCACCTTTTTTTATTGAATATTTTTCTTTCTCGGCATCACTAGTATCCATTAAATCTTTTAGCTCATCTGGTAAGAAATAATCATCATACACGCATTTAAAAGATACAAAAGGATAACCTTTACCTGACTGTTCGGCTTTGGTAGATATTCCCGACTCCATTTTATACAATTCATCAAACTTATATTTTTTAATCTTTTTCATATTTTAGATTTTTAAAATTCGATTTTATTATTTCATCATATTCACTTGAAGTTTTAGAGAAATCCGAGAGTTTTTTTTTATGATTTTCTAGTTTTAATTTAAATTCTTCTTTGGAAATATCTGAATAAATTATTTTTGTTTTAAAATATTGACCTGCACTAAAACTATAGTCTCTTTCTATTATTTCTTTTTCTTTTAAAACAACTGAGAAATTATCAACTATTTTTTGGTTATTAAAACTTTCAAATATCTTTTTTTCATCAGAGCCGCTTAGTAATGTTTTTTTATTTTTTCCATCTTTAATTGAAGTACCTAGTTTAGAAGCATCTATCAAAACAACATCATTCTTCTTAATTTTGTTAATAAAAATAATTGAAACATTTGTTCCAGTTGTTGCAAATATATTGCTAGGCATTGTAACAACACCAGATAAAAAATTATTTTCTACAATGTATTTTCTGATTTTTTTTGCTATGCCTGATTGTGCTGTATTAAAACCAGTGGGAACAACAATGGCGGCCTTTCCATTTTGATTTAAACAAAACAAAATATGTTGCAAAAATAACTGGTATATAGCCATACTATCTTTTTTCTTTTTTGGAATTTTGGGTATTCCAGCAAAAAAACGATCTTTATTAGTTTTAGAAATTAAATCATCTCTATAGTCACTGAAATCCATATTGAAAGGTGGATTGGATACAATAAAATCAAACTTTTTAATATCATTTCCATCTTTGTGAAATGGAGTAGAAATTGTATTTCCTTGCACAACGTTATTTATTGAATGTACTAATTGATTTAAAATTAAATTTAATCTTAAAAGGTTAGATGATTTTTGAGATATATCTTGAGAAAAAATACTACAACTATCCTCACCTATTTGATGAGCAAGACTCATCAATAAAGTGCCTGAGCCTGCCGATGGATCATGACAGCTTACATTTTTAATTTCTCCTTTTTTGTTATTTGGTATTAATATTTTTGAAATAATTCGTGCAACAGAATGTGGTGTATAATATTCTGCATATTTACCTCCGCTATCTTTGTTATAATCTTTTATTAAATATTCAAAAATATTTGAAAAAAAATCATATTTTTCATCAAACAATTTTTCAAAATTAAAATCTACTAGTTGGTTTATTAAAGCTCGGCAAAAATCATCTCTTTTTGAAGTATCTGTAATTAGTTCACTTAAATTTTCGAAAAGAAGTATTTTGGTGCCACCGTCAGTTTTAACTGAAAATATATCATTATTTTTAATTGAAATTTCCCTTAATGTGTTGTCAAACAATTTTGAAAAATTATCTTTATTCTGATTCTTAAACAAATAAGAAATTAAATGATTAGGATTAAGCTTTGCAATATTGGGTGCTAATTGCAAATTAAGCATTTCAATCTGCTCTTCTTTTAAATTGCTAAAATAGTCTTCCCAATTCTTAGAATTCTTTAGTTTTTCATTTTTCTTTTTTATTTCAAATCCAAATTTGTCACTAATAAATTTATATAGAAATATCTGAGTTACTACTTTGTATTCACTACCGTCGCTTCCTAATCCATAAGATGTGCAAATTGCTTTAAGATTATCTATTATACTTTCGACTTTTTTAGAAAATAATTCAGTAGACATATTTTTTAAATTTATAAATCATTAAACTCTGAAATGTATTCATTTGTAATTAAATTATTGATAAATCCAGAAGTTTTTACATCAATATTCAATTGATTATTTTTATTAAAACTATCGATAACTAATGGCATAGATACTTGCTCAAAATAACCTTCATTATTAATAATTTGATTATTTTTTAAAACTTGATCATCTAAATTTTTTTTAATCGTATTAAGTGCTTCAAAGACTAGACCCTCGTCCTTAAATATATTTTTTTCTACAATCCTTTTGTGTACTCTTAAATATTTAGGATCATTTAAATATTTGTTTTTAATTAAATCATTTTTTTGACTCAATGTATTTGCTTTATTTGAAATAATTTCAAGTAATTCAATATTTTTTTTCATTTGTTCTTGGGAAATTTCCTCTAAATTTTTACTTTGAAATAATCTTTTCAGCTCTTCATATAGTGTTACGTACTCAGGATCCTTTTTGTCCAGATTTTTTTTTAGGTTCTTTCGAGTCTCCTCAAGTTTGTTTCTTAAATTGTCAGCAATTACCAATTCCTCTTGACCGATTTTTTTAAATAAGAAAACAATGTTTTCTAAGGCTGAATTTAATAAATAAGAATTATCATTTTTTCTTGCCAAAGACTCTCTTAAATTGATCAAGTCCAGATGTCTGGACACTTCATTATATAGTTGGTGTAATTTCTTAAAATCTAGTAATTCAATTAAGTCTTTTTCTCCACTTAATCTAATTAAATTATATAAATTTTTTGAACTTTCTAAGGCTTTTTTTATTTCTAATATAGTTTCTTTATCACTAATTTTACTTATTTGCTGAGAAAAAATTTCTTGGTTATTTAAATCGTAATATAAAAGTTTGTTTTTTATATTCTTAATTTCATTATCTAAGAATTCTTTAGACTCAAAGAGGTTCGAGAAAGATGAAATTTCATCACCCAACTCACTCTTTAATTCTTCAAAATAAGCTCTATTTGTTTTATCAAATTCTTTAGTAATATCCGCAAAATCAACAACAAAACCGTATTTGTAATCTTTGTAAGGACGATTTACTCGAGTTAACATTTGTAGAAGATTGTGATCTTTTATTATTCTACCAACGTAAATTTTTTTTAATCTGTTTGCGTCAAAACCTGTAAGAAGCATATTGTAAACAAATAAAATATCAATTTTTCCTTGTTTAAAATTATCGGTTATATCTTCACGTTCATCCTTGTCTCCTACGTCATGTAAAATTAATTCAGCTTTTAAATTTGTATTTTTATATTTTTTTAAATAATGACTGTATAAATTTTTTGCTTGATCAGAACTATCACATACCACCATTGATCCAAAAGTATCATCACCAAATTTTATTCTACTAGATTTGATGTCATCAAATATAAATTCAATAAGCTTATCGACAAACTTATCATGGGAATATAATTCTCTTTTTTTTATGTCCCCTTTTAAGACAAGCTCATTTAAAATATTATTAAGTTGTTTCTTATAATTGGTGTCTATTTCTTCTCTGATTAATTTTAATGTATATCCATCTTTTATTGAGTCATTGTAATAATATTTATGTATATATGGTCCAAATATATCTCTTGATTTTCTATCTTGCTGAATTAATGGAGTACCTGTTAAACCAATTAATATAGCATCACGATCAGAGTTAACTAAGTTTGCTAAAAAACTACCACTTGGGTTGTAGCTCCTATGTACCTCATCTAAAAAATAAACTCTTTGCACCTTAGTGTCATAACTAATATCTGTTATTATCTCATTATCATCTTTAAATTTTTGAATATTTACAACTGTAATTTCTTTCTTTCCTCTAAAATTATGTGTTGCAACTTTTTTTTTGAAATCTTTTAACAATTCTTCTTTTGAATTAACGGTATGGACAGTTAAGTCCCTACTAATAAATTCTGATTTTGCTTGTTTTGCTAAATCTATCCTGTCAACAATAAAATAAAATTTTGAAATAATATTTTTTTTCTGGAAGAAATCTGTCAAATATTTAACATTGAAATATGACAGTGCAGTCTTACCACTTCCTTGAGTGTGCCATATAATTCCCTTTTTATCACCTTTTTCAATTTTATTTTTAATAGAATCAGTGGCAAAAAATTGAGGATATCGCATCACGTGCTTCTCAATACCTTCAAAACTTTTTATATATACCAAGCCATACTTCAATAAAAAGGAAGCTCTATTTTTTGAAAACAAAGATGTTAAAATTTTATTTGTTGGAGAATTTGTTTTTTTATTAGTTTTAAACTCAGGGGAATGCTTGATTGATAAAAGATTATTATCCTGCAAAACATAATTTTCAATTTCATCTGGAATATTTGGAACCTCATTTAATAAATTATCGTTTTCTTCTCTAAAATAATTAAATTTTACCTTGCTACTGCTTGTGGTTGAATAAAAAGCACCCTGTAAAGGTTCTGTTGAAAGATCGTCATATTCCATATTATTTGAATAAACAAGAATTTGTAATAAATTTATAAATTTTCTAAACTTCTTATTCTTAAATCTAATATTGATTCTATCTCTTTCAGCAATAATGCCCTCTTTGTTATTTGGTTTTTTTACCTCAATTATAAAAAGAGGAATTCCATTAATTAATAAAGTGATATCTGGTCTAAATTCATCTTCACCATTCTTAAAAGTAAGTTCTGTAACAACATTAAAGGTGTTTTCATCAAATTTTTCAAAATCTATAATCTTTATATCTGAAGATGAGGTTAAAATTTGGTAAAAGGTTTTACCAAGATCTTCATAATCTAAAACAAGAGATATCTCTTCTAATTTTTTTTGAATATCTTCATTGCTAATTTTTGGATTTATATTTTTGATGCTTTTAAAAAAAATATCTGTGAAAATATTTGTATCCTTATCTATTTTGTGTTTTTCTTTAGTAAGAGATAAATATTTATAACCAAGTTTACAGACATGTAAAATTGCAGGAATCTTAACTCTACTATCTTCATTAAAGCTCATAATTAAAAAATAATTTACAATTATAGTAAGTGAATTGTAAGTGAATAATTTAAAGTTGCTTGACGAGGAATCTAGAAGTTAATAATATCAACGTTAATGAAAGGATATTTTAAGAAGCTCTTTGATTTGTAATCAATAGGTCCGCGGTTCGAATCCGTGCGGGGGCACCAACCTTATTCCTTTTCCTTAACTTTTATTAGTTTTTTGAGATTGAATTTTTTCTTTTTTTTAGTTTCCGGCTCTTTATTTTTTGTTTTAATTTCTTTTTCATTTGGCACTAAAGCAAACCCATCATTTTTTTTCTTCTTTATTTCCTCAACAGTTTTTTCGATTTGTAAATATCTTTCAGCAGTAGCTGGGTGTGTACTACTTATTGCGATCTGTTTTGGATTTTCTGAACCTATTCTTTCCCAAAAATTTTTAACTTGGGAAATATCATAACCTGCTCTGTAGGCATAATATACACCACCATAGTCCGCGTCTTTTTCAAATTCAACCGAATATGCTTGTGAACCAATTTTGGACCACATTTCTGTATTTTGTGCATCTCCACCTGCGGTACCTCCACTATAGTAAATTGTCATAAGATCTAAAATAAAACCAATGGATCCCATTATTAAAGTATTTTTTTTCTTAGCATCTAAGTGTCCCCTATCATTATGAGCCAACTCATGAGCAATTACCATTGCGATTTCATTATCATCTCTTGCATAATCGACCATGCCTTGAGTCATTATAATTGATTTACCATCTGCATAAGCATTAACAATTTTATCTTGAGTGAAAATTATTGGGTAATTACAAATTTTTTTTTGATTTATATCAAATGATAAAGTCTCACCTTTCCTATCAACCTTAATCTTTTTGACTGGTTTCTCTTCTATATCTTTAAAATACTTTGAAATTTTTTTTAAAGCATTTTTTCCCTCAGGAAAAGTGTAGCCATCTACTTCTAAAATTACGTCACCTAAAAAAAGTCCTGCTTTATCAGCTGGAGAGTCTTTTACAATATCAATTATTGATACTCTTGATCCAAGATTAATTTTTGATGGAAAAAATTTTGCAATCTTCAACCCCATTACATTTTCGTTCGCAAAGGTTAAACCTGAGTTAAAATCTGTTTTATTACATATATCAGCATTAGAGCTATTAACTTTATAACCAATGCTTTTAACCAATGACATTTGTTCAATATATTTTGCATAAGAAACTCTTTTTTGTCTCTCCGCCTCCTTGTCAATTTCTGCCTGATTGATTGAAGGTAACTTACCTTTAGGGCTTTCAAGACAACCTGAAACTAAAAGAATAATTATCAAGCAAAAAATCTTTTTCATAACTTAAGATGTTTCTCTTCTTAATTGTTCAATTTTAATTTTCTTTTGAAGACTCCTATTTTTGTCATACAAAAGATTAAATTTAATTTTTTGATTTGTCTTTATAAAAATATTTTTTGCATTTCTTACCTCAATATTGTCGGCAACAGCACTAATTGGTCTTTTTTTTGGATTTAAATTTCTTATTAGTATTTTCGATCTATCACTAACGATCTTTCCTCTCCATCTTCTTGGTCTAAAAGGACTAATTGGTGAAATTGATAATTTTTTTGAATTCAAACTTAAAATTGGTCCATGAACAGATAAGTTATAAGCAGTGCTCCCTGCAGGAGTAGATACAAGCACACCGTCTGAAACTAACTCTTTAATAATTTGTTTTGAACCATGGCTTATTGATAGTGAGGCAGCTTGTCTACTTTGTCTCAAAATTGATACTTCATTTATAGCTAAATGTTTATTTGTAATATTTTTATTGTTTCTCACAGTCATTTCTAGAGGTGAAATTGAAACTTTTTTTGATTTAGTAAAATTTTTAATAAAATTTTTGGATGAAAATTTATTCATTAGAAAACCATAATTACCTGAATTAACACCATAAAATAATCTTTTAGATTTTTTATTTCTTTTTAATGTTTGAAGCATAAAGCCGTCACCACCAATAACTATAATTCTATTAGACTTTTTAAGTTTTATTTTTTTTAAAATATTTAATAAAGTTTTTTTAATTCTTAATGATCTTAAATTTTTATCAGAAATAATTTGAATATTTTTCATTTCAGTGGTGCCCTCGGCCAGACTCGAACTGGCACTCCGCAAGCGGCAAGGATTTTAAGTCTACTTCCAAAGTCATTATGCCAATCATATCAAGCCGTTTAATTTTCTGTTTTTTTTCAATGCACACTAATGCACAATTAATGCACATTCTTTTTAAAAATTTAAAGGATTTTTTAACATATTTGTAGGTAGACTGTAAGTCCTTGACGTCTACCAATTCAAAACTATTTATCATTTAGCTATTAAAATTTTTTCTTTTTAAAGATTTCACACTTTCCATTAAAGGTCATCATAAATTCATAAGGATTTTTATTATTAATATTGATTACTTCAGCTTCAAATTTTCCACTAAATCTATTTATATAAAAAGTCTCAGAAAACATTCTTGGTTTGGTTCCAATTACTTTACCAGCATTATCCAACTTCCAAACTTTATCATTAATAATTTTTATATTTTCGTTAAAATCAAATACTTTTTCACTACAAGTAGGTGATGAGCCAATACACCATAGATGACTACCATCATCATTATCTTTTTTAAAAAAAGACCATGGAAATTTTTTATCAGGCTTTTGTAATTCTCCATTTGGAAAATTCATTGTCACTGGAGTGCAGATTAACCTCTCAAGTTCTTTAGCATTTGCTGCTAAAGTGAAAACAAGAAATATTGCCAAAATAGTTTTAAACACTAATGGTGCCCTCGGCCAGACTCGAACTGGCACTCCGCAAGCGGCAAGGATTTTAAGTCCTTTGTGTCTACCAATTTCACCACGAGGGCATTAATGAATTTCATGAGTGTTTATGCCAATATTTATAATTGAACAAGATGAATAAGTAAATTTTTTTTATTTTATCTCCCCAGGTTCTAGTCTAGTTTTAATTTTCCCATATTATCCTATAGAGTTTTAGTTAAATTTACTAAAATGTATTTACAATTTCTAGGGTTGCACCATATTCAGGTATTTGACTCATCAAGCTATAATTCGAACTCATTTTGATATCGAAACCATTTAAATCTCTCTTATAACTCAAAGATGCTTTATCATTATCTAAAGTCATAACATATTCAATATTGTCTGTAGGTATATAACCAAATCCTAAATATAAAGTATCGCTATGAGCATTGTCACTTTGATTTCTTTCATAGATAGTCATTATGGAAAAACCATCATTGGTTAATAAATCAAATCCAATGTTTGCTCTTAAATTTTTAGAATCTTGATCAATTGATTTTGTATATTCTGTAGTTTCCGATAGGTAACGATATGTTGCATCTGAAGACGGACTAAAATCTACTCCAAGTTCTAATCCACCATTTGGTTTAAACGTGAAAGAATTATAATCTAAAATATCACTTATGGTAAAACCAGCAGATATCATTCCAGTTTCAATTGTTTGAGTTTTGTAAACTAAGGCTGCAGGACCTTTTTCTCTATATTTTGATAATTCTGTATAGCTTAAATCAATTCTTAAATTAGGGGTAATATTAAAATCTTCTTTTTTTAAAGTTGTTAAGTAGTTAAGTGAACCAAATATTTGTGCACCATCTCTTTCTCCTGTTCTAGTACTACCTCCCCCTTTCCTAGCATGATCAGTCTTTAAAGTGCTCACTCCAATGATACCTTCAGTAAATTTTTCATCATCATGAGGAAAAGTTCCATAAACAGATAAACTAAAAGACTCTGTATCTAAATTAGTCCCAGATGTACCGACATCAACATCATCATTACCAAATCTAAGAGCATAACCATATAATCTATTTTTGCTTATCTTTTTATCCATGCCAAGTGTAATACCTTTGGTATTAATTTTTTTAGATGATGAAGTAGATGTATCTCCAATTCTACCAATACTTACACTACCCTCACTCCAAAATGACCAATCATCTGATAATTTGTCTAGAACTTCATTTGTTTTATTTGATATAGGAATAATGTTAGAAAGTGATGCCACCATTGAATTTGAAAAATTTAATTTAATATTTTGGTTACTTAATTGATCATTATTTCTATGTCTTCTTAACCAATACATACGGTTAAGAACTGGAGTGGTGGCGTGGATGGCAATTTGTTTAGCGGTTGCTGTTTGAGACTCGATTGAGCTTAAAATATCTTTACCCCCATCAGAAGTAGTTATTGGATCATCACAAGCACCATCAATTACGCTCCAATTACAACTTAGGTTAAATTCATGAACTTTTTCATTACTATCATCAATGATAAACATTTTACTTCCATCGTTGCTAAAAGCCATTTCTCTTGAATCTGATGAAACAAGAGAACTTACATTCAAGGTACCTTCAAGGGATAAAGTAGAGACATCATAAGGTGTAGTTAATTTAAATTGAAAAATTTGAGAAATGTCATCGTCATCTCCAGTTTCGCTTATAATGGTATACATTTTAGTACCATCGTAATTAAAAGTAACTCCATCTATGTAATCGAGAGTAGAACTTAGGTCCTCAGTATTAAGATGAGTAACTCCTGAACTAAAATCAAATGGTGTAGCTAGTGAATATTCATGAATACGATGTTGGGACATATTTCCTGCACCAGCAACAATCATTCTGGTACCATTATTATTAAATGCAACTGAATTTGCTCTTTGTTCTTGACCATCCAATTCGAATGCTTCATTAAATGTAGCAGTTGAAATATCAAATGCAGTACTTAGTGACCAATAATCTATTGTATTTTCACCAGCATGGTTAGAAATAAACATTTTTGTTCCATCGTTATTGAACACTACTTGTGATGGTACAAATTTATTAACACCTCCAGATCTATGCACTACTTTAGTATTGTTTACTGTTGCCGTTGAAATGTCATATGCAGTAGTTAATATATATTCGACAACTGCATCCGATGATTTATCACTCTCTACAGTATACATTTTTGTACCATCATTATTAAATGTAAGTCCCAGATAAAAGCCTGTATCGATTGATTTACTTTGCACAAAGGTTGGCTCCGCTATAGCTTTGGAAAAAAATAAAGCTAAAAAAAATACAATGTAATGAATTTTATAAATATTTTTCACAACAATTAATCATTTGAATTATTTTCTAATGATTTAATATTGATAAATTTATCAGATAACGAATTATTATTTTTTTTTATTTCTTCAAAAAAATTCCATGCCAAGACTAATATTGCTGTGTTTTTATCTTTTATTTTTGTTTTTGAATAAATTGGAATATTTACTCCAGGTATAAATTTTTTATGTTTAAGCTTATTATCTTCAACTATAAAGTCTATCTCATTTGATATTCCAAAAAAATTAAGAGAGGTAGTGGCTTTAGCTGGAGCACCATATCCTACTATTGATTTTTCATTCTTCTTAATTTCTCTAATATTTTTTAAAACATTTTGTCTTATCTCATATACTTTTTCACCAAAAGATTTGTAGGTTTCAAATCGTTTAATTCCAAAATTTTCCTCTTCTAGTAAAAATTTATTTATACTTTTGTCTATTTTTATTTTTGGGTTTTTTGAAATATAAACTCTTAATGAGCCACCATGAGTGTTAATTTTTTCAGCTTTATATATCTTTAAGGGGTATTTCTTAAAAAAGTTAACTAAAGAGGTAAGAGACCAATAATTATAATGTTCATGATAAATGTTATCAAAAGTAAGATCTTTTAAAGTATTCATTAAGTATTGAACTTCTATGATTATTGTTCCTTTTTTACTCAAAAGTTTAATCATGCAAGTTACCATTTCATTTAGATTGTCTGAGTGTGCAAATACGTTTGATGCTAAAATTAAATCAGCATTTTTTTTTAATTTTTTAATATTTTTTTGAGTTAAAAAACCATTAAAAGTTTTGATCTTATTTTTATTTGCTAGTTTAGCTAAGTTTTTTGCAGGTTCTATTCCTAAAATTTTTTTGAATTTTTTATCTAAAAATGGTTTTAAAGCTACTCCATCGTTACTTCCAACATCTATGATATAGGACTTTTTTGAATTTAATTTAAACTCAGTAATATATTTGTTTGCTGCATTAACAAAATGATCTCTAAATATTTTTGATGTAGATGAAGTATAAAGATAATTCGAAAACATTTTTTTAGAGTCAACTGCAACAGAGAGCTGACAGTTATGACACTTTTCACAGTAATTCATTTCCAAAGGATATAATTCAGTTTTTTGATTTTTTTTATCTAATAAATTATTAGCTAGGGGTTGATATCCTAGAGAAAGAACTCTTTTTAATTTTGTATTTCCACAAGATCTACAATCAAATTTATAGCAACTCAAAAGTAAATCTCTTTCATTTTCATCAACAAAAGCATGTCTAATTGTATGTGTTACACCATAGTTTTCATGCTCTCTTTCACCTCTCACAAGATTTAAAAAAGTTGTATCTTTCGTAAAAACCATCGTGTGAGCTACGTTTGGTTTTATTATTGAAATCTGTCCTTCATTAACAACTTGTGTAATTTTTGGGGAATTTGGGTTTAGTATATCTTGAAAAATTTCAATTATCTGACCTTTTGTAAATAAACACTTTTGTTCTTGTTGAGGGTGATAATGATTTGCCCTTATAGTTCCTTTTTTTGAGTCAATTAACCCAATCATATTTATTGGCTCAGTAAGTTCATGATTGCTAATCTTTCCTCTTTCATCAATAAACTCATCAGTGCCATCTTTCACGTGTTCTAGATCTTTAATTAGATCTTGTTTAGACCATTTTGATATCATTTCTTTAATACTTTCATCTAGTCCATATAAAAATTTGAAACCTGTCTTTAATAATTTTTCATTTGATAATGAAAAACCTAAATTTGGAACTTCATCATTTGTCTCTTTAAGTTTTATATTTGGGTTATATTTTTTACAAATTTCTGCCACATCTTTTACGGTGACAGTATCCTTGGTTAAGTTAAATATTTCTGAAGATATATCTTCTTTTTCTTCCATGAATTTGAAACATCTTGCAACATCAATTAACGGAACTAAGCTTTTGATTTGCCTTCCTCCAGCATAAAGTTTTAACAACCCATCTTGTGAAGAAATTTTAGAAAAAAGATTCGTCATTATATCCAATCTTGTCGTATCAGTTGAATATCCATAAACTGACCCAAGTCTTAATATTATAAAATTCTTTCCAGATTCTCTTAATTGTTTCTCATTATATGCTTTCGATTTTCCATAAGCTAAAACTGGCAGAGTAACATCATTTTCTGAAATATTTTTTTTTACGTCTCGTATGCCCTCATAAACAACATGAGTTGAAGGTAGAATAATTTTACAATCATCTTTTATCGAATTAATTATGTTCTGAGTGCCCTCAATAGCTACTTCCTCAATCTTTTTTTCATGTTCAACATTCGCTTCACTCTTTACTCTTGGAACATCAGTTATTCCAGCAAGATGATGAACAATGTCAGCATCAGAGCAATGCTTATGAATAAGGTCTTTATCCAAAATATCCCCATGAATGAATTCAATGTTCCAATTTCTAAGTTGATTTACTCTTTCTGAAATAAATCGGTTATCGATAACTATTATTTTATCATTCCAACTATATCCAGAATATATCTTACAGAGTTCAGTTCCAATATAACCAAGACCTCCTGTTATAACTATTTTTTTCATTTAATTTAAACTTTTATAAATCTTTCACACACAATTCTAAAGATTACACTAAAGATATGATAAAATTTGATTTTTTTTCCTTCTTCATGAGTTCTGCCATTGTAAGAAATAGGAACTTCATAAAATTTTCTACCCTTTTTAACTACTTTACAAAGAATTTCAGCATGTTGTTCAAATCCTGAAGTTTTAAGCTCATTGTAGTCTAACAGTTTATTTTTATAACAGAGATAACAAGAATAAATATCGGTAAATGTTGTATTATAAAGAATATTAAAAATAAAAGTCAAAAAATAATTACCAATTTTATTTAATATACTGTGTGATTTAGTGTATTCACTAAAGTTAAATCTAGATCCAATAATAACATCTGCGTCGAATTCTCTACAAACTCTAATAAATTTTTTAAACTCAATTGGATCATATTCAAGGTCGCCATCTTGAAAGATTATATAATCTCCTTTGGCAATTTTAAGTCCTTCTCTTACCGAATATCCTTTACCTAAATTTTTATTATTATTTATTAATGTTGAAAATAGATTTTTATTATTTTCTAATAAATTTTTAGTGTCATCTGTTGAGCCATCGTTAATTACAATAAATTCATATTCTATATTTTCTATTTTGGTTTGATTGAGTCTCTCTAATATTTTTAAAATCGTTTTTTCTTCGTTAAAAACTGGAATTATCACTGAAAATTTCATAAATATAATTTAATAAATAATTTATACTAAATTTACTCTATTAAAAGAAAAAATATAATTGTAATAAAATTGAAAGTTAATTAAAAAAAATTCATTTATGAAAAATGATGTAGAAAAAAATATATCTATTTTGATACCCTCGAAGATCCTAGATGATAATTTGAGGTACTGCATAAAACAAATAAGGAAATTTTACAAAAATATAAAAATAATTTTAGTTTTAGATAAATCCTCTGTATCTAAAGTGGATAAAAATATTCAAATAGTTATTTCTGGAAATAAAACTATTGGATTTAAAAGAAATTTAGGTCTCAAGCATGTAGTTACTAAATTTGTATCTTTTATTGATAGCGACGCATATCCGAATTCACGTTGGTTAGATGAAAGTTTAAATTTATTTAAAAATAGAAAAATTGCTTTAGTAGGTGGGCCAAATTTATCTCCAAAAACTAAAAATATTGAAAAAATTTTAGTTGCGAGATCAAGAAAGAATTCAATAGTTACACTTAATCCTAAAGTAAAATCTATTAAAACTAATAAACATTTTATAAATTTTTTACCAAGTTGTAATATGATAATGAGAACTTCAATATATAAAAAAATTAAAGGGATGGATCCACGACTTTACTCTAGTGAAGAAATTTCTTTAAACTACAAATTAAACAAAAAGGGTTTTAAAATGGTTTTTAGTCCCAAAGTTTTCATTTTTCACTCTGATAGAAATTTTAAACATTTTGCTCGCCAAAGATTTATTTATGGTTCAACTGGCTTATGGTGTTTAATAAGATATCCATGTAAGGAAAGTTTTATGTTGTTTGCATCAAGCTTTCCAACATTATTTATTTTATTTTTTCCAATGGTATTTATTGGTAACGCCTTAAAGTTGACTTTTTTATTTGGTATACTTTTCCTAATTTTATTAATATTTATAAATAGTGTGAAAATTAATTTTAAAAATAATTTTTTTAAAAGTGTAAAATTATCTTTTATAAGTTTCTTTTATCCAGGTCTAGGTCTTCTTGCGAGAATTTTTTTGAAAAATGATACATTTAAAAAATTGTATACACAAAAATAAAAATGATATTTAAAAAAACAAACATAGCAAAAGTTTTAAATAATGTGTATTTTAAAAAAAAAACTCCTATTAGTCTTATTCATTTTTTAACAAATAGATGCAACGCGAGATGCTCTTTCTGCTTTATTGATTTTGATAATCCAAAAACTTTTGCTGGAGAATTAACTTTGGAAGAAATTGATAAAATGACAAAAAATATGGGAGAAACTTTATTAAATGTGAATTTTACTGGTGGGGAACCTTTTGCAAGAAAAGATATTGTAGAGATAGCAAAAACCTATATTAGAAATACAACTATTCAATCAATTTATATAACTACCAATGCAAGTCTACCCGATAGAGTAATTGATTTTGCTAAAGAAATTAATAATTTTGATCCTAATATTGAATTAAGTTTTCAAATATCTATAGATGATCTACCAGAAAAACATAATTCTGTTAGAAAAATTAAAAATTTATTTGATAGCTGCTTAATTACTTATAATAGTCTTCGAGATCTAAAAAATCCAAAGATTAACCCTTCTGTTAACATAACTGTATCAGAGGAAAACTGTTCTAATATAAAATCTATTTTTTATTACTTTGTTAATGATTGCAATATAGACTCAATAAAATGCTGTATAGTAAGAGATGAAGGTATATACAAAACAGCGGATGACAAGAAAAAAAAAATATTGGATGCATATACATGGCTGACAGAAGAAATTAAAAATTTAAAAAAATCAAAAAAAATCAAAAATTATAACAACTCACTTCAAGGTAAAATTCATAATACAAAAGATGATATTTCCTGGGAAATGGTAAAAAAAATTTATAAAGACAATACCTATTTGAGTCCATGTCATGCATCATCTTTATTTGGTGTTATAACTGCAGATGGAAAAATTTACCCATGTGAAATACTTGAGGATAAATTAATAGGCGATTTAAGAAAAAATGATATGGATTTTTTAAAAGTTTGGAATAGTCCTACAAACACAGATGTTAAGAGATTTATACATAAAACTAATTGTAGGTGTACATATGAATGTGCAATTTCTTTTAATATTTTGGGTAATTGGCGTTATCAACACAAACTAATTTCTAGCCTTTTAAATCGTTATTAAATTTTTTTTATTTATCTTTTGTGCTTATAATTAGATAATGAAGAAAATATTCTCAATTGTAATATTCACTGATTTAGATGGCTCTCTTTTACACAGAGAGACTTTTAAATTTGATCAAATCAAAGAATATATAAAATCACTTATAGATAAAGGAATAATTATCATTCCGAATACAAGTAAAACCGATAAAGAGATTGAAAAATTTAATAAAGAACTTGGAGTAGAGCTCCCATACATTTCAGAAAATGGATCATTAATACATGGCCTAAATCTAATCAATACTAATTTTCCCAATAAAATCGTTCTTAGTCGATCAAAAGAAGAATTATTAAAAATTTTTAACAATAAAGTATCTGAAAAATTAAGAAATAAATGCATACAAATTTTAAATATTAATAAAAAAGAACAAGAAAAAATTCTGGGACAAAAAGATGAAAAACTTAAGGATGCCTTGGATAGAAAGTATACTTTACCCTTTTTATTCAAAGGAGATAAAAAAGATAAAAATAAATTATTAAAAATTTTAAATTCTTGCTCATTAACTTTCCAAGAAGGTGGCCGTGTTTCAAATCTTTGTGATAATACAAATAAAGTAAAATCAATGAATAGAGTAGTAAAAATTTTAAAAAAAACTGAGGATAAGATTAAAACAATAGCAGTTGGTGATAATTATAATGATTTAGACATGCTTAAAAAATGTGATGTACCGTGTTTAGTTTTCAATGATCAATTTAAATTAGAAGAAATAAATATTGACAATCTTATATTTTCAAATAAGCCATCACCTGAGGGCTGGGCTGATGTGATTAAAATGGCTCTAGATAAATTGAATTATAAAGTCTAAAATTTAAAATGGGTGATTTTTCTCAAAATGGAATAATATCAACTTTACATGACTTTGGAACAAGATCTACAAGTGAAATTGAAAAAGATCTGCTAAGATTTTCCAAAGAAAGAAAGATGGAGTTAATTTTACCTTGTTTATATTCTGAACTAGAGGGAACTGCTTTACCAAAAATCGTAGATGAGATAAGTAAAACTAAATATTTAGATCATGTTATTGTTGGTTTAGATAAAGCAAACCTTGCTCAAGCAAAAAAAGCTTGGAAATTTTTTAAAAAATTAAAAACCCCTTTTTCCCTTTTATGGAATGATGGGCCTGAACTAAAAAAACTTGATCAAGAGTTAAAAAAAAAAGATCTCTCACCCAGTGAGCTCGGTAAAGGTAGAAATGTTTGGTATTGCATTGGCATGTCCATAGCAAGAGATACTGCTCGTTCAGTAGCTCTGCACGATTGTGATATTAAAACTTATGATAGAAGAATGTTAGCAAAACTTTTTTATCCCGTGGTAAATCCACTTTTTAACTTTGAGTTTTGTAAAGGATATTACCCAAGAGTAGCGAACAGTAAAATGAATGGTCGAGTTGCAAGATTACTTGTTTTTCCTTTACTAACAGCTTTAGAAAAAACTATCGGTAAAAGTGATTATTTAAATTTTATGAAGTCATTTAAATATCCCTTAGCTGGAGAATTTTCATTTAGACGAAATGTATTGCCAGAATTAAGAATATCTTCTGATTGGGGAATAGAAGTTGGAATTTTATCTGAAATGCAAAGAAGTTTTTCGCCTCAAAATATTTGTCAAGTAGATTTGGCAGATACATATGATCACAAGCATCAGGTTTTATCTATAGATGACGAAACTAAAGGACTATCTAGAATGTCAATCGATATTATTAAAACGTTTATAAAAAAATTAGCTACTCAAGGGAATTCATTTAGTCGAGAAAAATTTAGATCTTTAAAGGCAACTTATTACAGATCAGCTTTAGATTTAATCGATATATATAGGAGTGATGCATATATGAATGGTTTAGAGTTTGACTCTCATACTGAAGAGAAGGCCGTTGAATTATTTGCAATGAATATTATGAAAGCTGGAGAAGCTTTTATTCTTAATCCAATGGATACACCTTTTATACCAACATGGAGTAGAGTTAAAAGTGCTATCCCTGATTTTTTGAAAAGATTAGAAAGAGCTGTTAATGAAGATAACAAAAAATATTATTAATGTTATCCAAAATAAATCAAAAAAGAATCTATTCTAAATTAAATAATATTTATAAAATTCATTGTCCAAGTGAAAATATTTATTTTTACACAAATGAAATTGTAAAACTCATAAATAGGTTTAATAAAAAAAATAAAAAAAAGAAAAAATATATATCTGAAAAAACCTCAATGCTTATTTGCTATGGAGATAGCATTTTTTCCCAAAATCAAAAACATTCAATTAAAGTATTCAAAAACTTCTTTAATAAAAAATTAAGTAAAAATTTTAATACTGTTCATTTTTTACCATTTTATCCCTCAAGCAGTGATAGTGGTTTTGCAGTTAAAGATCATTACAAAATTGATAGCAAACTTGGAAATTGGTCTGATATTAAAACTTTTTCTAAAAAAAATGATGTGATGGCAGACATTGTCATTAATCATTCATCTGCAAGAGGTTTATGGTTTAAAAATTTTTTAAAAGGAAAAAGACCTGGTAAAGATTATTTTTTTACGGTAGATAGTAAATTTAACACCTCAAAAGTGGTGAGGCCAAGAGATCATAAACTATTAAAAAAAATAAATATTTTTAATAAAATTGATTATCTTTGGCGAACATTCAGCCCAGATCAACTAGACCTAAATTTTAAAAACCCTGCAGTATTATTGCGCTTTATAAAGATTATGATTAATCTAATTAATAATGGAGTGACTATTTTTAGATTAGACGCAATCGCTTACTTATGGAAGGAAAGTGGAACAAAGTGTATTAACTTAAGAAAGACACATGAAATTATAAAAATCCTAAGAATAATTATTAGCTTGCTAAATACTCAAAGCCTAATAGTTACTGAAACTAATTTACCTGAAAAAGAAAATTTAAGTTACTTTGGAAATCATGATGAAGCTAATTGGATATATAATTTTTCCTTGCCACCTTTATTAATACATGCCTTTTTATTTGAAAATAATTTCTATCTCTATAATTGGAGTAAAAAACTTCCGAAAAGTAAAGTCGGAAATTGTTATCTAAATTTTATTGCATCTCATGATGGTATTGGAATTAGGCCTACTGAAGGAATACTGAGTGACAAAGTCTTAAAAGATTTTCTAAACAGACTAAAGAAAAATGGATCAAAATTTTCATATAGAAAAATTCAAAACAAATCAAAAAAAGTTTACGAGGCAAATATAACAGTATTTGATGCTTTAAAAAAAACTAATTACGATAATGGTGAATTTGCTTTTGACAGGTATGTTTCTGCGCATTCAATAATGATTGCATTCGAGGGAGTACCTGCCATTTATTTTAACTCTATATTTGGCACATCTAATGATGAGGCAAAGTTTGTAATTACCGGTAATAATCGAGATGTTAATAGATATAAATGGAATTTAAAAAATATTACAAACAAACTTAATAATAAAGATTCTAAAGAAAGTTTTTTTTATAAAAAAATTTCCAATCTATTAATTATCAAAAAAAAGCAAAAAGCATTTCATCCAAACGCGAATAGAGAGAATATTAATCTTGGATCAAAAATATTTTCTTTTAAAAGAGAAAGTATTGATAAAAAACAAACTATAATTTGCATAACAAATCTCTCCTCAGAAATGCAATATTTCAAGTTAAATAAAAAGTTTTTAAAATATAAGGACTTATTAGGAAGTAAAATATTTTTTACACTTGATAAAAAAATTAAGCTAGATCCCTGTCAAACACTCTGGCTATCTAATAGATAAATTATTTTTCCCAATCAAATCTTGGAAAAGAGTCGAAAATTTTAAATATACCATCCGACCATTGATTACAAACTTTAGAGTATTCTTCATCAGCAATGTTTAAACATTTTTGTGCAAGTATTTTATATTCATCTTTTTTGTAAACCACAAAATCAATAGGTGGCCCAACAGTTAAATCGCTTTTTAAAGTAGAGTCGATTGAAATCAAAGCACACCTAGAAGCATCTCCTATAGTTACATCAGGTTTTATAACTCTATCTAAAATTGGTTTGCCATATTTAACCTCACCAATTACTAAATAAGGTTTGCTATCTGCTGGCTTGATATAATTACCCTGAGGGTAAACCAAATAAAGTTCCATAGGTTGGCCTTTAATTTGTCCACCAACTATAAAAGTTGATCCTAATAAAACTGTATCGGTATTAATTCCTTTTGGCATTGAATGTTCAACATTTAGAGATCCTACATAAGAAGCTATTTGATCAAAATCTTTACAAGTATTTAAATTCATAATTCCAGATGTATCTTTTAAATCTTTTTCAATAGACTTATATACAGCTTGTGAAGTACCTAAATTTCCTGAAGTGACAATTACAATTGTTCTATTACCAACATCATAAGTAAACATTTTAGAATAAATATTTACATTATCCAGTCCTGCATTAGTTCTTGAATCTGATGCAAAGACTAGACCATCTTTCGCTTTTATACCAATACAATAAGTCATATTTATTAAGCAATATTTTTAAATTTGCTTAATGTATAATCTATTTCTTACATAACAGGTATAACAATTATACAATTGAATTAATTAGTTTAAAATTTGAAGATATATTATGGCCTCTAAATTATGGAAAGATTATAACGCTAAAAATGCATATGATGGTTATTTTACAGCGGACAACAAATTAAGAAAACACGCAAAAATAATATCTGGAATTTTAGAAAAATATGGGAAGAAAAAACTTCAAGAAATTGAAAAAAATTGTCAAAGTACAATTAGTGCCAGAGGAATAAATTTTAGAGTTTACGCTGCAAATAATAGAGCCGAAGAAAAAAAATGGCCTTTAGATATCATCCCTAGAATAATACCTAAACCCGTTTGGAATAAAATTTCAAAAGGTTTAAAACAAAGGGCTAAAGCTCTTAATCTTTTTATTGATGATATCTATAATCAAAAAAAAATTTTTAAAGATAATATAATACCTGCTGACTTAATTTTAAAATCTCCTTATTATATAAAGCAATGTGAAGGTTTTTCACCAAAATTTAAAGCTTGGTCAAATATATCTGGGATTGATTTAATTAGAAATAAAAATGGAGAATATTTAGTTCTTGAAGATAATTTAAGAGTACCATCAGGTGTCTCTTATATGCTTGAGAACAGAATGGTTATGATGGATGTTTTTCCAGAACTATTTTCTAGATATAAAGTTTCATCAATTCATCAATACACAAACAAATTATACAATTGTATGGTCGAATGTATTCCAAAAAAGACAGCCAATCCTCATATGGTTGTTTTAACTCCTGGTATTTATAATTCAGCTTACTTTGAACATTCATTTTTAGCAGAGCAAATGGGTATTGCTTTAGTCGAGGGTAAAGATCTTTTTGTTGAAGATGATAATGTTTACATGAAAACTGTAAAAGGGCCTCTTAAAGTTGACTGTATATACAGAAGACTTGATGACAGTTATTTGGATCCTAAAGTGTTTAATAAAGAGTCTTTAATCGGCGTTCCAGGTTTATTTAAATGTTGGTTAAAAAAAAATGTTGGTATCTTAAATGCAATAGGAACAGGGGTTGCAGATGACAAAGTTGTCTATTCGTATGTAAATAAAATGATTACTTATTATCTAGGTGAACAACCTTTGTTAAACCAAGTAGAAACATATTTATGTCATGAAGAAGATCAAAAAAAATATGTTTTGGAAAATCTATCTAAGTTAGTTGTAAAACCTGCAAATGCCTCTGGTGGCTATGGTTTAATGATAGGACCCAAAGCGCCAAAAAAAGAGATTGAAGAGGTAAGACAGAAAATTTTAAAAAATCCAAGAGAATTTATTGCTCAACCACTAGAAGTGTTGTCAACTGGTCCAACTATAACTAATAATAATATTGAGCCGAGACATGTTGATTTAAGACCATTCGTTTTAACAGGAAAATCAAATTATGTAACTTCAGGCGGACTAACAAGAGTAGCTTTAAGAAAAGGTAGCACTATTGTAAATAGTTCACAAGGTGGCGGATCCAAAGACACCCTAATTGTTGGTTAAAAATATTTATTTAATAAGAGCTTTTTCTAAATACTTTAAATCAAGTTTACAATCTCTGTAGCCATGCTTGACTACACTTAAATATCTTTCTGTTGGAAATTTAAAAGGTGTTTTTTTTGTCATAGTATAAGTCATCACTTTTTTACCTTCATGCAAAAAATAGTATTTTTTATATAAAATAGGAAAGTCTTCATAAACGTCTAACTTTTTTTCATCACTTTTTGATATTTCAAATAAACCGCCTGGAACAATTGAATTTTTTTTAGGTTCAATATCAGCTGCTCTATATTTACTTCTAAAAGTTAATCTAAAATCTTTTAAATCTATTTTTTTTAGAAATATGCTATCCTTACATCTTCTTTTCATTTGAAAATGATGGAGATTACTTCCATAAGCAAAATATAACATAATATTAAAAAGTCCTTTTTATTATAAAGAAATGTACTGGAGCATCATTTTTATTTTTTTTAATACTTTTAATTGTTTTTAAAGATATCTTGTGACCAAACCATTCTGTTAACAAGTATGGAAAGAAACTAGCTTCTACTCCGAATGGATCCATTTTGCCTGAGGAAACAACTCCATGCTGGTCTGAGTGTTCAATAATTATGTATCTATCTTTTTTAATTTGATTTAACCAAGTATTAAGAGCTTTCTCAGGATCATAACTTTGATCAAGAGAATTAGAATAAACAAAATCAAAATTGTCAATCCATTCTTTTTTTTCATTATGAAAATCATGAACAATTGAATTTTCATAATTATTAGCTGTATCAGATATATCGGTGCCTATCACTTCAACATTAGGTATTTCTTTAATAAAACATTTTTGCTCAAAACCATTTCTAGATCCATGACACAAACCTTTTATTTTTTCAGATTTAATACTTTCTTTTAAAAAATTACTTACAATTTTTAGAGTATTTTCATCCGCCCAAACTTTGTTGATTTTTTGTTTGTTAAAATATATCTGAGTATTTTTATACTCATCATAATTCTTATATTTATGGATATTAAATAATTTATCCGTAGTGTTTATTTTTGAAATTCTATAACCAAATTTTATTAGTGTCCTATTAATTAAATTTTTTACCCAATTAACAAGACTCACAAATCACCTGTCTACTACTTCAATTTTTTTTTTGTTAACAAAATCTAAAATTTGTGAATTACAACTATCTATTTTAGATTTTTTATCTGATCGTAAAACAATTGAAACTCCCAACTTTCCAGCATGAAAAAAAGGGTAGCTCCCTATCTCAACATCTTTATTTTTATCTTGAACTAGTGTTAAAGAACTGGCGATTTCACTCTCAACTGTTCTTAAATTAATTGTATGACTTAAAATTGGTTCTCCACCAGCTAATTTATTCTTTAATCCTCCTAACATTGACTTCATTATCGATGGCACACCTGGTAAACAAAATACATTTTCAACACTAAATCCTGGAGCACCACTTGTTGGATTTAAAATTAATTCTGCATTTTCTGGCATCCATGCCATCCTTTGTCTACCTTCATTGAATTCTCCTTTTTTGTAATAAGAGTCTAAAATTTTAAAAGCTTCCTTATGTACCCCATATTTTTGATTAAAAACTTTTGAAACGGATTGAGCAGTAATATCATCATGAGTAGGACCGATCCCACCAGTTGTAAAAACATAATCATTGGATTTTCTTAAAACATTAAGTGTATCAACGATTGTTTTTTCTACATCAGGAATAACTCTTACTTCATTGACTTTTATACCAATTGAATTAAGCCAAAGAGCCAGTGTGCTAGTATTTGTGTCTTGGGTCCTTCCTGATAAAATTTCATTACCAATTATAAGAATTGCAGCATTAACTTTTTTGTTTTTACTCATTATTGTATGTATAATTTGAAAATGGAATTTACCAAGTCTTTAATAAAAGGCAAATTAATCAAAAGATACAAACGTTTTTTTGTTGATATTAGATTAGATAATCAAGTGGTAACAGCGCATTGTCCTAACACTGGATCTATGAAAGGTTTATTAGACGAAGGAAATGAGGCTTATCTTTTAAAAAATGATGATCCAAAAAGAAAGTTGAAATACACACTTCAAATTCTTAAAGCCAAGGGAAATCTTGTAGGTGTGAATACTCATTTAGCTAACAAAATTGTTCACTATGGCCTTATGGAAAATCTTATTGATGAGTTAAAAAATACTAAAAAAATTAGACCAGAGGTTTTTTTCAATAAAGAGACGAGATTTGATTTTTTTGCTGAAAAAAATGATAAAAAGATCTTTATAGAGGTAAAAAACGTAACGCTTTTTCGAGATAAGAAAACTGCTGAATTTCCTGATGCAATTACCTCAAGAGGATCAAAACATTTACTCACCCTTATTGATGCCATAAAAAAAGGTTATAAAACATACTTAATTTTTCTAGTGCAAATACAAAATATGGAAAACTTTAAAATAGCAAGAGACATCGACCCGGAATATTATAATAATTATCAGATTGCTAAAAAAGCAGGAGTAAATTTTTTAGCTTATAGATGTCAAATCAGTTCAAAAAAAATTTTGATCGAAAAAAAATTAAAAATTATAAATGAATAATTACTCTGAAAAGTTTGAAAAAATGAGGATAGCAGGAAAACTTGCTGCTCAAACATTAGATATGCTTACCGACCATATTAAAGAGGGTGTTTCAACATCTCATATTGATAAACTTGGATATGAATTTATCCGTGATAATGGTGGCTACTCAGCACCTCTTTTTTACAGAGGCTTCACAAAATCACTTTGTACTTCTCTCAACCACGTTGTTTGTCACGGCATTCCCTCTGAGGATAGAATTTTAGAAGATGGAGATGCTTTGAATGTTGATGTCACAGCTATTGTCAATAATCATTATGGTGATACGAGTAGAATGTTCTGTGTAGGGAATACATCAGTAAAATTGAATAATTTAATTGACGCCACTCATAATGCTTTGATGAAGGCTATTAAAATACTTAAACCTGGAATTAAACTTGGAGATATCGGTCATGAAATTCAATCTCATGTAGAAGAAAAAGGTTTTTCTGTTGTAAGAGATTTTTGTGGTCATGGAATTGGTACTACTTTTCATGAACCACCAAATATTCTTCATTATGGAAATAAAAATACGGGTATTGAAATAAAATCAGGAATGACATTTACAATAGAGCCTATGATAAATGCTGGAAAATTTGCTACTAAAGTCCTTAATGACGGATGGACTGCGGTTACTAAAGATAAATCCTTATCTGCACAATTTGAACATACAGTGGGGATTACAGAAAATGGTTATGAAATCTTTACAGAATCTGTTAAAGGTTATTCAAAGCCTCCATACTTATAATTAATGATAAAAAGATACTCGCGAAAAGAACTTACTGATATTTGGTCAGAAGAAAATAAATACAAAATTTGGCTTGATGTTGAAATAGCTGCAGCTCAAGCAATGGAAAAATTAGGACAAATTCCAAAGGGAGTTTCTTCTGTTGTAAGAAAGAAAGCAAAAATAAATGTAAAAAGAATTCATCAAATTGAAAGCCAGGTAAAGCATGATGTTATTGCTTTTCTAACTTCTGTAACAGAAAAAGCGGGAATTAATGCTAGATACTTACATCAAGGGATGACCTCATCAGATGTATTGGATACAAGTTTTAACATTCAATTAGCTCAATCAGGAAAAATTATTCTTAAAGACTTGGATCAAATAATGAAAGTACTTAAAAGACAAGCTAGAAAATATAAGTTCACTCCTTGTATGGGAAGAAGCCATGGAATTCATGCAGAGCCAATTACCTTTGGTTTAAAGTTGGCATCTTTTTATGAAGAATTTAAAAGAAATAAAAAAAGATTAATTGATGCAATTGATGAAGTGTCCACCTGTGCAATTTCAGGGGCGGTAGGAACTTTTGCAAATATTAATCCAAAAGTGGAAAAACATGTTGCTAGAAAGCTCAATTTAAAAGTAGAACCTATCTCAACTCAAGTAATTCCAAGAGATCGTCATGCTTTTTATTTTTCAGTTTTAGGAATAATTGCAGGTTCAATTGAAAGAGTTGCAATTGAAATAAGACATTTGCAAAGAACTGAAGTTTATGAGTTACAAGAATTTTTTTCAAAAAATCAAAAGGGTTCTTCTGCGATGCCTCATAAAAAAAATCCAATTTTGAGTGAAAATTTAACTGGATTAGCAAGAATGGTTAGAAGTTCAGTAATACCCGCACTTGAAAATATAGCTTTATGGCATGAAAGAGATATATCTCATTCTAGTGTTGAGAGAAATATTGGACCAGACGCAAACATTACAATAGATTTTGCTTTAGTTAGACTTGCTAATATTTTAGATAATATGATTGTCTATCCAAAAAAAATGTTAGAAAATTTAAATTTGACTAAAGGTTTAATTTTCTCTCAAGAGTTGATGCTTGAACTTACAAAAACTGGTTTAAGTAGGGAAAAATCATACAAAATGGTTCAAAGTTACGCAAAAAAATGTTTTGCTGAAAACTTGGATTTGTTTAATGTCATTCAATCTGACAAATACATAATGAGTAAAATTTCACCAAAAAAATTAAGTTCTATTTTTAGTTATTCTAAGCATTTCAAAAATGTGAATTTAATCTTTAGAAGAGTATTTAGATAATGAAAAAGGGTAAAAAGATTTATGAGGGTAAAGCAAAAATTATTTATGCTACCCAAGATAAAGACCTAGTAATTCAATACTTTAAAGATGACGCAACCGCATTTAATAATCAAAAAAAAAGCACCATAGAGGGAAAAGGAGTTTTGAATAACAGAATATCTGAACATATCCTCTCTAATCTTTCTCAAATAGGCATAAAAAATCATTTAGTTAAGCGTCTAAATATGAGAGAGCAAGTTATAAAATTAGTAGAAATTATACCAATAGAATTTATAGTTAGAAATGTTGCAACTGGATCTTTGACAAAAAGATTAGGTATTGAAGATGGAACAGTTCTCAAAGAACCCTTAATCGAATATTGCTTAAAAGATGATAAACTTGGTGACCCCTTAATTGCTGAGGATCATATCTATGCATTCGACTGGGCTAAAAGAAGAGAAATTGAAACAATTAAAAAAATGATTTTTAGGATTAACGATTTTATGATTGGAATGTTTAGAGGTATTGGCATTAAACTAATAGATTTCAAATTAGAATTTGGAAGAATTAAATCTAACGGAAAGAGTGATGTCATACTTGCTGATGAAATAAGTCCTGATACTTGTAGATTGTGGGATTCTATTACGGACAAAAAACTTGATAAAGACAGATTCAGAAAGGACTTGGGTGATTTAATTCCAGCTTATACAGAAGTTGCAAAGAGATTGGGCATTCTTCATGAACAATCAAATGTATCAGCTGTAAATGTTACAAAATTATCCTCAATTAAAAAAAAAAGTAAATGAAAGTTTCAGCAATAATAACACTTAAGAAAGATGTTTTAGATCCTCAAGGCAAAGTTATTCATCAAACATTAGATGGAATGGGTTTTAAAGATGTCAATGAAGTAAGACAAGGAAAATATTTTGAAATTGATGTGAGGGAAAATGACCCAGCAAAAGCTAAGGGAGTAGTTGAGGATATGTGTAAAAAACTTTTAGCTAATCTAGTTATTGAAAATTATAAAATTATTGAGACACAATAATTAATGAAATCATCTGTAATAACCTTTCCTGGTTCAAATTGTGATAGAGATATGGATGTTGCTCTTAATAAATTTGGATTCAAAAATAAGATGGTTTGGCATGATGATAATGAGTTGCCTAAAAGCGATTTAGTAGTATTACCAGGTGGATTTTCTTATGGTGATTATCTTAGATGTGGAAGTATGGCATCAAAATCAAAAATAATGAAATCTGTAATTAATTTTGCTAAATCAGGTGGTTTAGTTATGGGAATTTGTAATGGCTTCCAAATATTAGTAGAAACTGGCTTGGTTCCTGGTGTTTTATTGAGAAATAAATATTTAGAATTTATTTGTAAAAATGTTTTTATAAAACCAGCAAATAAAAAAAATCTTTATTTCAAGAACATTGATAAGAATATTTTAGAATTTCATATAGCTCACAATGAAGGAAATTATTTTTGTACAAATGATCAACTCAAAGAAATTGAGGATAATAATCAAATTGCGATTTATTATTGTAATAATAAAGGTCAAATTGAAGACAAATTTAATCCTAATGGGTCAATAAAAAATATTGCAGGAATATTTAATAAAGAAAAAAATGTTTTGGGAATGATGCCACATCCTGAGAGAATGATTGATCAATGTTTGTCTGGAGAAGATGGATCTTTATTTTTTAAAAATTTAATCAATAACATCAAAAATGCTAGTTAACGAAAATATAGCAATAGAGCATGGCCTCAAATCAGATGAATATAAAAAAATCTGTAAATTATTAAAAAGGACACCTAATTTAACTGAGCTTGGTATATTTTCAGCTATGTGGAATGAACATTGTTCCTATAAATCTTCCCGGCTTCACTTAAAAAAATTACCCACTAAAGGAAAAAAAGTAATTCAAGGACCTGGAGAAAATGCTGGAGTGATTGATATTGAAGACGGTGACGCAATAGTTTTTAAAATTGAAAGTCATAATCACCCATCATTTATTGAACCATATCAAGGTGCGGCTACCGGAGTTGGAGGAATTATGAGGGATGTTTTTACTATGGGGGCAAGACCCATAGCAAATTTAAATTCGATTCATTTTGGATCTACTCAACACAAAAAAACAAAAAATTTATTAAGAGGCGTTGTCCATGGTATTGGTGGTTACGGTAACTGTATGGGTGTTCCGACAATTGCAGGTCAAACTTCATTTGATAGCTCTTATAATGGAAACATTTTAGTAAATGCCATGACACTAGGTTTAGTAAAGAAAAATAAAATATTTTACTCTAAAGCTGCAGGTTTAGACAAACCTGTTATATATGTGGGATCTAAAACTGGCAGAGACGGAATTCATGGAGCTAGTATGGCATCTGCAAGCTTTGATGAAAAAATAGAGGAAAAAAAACCAACTGTTCAAGTGGGTGATCCTTTTACTGAGAAACTTTTGCTAGAGGCATGCTTAGAATTAATGGAAGGTGATTCTATTATTGCCATTCAAGATATGGGGGCAGCAGGTCTTACCTCTTCAAGTATTGAAATGGCTTCTAAAGGTAACCTTGGAATAGAAATAAATCTTAATAAAGTTCCATGTAGGGAGTCTCAAATGACACCATATGAAATCATGTTGTCTGAAAGTCAAGAGAGAATGTTAATTATTCTAGAAAAAGGGAAAGAAGAATTGGCTAAAAAAATTTTTGATAAATGGAATTTAGATTTTTCTGTAATAGGTAAAACTACTAATTCAAAAAATATAGAGTTATTTTTTGATAATAAACAAGTTGCAAAGATACCAGTGAATACTTTAGTTGAAAATTCTCCAATGTATGATCGAAAATGGAAAAAAACTAAATTACCAAAAAAAAATAAATTTAAAAAAGATGTTTATAATGATTTGAAAATTCAGGATATTCTAAAAAAAATTCTATCTAATCCAAATATATGCAGTAAAGAATGGATTTGGCAACAATACGATCACACTGTGATGGGTGATACCATTCAAAAACCCGGTGGTGACTCTGGGGTAGTCAGAGTTCACGGAACAGAAAAAGCTGTTGCTGCATCAGTTGACTCTTCAGCTGTTTATTGCTGGGCACACCCACTAACTGGAGGGAAACAAGTAGTAGCTGAAAATTGGAGAAATTTAGTTTCAGTTGGAGCTACACCAATAGCTATTACAAATTGTTTAAATTTTGGAAGTCCTGAAAACGAGGAAAATATGGGTGAGTTTGTTGAATGTGTTCAGGGAATTGGTGAAGCAAGTAAATATTTAAATTTTCCAGTAGTTTCTGGAAATGTATCTTTTTATAACCAGACAAAGGAGGTTGGTATTAAACCAACTCCTTCAATTGGAGGTGTGGGTTTAATAAAAGATTACAAGAAAATGATAACCATGGATTTCAAAGAAAATAACAATATTGTTCTGATAATCGGTAAAACTGAAGGTCATATGGATCAAAGTTTATTTGCAAGAATAATTTTAGATAAGAAAAATGGTCCACCACCAGAAGTAAATTTATTCAACGAAAAAAACAATGGTCAATCTCTATTAAGTTTAATTGAAAAAGGTCTTGTAAAAAGTGCTCATGATATCTCTTTAGGTGGTATAATAGTCGCTTTAAGCAAAATGTGTATCAAGGGAAATAGAGGTATTAAATTAAATAAAGCAAAAAATTTAATCAATGAAATTGAATACCTTTTTGCAGAAGACCAAGGAAGATATATAATTGAGATCAATCAAAAAGATCTTAATGAGGTTAATAAAATATTAGATAAAAATTCAGTTTATCACGAGGAATTAGGGATTATTATTGAAAAGGACATGATTATTAATTCAAAGACAAAAGTTTCAATTGACGAATTAAAATCTTATAATACTAATTGGTTTTCTAACTATATGAGTTCTTAATGGCAATGGATTTAAAAGAAATTGAGAGATATATCAAAGAAGCAATGCCAGATGCTTCTATTGAAATTCAAGATTTGGCAGGTGATGGAAATCATTACTCTGCAACAATTACTTCCTCACAATTCGCCGGTAAAAGTAGAATAGAACAGCATAAGATGGTTTACAATTCTCTTAAGGGCAAAATGGGAAACGAATTACATGCTCTTGCAATTAAAACAAAGGAACAATAATGGACGAAAAAATAAAAGCCGAAATTCAAAATTATATAGACAATAATGATGTGTGCTTATTTATGAAAGGAACACCTGATGCCCCCCAATGTGGTTTCTCAATGGCAGTGTCAAATATTTTTAAGATATTAGAGGTGAAATTTAAAAGTATCAATGTGCTAGAAAACCAATCAATAAGAGATGGAATTAAAATATTTAGTGACTGGCCAACTATTCCACAACTTTATATTAAAAGAGAATTTATTGGTGGATGCGATATAGTAAAAGAAATGTATGAAAGTGGTGAATTAGCGAAATTATTTGAAACTAAAGGAATAAATTTTAAAAATAAAAGCTAATTATAATTTATATGAGAAGTTTCATTTATAAAACAATAGTTATAATTATAGGTATTGTATTATTGTATGAATTCACAATCGGAAAACAAATTGCTCTATTTAAAGATAGATTCGATATATTAATATCAAAAGAAGGTCGTAGAGATGGTGTTGATAAATTACGTGATGAAATTCAAAAAGCGATAAATAAAGATAGATATCTTTCCAGAGAAGATGCAATTCTGCTAAATAAATTTTTTAAAAAAATACAAAAAGAAATCAAAGAAGCTGAAAATAATTAGTTACAAAACCATAAAGTGCCAGCACTAATTTTTTTATTATAAAAAGAATATTTGTATTGTTCATCCCATATTAATTCACAATCACGTGGATTAGATCTTTTAGCATTTCGTAAATTTTTGTAAGCGATAGCAGGTTTTATTTTTGCTGAATCCAGCTGTTGATATCTTTTAAAACAGTTAAAACCCTCTTTAATTAAAAATTCTTTTACAAATTCATCGCCATAGATGCATGTATTTTTTGATATATTATTTTTTTCAGCATAATCAATTATTTTTTGTTGTAAATTTTTTCCACTAACACCCCAATAGTCAATTTCAAAATTTTTCTCAATATTTGTCATTTTAGCAAACGAATTAAGCCATGTGTATTGATAAGGATTTAAATTAACGTTTTCTATTAAAAAAAAAAGTGGAGTAATTATAGTCAAAAAATACGAAATTTTTTTATTAAAAAAATATAAATTCGTTAATCCTACAAGTATCAATAATGGCAAGATAAACATAATATGTCTTATCTCGTCATAAATATTTACTTTTAATAAAATAAATAAAAAGATTATAAACAATGATGAAAATAATAAAGTCCCATAATAAATTGATATTAAACTATTTTTAAAAATTTTTTTTTCAACTATAGGAAATAAAATTAAACCAAAAATTATGATAATTGGTAACTTAAAAAATAACCAAATAAAATAATAACTAGATGGAAGACTTAATGAGTACATACAATCTCCCAGAGTGAGTGTGCAAATATTATTATAATATTGACTCATCCATTCTATTGAGTTCACTAATTCTAATGGATTTAACCAAAAAACTGGATTTAGAATATATATAAAGATAGATAGTGTGATTAAGAAAATCGCAAGGTGTTTAAAATTTTTTTTTAAAAAGATAAATAAATCTATATTTTTGTAATTGAATAAAATTATTAAAGTTATCAAAAATTGAAAAAATATTACAAAACCTAGTATTCTTATACTTATTAAAAAAGAGGTCAAAAATGCCAAAAAAATTAAATTTTTATAATGTATTTTCTTTTCTAAAAAAATTTCTTCAGCAATAGTCAATGAATAGTACGAGGTAATTATCCAAAATGATAAAAATGGAATATCTTTCATATTAAATAAAGAATGTCCTAATAAATATGGATACAACAGATAAGTTGTAAGAGATAAAAACGAAAATAGCTGATTACTCGTTATTTTAAAAATCAATCTATAAAAAAATATTGAAGAAATAAAAAAAATTAGAAAAACAGCTAAATGTTTAGACATCAAAAAAGCAGCATGCTCTGTCGAATTATTTAGTTCAGATATAAACTTATATAATACTAGCTGTATAGGCTGACTTATATAGTGAAAAGCAATGCCATGATATTTATCTTTATAATTTAAAAATTCATCGTAATTACCATTAATTATTAAATTTTTAACTCCTTCAATATTTTTAATCCAATTTAATTGTTCGAAAGATTCGTCGCTTGTTATGCCGTTTGTTAAACTTAAATATCCTCCTATAAGGATATAAAGTGAAATTAAAAAAAAAATAAAAATATATTTATAATTAATCATTTTTAAACACACATAATAAAGATTTACCAAATTTATTAAAAGTTATTAAATCCAGTATTTTAGAAAATGGAATAAAAAAATTCCAAACTTTAATATTTTTTCTAAGATTTTTATTAGAAATATTAAAAATTTTAGCTAAAATAATTAACAATAATCCAAAACTATCGTAATAAATCAACTTTTGAATCTTAAGATTAGTTTTTGAGGCAATATTTTTAAAATCTTTTTTATTGTATCTTCTATAATGGCCAACAGATTTATCAAAATTATTGTAAAATATCTGAAAAGCAGGCACGCTAAAAATTAAATAACCATTCTTTTTTAATTTTTTTTTTGCTGAAAGAACTTCTTTAAGATCATTTTGAATATGCTCCAAAACATCAAAATACATAATTGTATCAAACTTAGTTTGAACTTTATTGATTATTGAATTTTTAATAGTTATTTTTTTGTTTGAATATTTTTGTTTCAATAATCTATATAGTTTTCTATCAGGTTCAACTAAATGTAAAAATTTACAATACTTTTTGTAATAATTTACAAAACCACCCCTGCCAGGACCAATTTCAGCTATATTATTTTTTAAAAATTTTTTAATTAAATTTAGTTGATATTTTCTGAAGTTTGTAGAACTGTCAAAATACTCCAGCTCAAAGCCATCGTATTTCAAATTAGACATTTTAATTTTATCTTGAATAATATTCGATTACTAGATTTGGTTCCATTATAATAGGATAAGGAACTTCTTCAAATTTTGGTATTCTCACAAATTTAAACTTTTTATTCTTTTGATCTAACTGAATATATTCTGGAGTTTCTCTTTCCTTATTTGCGAGTGCAATATCAATAATTGCTAATTGTTTTGACTTATCTCTGATTTCAATTGTATCCTCTTCCTTAACTGAATAACTTGAGATATTAACTTTTTTTCCATTTACTTTAACATGACCATGATTGATTAATTGTCTTGCGGAAAAAATTGTAGTTGCAAATTTAGCTCTATAAATAACAGCATCTAGTCTTCGCTCAAGTAAACCTATAAGATTTTCACCTGTGTCACCTTTAAGCATACTTGCTTTTTTATAGATATTTCTGAACTGTCTTTCATTTATATTTCCGTAATAAGCTTTCATTTTTTGTTTAGCTTGCAACTGAATTCCGTAGTCCGATGGTTTTGAAGATTTTGTTTGACCGTGTTGCCCTGGACCATAAGCTCTTTTATTAAAAGGGCTTTTGGGTCGACCCCACAAATTTACTTTTAATCTTCTATCAACTTTATGTTTAGAGTTTAATCTTTTTGTCATTTAGTAGTGTGGTTTATAAACTTACTCATTATTTTGTCAATCAACGTTTTTTACTAAGACTTGCAAATACGCTTGATAAAATACGTGTTTCTTTATCAGATAATTCCATTTTATAAAAAATATTTCTCAAATTCTGTAACATTATAGGTTTCTTTTCTTTTGGTTTAAAAAAATTAATATCTTCTAAATTATTTATACAAAGACTTATCATTGAATGAATTTCTTTTTTTGAGGCAGATTTTATTTTTTTAGATTTAAGAAATGGCTTAGTTTTTATTTTTAAGATACTTGAAATAATTTGAGCAATGATAATTAAACTGTGAGAAAGATTTAATGACTTAAATTCTGGATTAGTTGGAATTTGTAGAGTATAATTAGCATAACTTATCTCATCATTTGAGAGACCTGATGCCTCAGAACCAAATAAAAAACCAACTTTTTTTTTAAAGTCTATTTTTTTTAAATCATAAAGATTTATGTGTTTTATATTTCTATTTCTAAATCGTGCTGAAGTCGCAATTACAATATCAACATCCTTAAGAGCCTTTTCAGTATTCTCGTATACTTTACTTTGATGAATAATATTTTTTGCACCTGCCGAAGTAGCAAAAATTTTATCATTAGGGAAAATAGGCTTAGGATTAATTAAAATTAACTTTTTAAAACTAAAATTTTTTATTGCTCTTGCGCATGCACCAATATTTTCTGACAATTGTGGTCTATGAAGAATAAATGAAATATTATTTTTTGACATATTAATCAGTCAAACTGTGATCCCCATTATAAGATGATATTTCTGAGTCCTGAATACCCTCTAAAAATTTTTTATCTACATTCCAAATAGATACTTTTAATGGATAACATTTTGCAATATCAGACGAATGCTCAGAACCACAGTCGCCTCCTGGGCATGCAGATAAAACACCCAGCAAATCTGTCTCTGCAAAAAATTCTAAAAAGTCTCCTGGTCTTACTGGACTTGACTTCATAAAATATTGCTTTGTATCATTAGTAAATCCTGTCAGCATAAAAACATTCAAAACGTCATGAACTATTTTTTCTGCATCATTTTTATTAAGTCCCTGTTCTTTTACTAAAGCCCTAGTTAAATTTGAGTGACAACAATAATGATAATCATTTCCTGATATCAATTTAGTTGTGTAAGGATCACATCGAGTTCCAATTACATCATGTACTGAACCACCATCCTTGTCATAACCATACCAGTCTAATGTATCCCATGTGATTGTAGCTAATGATCTTAAATAAGGAAAACTACTAAACATTTTATCCCCAACTGAAATATGTGTTCCATATAGAGCTCTGGTCTTACCAGAGTAAAATTTTTCATCAAAATTATCTGCTTGAAATATATTTAAATCGCCTACTTGTGGACCCTCAATACTCTCTATTCTAAAAAAGTTTCCTGATTTTACCTTGAATGTTTTTGCATTTCGAGGGGGTATTATAACCTCATTAATCTTTTTAATATGTTGTCTAGCTTTATGTAATATTTCAAGATTTGTAGAAATATTTTCATTTGGATAACAAACAACTGGATTAGCACCTATCCTATTTTCAACATCATGGGGTTTTTTTGAAAATTTATTAATTTTCATTTATTTACTTGCAGGAGCATTATCTTTGAAAAGTTTATAATCCAAACTATCTATTAATGCTTTAAAGGATGCCTCAATAATATTTGTTGATACCCCAATAGTGAACCAATTCTTTCCTTTGGCGTCGGAGCTTTCAATAGATACTCTAGTTACAGCCTCTGTACCTGTATTCAAAATTCTTACTTTATAGTCAACTAATTTTAAATCTTTTAAGTAATTCGAATATTTTACTAATCTATCAACATTATTTCTTATTGCGTTATCTAGAGCATTAACAGGACCGTTACCTTCACCTTCACAAACAATTTTCTCCCCATCTACCTCTAATTGAGCTTTAGCAGATGATACAATCATTCCTAAATGATTTTTCTTAACCGAAACATCATATTCTGTTATAGAGATATATCTTGGTATCTCACCAATTATTCTTCTTGCGAGTAATTCAAATGAAGCGTCTGCTCCATCATAACTGTAACCAATAAACTCCCTATCTTTTACTTCATCTAAAAGTTTTTTGATTTTTGGATCATTTTCATCAATGTTGATATTAATAGTCTTCAACCTTGAAATAATATTTGATTTTCCAGATTGATCTGAAATTACTATGTTTCTGTTATTTCCCACACTTTCAGGACTAATATGCTCATAAGTTTTTGGATCTTTTTGAACTGCTGAAACGTGTAATCCACCTTTATGAGAAAAAGCTGCCGCACCTACATAAGGTAAATGCATATTTGGCTTTCTATTTAATACTTCATCCAATAATCTGGAACACTCAGTTAAGTTTTTTATATTTGATGAGTTGATTTTTATCTCAAACTTTGAAGAAAAATCTTTCTTAAAATAAAAAGTTGGAATTAACGACATTAAATTTGCATTACCACATCTCTCACCCAATCCATTTATGGTTCCTTGAACTTGACGTGCTCCTGACAATACAGCAGCTAAAGTATTTGCTACTGCATTTCCTGTATCATTGTGTGCGTGAATACCTAAATTTTTTCCTGGTATTACTTTGCAAACTTCTGAAACTATTTGAGAAACTTCATGAGGAAGGGTTCCTCCATTAGTGTCACATAAAACAATCCATCTAGCTCCCTCATTATAAGCAGCTTTTATACAAGCTAAAGCGTACTTTGAATTTGCTTTATATCCATCAAAAAAATGCTCAGCATCAAACATAAATTCTTTTTTAGCTTTAACAAAATGTTTTGCACTCTCACTTATATTTTCTAAATTTTCTTCTTTTTTAATTCCTAAAGCAACATCAACATGAAAGTCCCATGATTTTCCTACAAGACAAACAGAGGATGTATTTGAATTCATAATAGCTGATAATCCAGGGTCATTTTCAACGCTACGCCCTGATTTTTTAGTCATTCCAAATGAAGTTAATTTCGAATTTTTAAAATTGTGATTTTTTTGAAAAAATTCTGTATCTGTTAGATTGGCACCTGGCCATCCAGCTTCAATATAATCTACTCCTAAATTATCAAGTGCCGATGCAATTTTTTCTTTATCCTCAATAGAAAAATCAACTCCTTGGGTTTGGGCTCCATCTCGAAGTGTTGTATCGAATATGTATAATCTTTCTTTACTCATTTAAATTTCCACAGTGTTTTACCATCTTTGTCCTCTATTAAAACACCTTTGTCTAAAAGTTCATTTCTAATTCTATCAGCCTCTTTATAATCCTTATTTTCTCTAGCTTTATTTCTTAAGTTAATCATCTTATCAATTTCTGTTTCACTTAAAGAAACCCTATTTTTTTTAAAATTTAACCATTGCTCATTCGTTTCATTCAATAAACCAACAAATTGACAGGCAGATATAAACAAATCTTTACTCTCACCTTTGTTTGCTTTCTCATACAAATTATGAAGATTGGCTATAAAGCCAGGTGTATTTAAATCTTCATATAAGGGTTTTAATATTTCATCTGGAACCTTTACAGAATTAAAATTATTTAAACTGATTTGGTACCATTTATCTAAAGTATTTTCACAATCAATTAATAATTTATCATTCCAATCTAAGGGCTGTCTATAATGTGCACTCATCAGTGCTAATCTGATTACTTGCCCACTCATTTTTTTTCTAAATTCTTTTATTTTTAAAATATTTCCTTGAGACTTAGCCATTTTATCGTTTGACATTGTGATAAACGCGTTATGTATCCAATAATTTGCAAAACTCTTAGTATCGTTTGCACACCTAGATTGAGCAATTTCATTTTCATGATGAGGAAAAATTAAATCTATTCCGCCACCGTGAATATCAAATTCGTCACCTAGAAGTTTTTTTGACATAGCCGAACATTCTAAATGCCATCCTGGTCTACCTGGTCCCCAGGGAGAATCCCAATAAGGCTCGTCTTTAGTTGACGGTTTCCATAAAACAAAATCCTCAGAATTTTTTTTGTTATCACTAATTTCAACTCTTGATCCTGCAATCAAATCTTCTAATTTTTTATTTGATAACTTCCCATAGTCAGGAAACTTTTTAACTTCAAAGTATACATGTTTATTGTTTTCATAAGCATAACCTTTTTTTATTAAGCCATTTATCATTTGTATCATTAAGTCAATGTGCTCTGTTGCCTTTGGTTGATGAGTTGGATTTTCACAATTCAAAAATCTGCAGTCTTCAAAAAAACTTTCTGTTATTTTTTGAGTTAACTCTTTTGAGGTTATTTTAAGTTTTTGTGAAGATAAAATAATTTTATCATCAATGTCAGTAATGTTTCTTACATATGTGACTTTTGGAAAATTATTTTTTAAAATCTTAAAGAGAATATCAAAGATGACTAGTGGTCGAGCATTGCCGATATGTGGGTCATCATAGACTGTTGGTCCACAAACATACATTCCAACATTTTCTCTTTCTCTTGGGATGAATTGTTCTTTTTTATTAGTTAAATTATTTGTTAAAAAAATATCCATTTCAATTGATTAAGAAATATACCTTATTTGATGATTTGTTAATCTAATTGATTAACTAGGAATTTTGCATACTGGAATAGGCTCCATTTTATGCATATTTTGTTTTCTAATTTTTTCGTATTCTGCTTTGTGTGGAGAATTTGGATTTGTCATTGCATCTTCTAAAGCTTGATAATCAAAACCTAATTGACCTTCATCTGTTCTTCCATCATCCCAAAGACCGTCTGTTGGAGCGGCATCAATAATTTCTTGTATAATTCCCAGTTCTTTTCCCATTTCCCAAACTTCAGTTTTATTACAATCCGCTATTGGTGAGATATCAACTCCTCCATCTCCATATTTGGTATAAAAACCAACTCCAAAGTCCTCTACTTTATTTCCTGTTCCAACTACTATTCCTTTGTTAGCAGCTGCCACTTGGTAAAGAGTCGTCATTCTTAATCTTGCTCTTGAGTTTGCAAATCCATGCTCGTTGTCGAATTTGTTTAGTGTTGATGAAAATGTTTCAAATAATTTGTCTAAACTTATAGTGTGTGCCTCAACATTTTTAAAATTTTTAACTAACCATTGTTGATGCTTTAAACTTAAATCATGCTGATTTTCTATTTGCTTAATAGGCATTGTTAAAACAATAGTCTTTAAGCCTGTCATTGCGCTTAATGTGCTAGAAACGGATGAGTCAATACCTCCTGAAATACCTATAACTAAAGACTGTGCTTTAGATGGCATTTTATCTACATATGATTTTATCCAATTAGATATGTATTTTACTTTTTCTGCAGGATTCATAGAAATATATTTAACAATCTTACGCTGTAAAGCAATGGCTTAAGATGCCTCTTGAATAGAATTTTTCGAATAGCTGCTATTCTTTTTAATCTCATCTGAAATCAAAAATGCTAATTCTAGGGCCTGATCTGCATTAAGTCTGGGATCACAATGAGTATGATATCTACTAGATAAGTCTGCATCAGAAATTTTTCTTGCTCCACCAGTACATTCTGTCACATTTTGACCAGTCATTTCAATATGCAAACCACCTGCATATGAACCTTCACTTTGGTGTACTGCAAATACGTCTCTTACTTCCTTCAAAACTCTATTAAAAGGTCTGGTTTTAAAACCTGAGGTAGATTTGATTGTGTTTCCATGCATTGGATCACAAGACCAAATTACATTTAATCCTTCTTTCTTAATAGTTCTCACAAGTTTAGGTAAGAATTTTTCTACTGAATCGTGTCCAAATCTAGAAATAAGAGTAATTTTGCCCTTCTCATTGTTTGGATTTATCAAGTTACAAATTTTAACTATTTCCTCTGGTTTGCTTGTAGGACCACATTTAATCCCTATTGGATTTTCTATACCTCTACAAAATTCAACATGTCCTCCATCTAATTGTCTTGTTCTGTCACCAATCCACACAAAGTGAGCAGATGTATCGTGGTACTCTCCAGTTGTAGAGTCTATTCTGGTCATACTTTCTTCAAAAGGTAAATGTAATGCCTCATGTGATGTCCAGAAATTAACAGTATATAATCTATTATTAAAATCTGATGTAATTCCACATGCCGACATGAATGCTAAAGCATCAGCAATTTTGTCCTCTAATTCTTTAAATTTTTTTGCCTGAGGACTTTTTTTAATATAATCTAAATTCCACAAATGAACTTTATTTAAGTCTGCAAAACCCCCTTTTGAAAATGCTCTTAACAAATTCAAAGTTGATGCCGACTGTGAATAAGCTCTAAAAAGTCTTTTTGGATCATGCTCTCTTGCTTTCTCAGTAAATTCAATTCCATTAACATTATCACCTAAATAACTTGGAAGTTCTACGTCTCCCTGTCTTTCAGTTGGTGCACTTCTAGGTTTTGCAAATTGACCAGCAATTCTACCTAACTTAATAACTGGCAGTGATGCGGAGTAAGTTAACACCAATGACATTTGCAAAATAAGTTTAAAAGTATCCCTTATATTATCTGGATTGAACTCAGCAAAACTTTCTGCACAATCACCCCCCTGAAGTAAGAATGCTTTACCATCTACAACTTCAGCAAGTTGTTGTTTTAAATGTCTAGTTTCACCAGCAAAAACAAGTGGAGGAAAATTTTTAATTTTACCTAAAACCTGCTCCAATTCTTTTTTATCCGGATACTCAGGGATATGTTTCACTGGATATTTTCTCCAACTATTTATTTTCCAATTTTTCATGTTCAACCTAAGATTGTTGTATCAGAGTTTTTTAATTATTCAACGGTTACCGATTTTGCTAAATTACGTGGTTTATCGATATCATAACCTTTTTTTAAAGCTGAATAATAAGCTAATTTTTGTAGAGGTATTGTCAAAAGAAAAGGCAAAAGATCCTCATTAGTTGTCTCAACTTCAATTGTTTCCCAAATATTTTCTGAAAATATTTCATCTTTACTTTTATTAGTAATCAATAAAACTTTTGCACCTCTTGCTATTACTTCCTGCATATTTGAGATTGTCTTCTTATAATAATCATCTCTAGGAGCTAAAACTACAACAGGCATACCTTCTTCTATTAATGCAAGTGGACCATGTTTCATCTCTCCGGCTGGATATCCTTCTGCGTGAATGTACGATAATTCTTTTAATTTTAATGCTCCCTCTAAAGCTATCGGAAAAGAAAAACCTCTTCCCAAAAACATTGATCCTTTAGCATCGTTAAATGTACTTGAAATAGATTGGATCTTATTGTCTGTCATCAAAGTTTTTTTCACTAGATCTGGTAATTTTGTAAGATCTTTTAATTTTTTTACAAATAAGTTTTTACTAATATCATCCCTCAATAATCCAAGCTTTAGGGCTAAAATATATAATATCAGAATTTGTCCTAAAAAAGCTTTTGTAGATGCTACTCCAATTTCAGTTCCACAATGAATCGGTAAAACAAATTTTGAGTCTCTTGCAATTGAGCTCTCAATTACATTTACAACAGAGCAAGTTTTCATTCTATTTTTATTACATAGATCCAAAGCAGCGTATGTATCTGCTGTTTCACCAGATTGAGAGACAAAAACGTACAATGTTTCCTTTTTGAACCTATTTTTTCTGTATCTAAACTCTGAGGCAATATCTACGTTCACATCCAAAGAAGTTAAATGTTCAAACCAATATTTTGCCATCAAACATGAATGATAAGCAGTTCCACAACCAATAAGTGTTACTGATGAAATTTCATCTTTTTTCCAAGGCAAATTATAAATATTAATATCGTTATTTGTTTTATCAATGTATTCATTAATTCCATTTTTAAGTGTTGTCGGCTGTTCTTCAATTTCTTTAGCCATGAAATGTTTATAATCACCTTTATCGTATTTATTTTCTTCAGAAGACAATTCTAAAACTTTTTTATTTACTTTAGTTCCCTCTTCATCAAAAAATTCCACATGGTCTTTTTTAACTATACAAAACTCACCATCATTTAAATAAGTAATCTTGTTGGTCATTGATTTAAGAGCGTAAGAGTCTGAACCCAAGTAATTTTCATTTGGACCATATCCAACAGCTAAAGGTGAGCCTCTTCTTGCACCTACAATTAAATTTGGTTCATCTTTAAATATAATTCCAAGAGCGAAACTTCCGTGCAAAGCCTTTAAGGTTTTTTTTACTGAATTTACAACATTTTCTGTTTTAAGATTTTCTGTAATTAAATGAACGATTACCTCAGTATCTGTTTGTGATTTAAATTTATGACCTTTGCCAACTAAAAATTTTTTAAGTAATGTAGAATTTTCGATTATTCCATTATGAACTACGGAAACATTTTGAGATGAATGAGGGTGAGCATTAATACTATTGGGTAATCCATGTGTTGCCCATCTAACATGTCCAATACCAATAGTACCTTCCATACTTTGAACCAAAGAATTTTTTTCAAGATTATCTACTCTACCTTCAGATTTAATTTCATTAATTTCACCCTTTGAGAGTGTTGCAATACCCGCGGAGTCATAACCTCTATATTCCAACTTTTTTAAAGAATTTATTATTGTAGAAGAAACTGGTTTGCTGCTATTTATACCTATGATACCACACATGATTATTATTTTATTTTTCTTTTATATCCTTTAATTTCAGTTTGTAGTGCTCTTGTAAGAGCAAGAGATCCTTTTTTTACTTTTTTAGTTATAACTGAACCAGCGCCCACAACACTATTTTGCTCTATAGTTATTGGAGCTACTAAAGATGAATTTGATCCAATAAATGCATTATCTTTTATATTAGTTTTACTTTTTTTAACTCCGTCGTAATTACAAGTAATTGTACCAGCACCAACATTAACTGATTTACCAATTTTACTATCACCAATATAAGAGAGGTGATTTACTTTCGAACTTTTGCCAATAGTGCTTTTTTTTATTTCAACAAAATTTCCAATTTTAGAGCCATCTTTTAAAACCGAACCAGGTCTAATTCTTGCATATGGACCAACTTCAACTTTATTTTCTATTTTACAATTTTCGAGATGTGAAAAAGATTTTATATTAACATTGTTTCCAATTTTAACCTTTGATCCAAAAACAACAAATGGTTCAATAGTTACGTTTTTGCCGATTTTTGTATCGTTAGAAAAATAAATGGTATCTGGTCCAATCAATTTTACTCCAGATCTTAAAAATTTATTTCTAAGTTTACTTTGAGATTTTTGATAATTTAATTGTTTCATCTTTGAAATTCTTTACATTAAGTATATATGTTTCTTAATTCACAAAATATTTCTTAAAAATACTTTTGATAATGAAACAAAATTTTACAATTCTTTTCGATTTAGATGGTACTTTAGTAGATACAGCACCAGATTTAATGCGTGCTCATAATTTTGTGATGAAAAAATTTGGATATCCAACTAAATCTACAGATGAAATAAGAAACCTGGTTGGTCAAGGAGCTGGGGCAATGCTCGGTAGATCTATTTGGGGACAGGCAAAAAAAGAATTTGGTAAAGTACAAGATGAAAAAATTAAAAAGGAAATGGTTAAAGATTTTGTAGACTTTTATGGAAAAAATATTGTTAATGAAAGTACACTTATTAATGGCGTAAAAGATTTCCTAAAATGGGCAAAAAATAAAAATATTTCTATGGGTGTGTGTACAAACAAACAGGAGCACCTAGCAATCGACCTTTTAAAAAAAATCGGTATATATGATTTTTTTGAGTATGTTGCGGGTCATAATACTTTTGATTATTGTAAACCAGATCCAAGACATTTGACATCCGTGATTGAAATTTTAGATGGAAATATAAAAAAATCGTTAATGATTGGTGACAGTGAAACTGATGCTAACGCAGCAAAAGAAGCTGGGATACCAGTAATTTTATTAGAAGATGGTTATACCGAAAAAAATACGAGCGAAATATATCATAATCACCTTGTTAAAGACTTTGAAGGTATTGAAAAAATCATATTAAAATATCTTTAAGATTGATTATTTTTTTTTAACTATTAAAAACAGTTTCGTAAATTAGGAGTTATTTTGATAGCACATAAAGTTAAAGTTTACCCATCTAAAATTCACTTACCCAAAAAAAATCAACTTGCATGGAAAATTGCAGAGATAGCAAGTGACAATGCGAAATTAAACAAAGACGCTATAGAAATGGTTATAAATAGAATAATTGATAATGCATCAGTCGCCATAGCTTCATTAAATAGAGGTCCGGTTATTTCATCTAGAGAAATGGCTTTGAAACATTCAAGAAAAAAAGGAGCTTTGTTATTTGGTGTAAGTAATAAATTTAGATTTGATTGTGAATGGGCAGCATGGTCAAATGGTACTGCTGTAAGGGAGCTAGATTTTCATGATACTTTTTTGGCTGCAGATTATAGTCACCCTGGTGATAATATTCCTCCTCTATTAAGTGTTGCTCAACAAAATAAAAGAAGTGGTTTGGATCTTTTAAAAGGTATTATTACCGCTTATGAGGTTCAGGTAAACTTAGTTAAAGGTATTTGTTTACACAAACATAAAGTTGATCATATAGCTCATCTTGGCCCAAGTGTTGCTGCTGGTCTTGGTACAATGTTAAAACTTAATACGGAAACTATTTATCAGGCAGTGCAACAAGCTCTGCATACAACTATTTCAACAAGACAATCAAGAAAAGGTGAAATCTCAAGTTGGAAGGCATATGCTCCTGCTCATGCCGGAAAACTGGCAATTGAAGCAGTGGATAGAGTGATGCGTGGTGAAGGAGCGCCAAGTCCAATTTATGAAGGTGAGGATAGTGTTATTGCTAGAATTTTAGATGGAAAAAAAGCTTTATATAAAGTTCCTTTACCTAAAAAAGGTCAACCAAAAAAAGCTATACTTGAAACATATACAAAAGAATATTCAGCTGAATATCAATCTCAGGCTTTAATAGATTTAGCAAAAAAACTTAAAAAAAGAATTCAAAATTTAAATCAAATAAAAAAAATTGATATATATACCAGTCATCACACTCACTATGTAATCGGAACAGGTGCAAATGATCCTCAAAAAATGGATCCAAATGCAAGTAGAGAAACATTAGATCACTCTATTATGTACATATTTGCTGTTGCATTAGAGGACGGTAACTGGCATCACATAAAATCATATACTAAAGCTAGAGCTAAAAAAAAGAGTACAATTAAAATTTGGAGATCAATAAAGACTCACGAGGATAAAAAATGGACAAAAAAATATCACGATCCAAACCCAAAAAAAAAGGCTTTTGGAGCTAAAGTAGTTGTAACTCTCAAAAATGGTAAAAAAATAGTTGAACAAAAAGACAGGGCTGATGCTCATCCATATGGTTCAAGACCTTTTAAAAGGGAGAACTACATAAACAAGTTTTTAACTTTAACTAAAAATATTTTAGATAAAAAAGAAAGTGCTAGGTTTTTGAGAATAGTTCAAAAACTTAAACAATTAAAACCTGGACAATTAGATATGTTAAATATTGTAGTAAAAAAAGATAAACTTAAAAGAAATTTTAAAAAAGGAATTTTTTAATGCATTTCGTTGAAAAAGAACCAAATCAAAAAAGAATAGATCTTGATAAAAAATTAAAATCAAACAAGATTTTGAGAGTTCCTGGAGCTTACAATCCTTTAACTGCAAAACTTATTGAAGAAATAGGTTATGACGCAGTATATGTTTCTGGAGGAGTAATGGCAAATGACCTTGGTTTCCCTGATATAGGTTTGACCACTCTTCAAGATGTTAGTACTAGGTCATATTTAATTTCAAGAGTAACAAACCTTCCGACTATAGTAGATATTGATACTGGTTTTAAATCTTGTAGAGAAACAATTGAAACTTTTGAGGAATTCGGAATTGCAGCTGTACATTTAGAAGATCAAATTGAGAGGAAAAGATGTGGGCATTTAGACAACAAAGAGTTAATTACAACTGAGGCAATGGTAGATAAAATAAAAGAATGTGTCTCTGCTAGAAAAGATAAAAATTTTAAAATTATTGCAAGATCAGATGCAAATAGTGTCGAGGGAATAGATAAAATGATTGATAGATGTAAAGCTTACATAGATGCGGGAGCTGAAATAATTTTTCCAGAGGCTTTGAAAGATGAAAAGGAATTTGAAAAAGTAAGAAAGGAATTATCTTGTTACTTGCTTGCTAACATGACTGAATTTGGAAAATCTAAATTATTCAATTACAAAGAATTAGAAACTTTTGGATATAATATAGTCATTTATCCAGTCACAAGTCAGAGATTAGCTATGAAAAATGTTGAAGATGGATTGAGAGACATTTATGCAAATGGACATCAAAATAATATTATTGATAAAATGCAGACTAGAAAACGATTATATGAGCTTGTTGATTACGAAAAATATAATAGTTTAGACGAAAAAATTTATAATTTTAGCACTGAGGGTCATGAATAATGAGTGAAGATATTAAAAAAGGTTTACTTGGAATTGTTGTTGACGAGACAGAAGTTTCAAAAGTAATGCCTGAAATAAATTCTCTCACGTATAGAGGTTATGCTGCTCAGGATCTATGTGAATATTGTAAGTTCGAAGAAGTTGCTTATTTAATTCTAAATAAAGACTTACCAAATACAATTCAACTTAAGAAATTCGAAAAAGAGGAAAGAGGTAATAGAGACCTATCAAAAGAACTTTACTCAGCTATCAAACAAATGCCAAAAAAATCTCATCCGATGGATGTTGCTAGAACAGCAGTAAGTATTATGGGATTAGAAGATAAAGAAACCACTGACTCGTCTCCTGAAGCTAATATGAGAAAAGCGATAAGAATTTTAGCAAAAACACCAACAGCTCTCGCTGCATTTTATAGACTTCGAAAAAGTAAAAAAATAATAAAACCAAAAAAAAATTTAAATATGGCTGAAAATTTTTTTTACATGTGTTTTGGAAAAGTACCTCAAAAAGAAATTGTTAAAGCTTTTGATGTTTCATTAATTCTTTATGCTGAACATAGTTTTAATGTCTCTACATTTACTGCTAGAACAATTACGAGTAGTTTATCAGATATTCATGGGGCAATTACTGGAGCAATAGCGAGTTTAAAAGGACCCTTGCATGGTGGTGCTAATGAAGAAGTAATGCATATGATGAATAAGATCAAAAGTCCAAATAATGCACTTAAATGGATAAATAATGCATTAGATAAAAAAGAAGTTGTGATGGGATTTGGCCACAGAGTCTATAAAAGTGGGGACTCTAGAGTGCCGACCATGAGAGAGTATTTTGGTAAAGTAGCTAAAATAAAGAAGGACAAAAAATTTGAGAAAATTTACGATATTGTTGAAAAAGTCATGATAGAAAGAAAAAATATATATCCTAATGTAGACTATCCTACTGGACCAACTTATCATTTAATGGGATTTGATACTGATTTTTTTACACCCATATTTGTAATTTCGAGAATAACTGGTTGGTCAGCGCATATAATGGAGCAACATTCTGCAAATAAATTAATTAGACCTTTAGCAAGTTATAAAGGAAGTCAGCATAGAAAAGTTGTTCCGATAAACCAAAGATAAAATCTTAAGTTAAAAATCCACGACAAATAATACGCTTTGATTTATGCACTGTATTTATATCTGTCCGAATGGTCTCTACACTTTTGAAAATCTTCTTAAAATAATCAGCTCTGATTGTATCAAATATAATAAGAGTGTCTGTGTTTGAAATTTTTTTTAAATAATTTTGGTAAATCTGAAAATCATAGTGATAATCTAAGGATAGTAAAGAAATTACTAAATCAAATTTAAATTCAGGTAGTATATCGTGATCATAATCAAATATATTTATCTTTTTATGATCCATTTGATTCAATGTTAAAAATTCTTTTTGAACTTTTAGATCATTGTATGCCTCGTTATTTGAAGAGTCCCAGCCATATTTTACCTTTTTTGAAACATAATTCCTTTCAATAAAAAAAAAAGTCTTATCATTATATTTTTGATTAATAATTATTTCTAGTCCACCAAGTCCCGCTCCAATACTTAAAATTGATTTATGATTTTGTTCAATAAATTTTTCTAAAGTTAAAAATTCATTTAACATTGTTTCATAATATTTTTTTCCAATTGAATTAGCATTTAAGAAATACTTTGTTACTAAATTTGAAAATATATATCTTCCAAATAACTTTCTTATTTTAAGTAAAAAAGGATTTGCTAATTCTATCCTTTGCAAGACAGCTAACCTAGCTGCTTGCTTTGGAATAATAAAACTATTCACTTAGTAAATTTTTAACTAAATGCTTCTACCCAAGTTCCTTGTGTCGATGCTTTAGAATACTCTGTTGCACGACCTTCAAAAAAGTTCATGTGTTCAACAGCATTTAACATGGTATCAAGCCATCCAAGAGGATTTTTCTCTACATCATAAATTGGTTCTAAACCTAATTGAACTAATCTTCTATTACCAATAAATCTTATGTAGTCTTTAACCTCTTGAGCTGTCAAACCCTCCATTGGACCCATCTCAAAAGCAAGATCAATAAAAGCATCCTCATGTTCAATGATAGTTCTGCAAGCTTCATAAAGCTCTTTTTTTAATTTTGGTGTCCAGATTTCAGGGTTCTCTTTAATAAATTCTTTAAAAATTCTTATCATCGAATTACAATGAAGAGTTTCATCTCTAACTGACCAAGTAACTATCTGACCCATACCCTTCATTTTATTATGTCTAGGGAAGTTTAACAAAATTGCAAAACTTGCAAAGAGTTGAAGACCTTCTGTGAATGCACTAAAAACTGCAACTGTTTTTGCTATATCCTCTTTTGAATTTACATTAAAGCCTTGCATATAATCATATTTATCTTTCATCTCTTTGTATTTCATGAAAGCAGAATATTCTGACTCTGGCATTCCAATTGTGTCAAGTAAATGAGAGTAAGCAGCAACGTGAACTGTTTCCATAGCAGCAAAAGCTGTCATCATCATCAGAACTTCAGTTGGTTTAAATACTGTTGTATAATGCCTTAGATAACAATTGTTAACTTCAACATCCGCTTGTGTGAAAAATCTAAATATTTGTGTTAATAGATTTTTCTCTGGTTGTGATAAATTTTTCTGCCAATCTCTTACATCATCTCCAAGAGGTACTTCTTCCGGTAACCAATGAATTCTTTGTTGAGTTAACCATGCATCGTAGCACCAAGGATATCTAAATGGTTTGTAAACTGGGTTTTCTACTAACAATCCCATTTTTTTTGGTTGGATTATTTCTTTCTTTTGCTCTTTTGTTTTCTCTATTACTGACATGATAAACACTCCTCATATTCTGGTTGGTCGTTGGTTTGTTGATTTTTTGATTTATATACATTGGCTGTAATATCAGTAGATTTAGCATTGTTGATATTTTCAGCTCTTTGAATTGATTTTGATCTACAATAGTAAAGGCTTTTTAAACCTTTTTTCCAGGCATCAAAATGAATTCTATGTAATTCTTTTTTGTGAACATCTGCGGGTAAAAATAAATTAACTGATTGAGCTTGTGAAATAAAAGGCGTTCTATCTCCGCTTAATTCTATAATCCATTTTTGGTTTAGTTCGAATGCTGTTTTAAAAACATCTTTCTCTAAATCAGTTAAAAAATCTAAGTGTGAAACAGAGCCTTGGTTTGTAGTAATTGTAGACCATGTCTCATCATCATTTTTACCGTGACTTTCAAGTATTTCTTCTAAATATCTGTTTCTAACATTAAAAGACCCTGACAAAGTTTTATGTGTATAACTGTTTGCTGCAATTGGCTCAACACCCGGGGATGCACCTCCACAAATTATAGATATAGATGCAGTTGGAGCTATCGCAGTTTTATTAGAAAATCTCTCTTTAAATCCATACTCTGCAGCATCAGGACAAGCTCCCCGCTCTTCAGCTAAATCTTTCGATGCTTTATTAACTTGTTCATCTATTTGTTTAAATATTTTTTTATTCCAAGATTTTGCCATTACCGATTCAAGCGGAATTCTATGTTTTTGTAAAAAAGAATGAAAACCCATTACTCCCAAACCAACACTTCTTTCTCTTTCTGCAGAATATTTTGCATCTTTAAATTGTTCAGGGGCTTTATTAATAAAATCAGATAAAACGTTATCTAAAAATCTCATTACATCTCCAACCATATTTGGATCATCTTTCCACTCATCGTATTTTTCTAAATTAAGAGAAGATAAGCAACAAACTGCTGTTCTATCTCTCCCATCTTTATCAACACCCGTTGGTAAAGTTATTTCACTGCAAAGATTGGAAGTTTTGACAGTCAGATTTGCTAATTTATGATGCTGTGGAATTTGTCTATTAACAGTATCAATGTAAATTATATAAGGCTCACCAGTTTCTATTCTGGCAGTTAATAATCTTATCCATAAATTTCTAGCTGAAATAGTTTGTTGAATAGTGCCATCTGCAGGACTTTTTAACGCCCACTGTTCATCATTTTCTACCGCTCGCATAAAAGCGTCTGAAACTAAAACACCATGATGCAAATTCAAGGCCTTTCTGTTTGGATCACCTCCTGTTGGTCTTCTCATTTCCATAAATTCTTCAATTTCAGGATGATCGACTGGAAGGTAACATGCTGCAGAACCTCTTCTTAATGAACCTTGGCTGATTGCCATTGTTAATGAATCCATAACTTTAATAAAAGGAATTATTCCAGAAGTTTTTCCAACTTTTCCAATTTTTTCGCCAATTGATCTTAAGTTACCCCAATAACTTCCGATACCTCCACCCTTAGCTGCTAACCAAACATTTTCACTCCAAAGATCTAGAATGCCACCCAAACTATCTGAAGCTTCATTTAAAAAACAAGATATTGGTAAACCTCTTTTTGTTCCTCCATTAGATAAAACTGGAGTCGCAGGCATGAACCATAAATTACTAATATAGTTATAAATTCTTTGAGCATGTAAGTTATCGTCTGCGTATGTGCTAGCTACTCTTGCAAATAAATCTTGAAAAGATTCGTTGTGGCCTAAATATCTGTCTTTTAAAGTTGCTTTTCCAAAATCAGTTAATTTAGCATCTTTAGATCGATCAATTTTGATAATGATACCCTTGTCGTTTTGAAAGAGTTCAGTTTCATTGTTTAATGAGAATAAATCTGGTCTATTATCCTTTGGTACTTCTTTTACTATTGGGCTATATTCAGAGACAGCTTTCTTTAAGGCCTGAGATAAAATTTTGTTCATATTTAATGTATTATATTTAAACGTTTAAACGAAAACAACTATATGTTGTGTACGCTTTGCATTAATATACTATATAATCAGTAAATCAATAGAACATTTATAGAACACAATAAAAATAATTCAACTATAAAAATGAAAAAAAGTTGAGTAATTAACAGTATGATTCAACCAGTAAAAATAGATCCATACGGTTTTAGGGAATATGACGCAAGATGGGTTTATAACAAAGATATAAATTCTGAGGGAATCGTCAATCTTGGTAAGGGTTTAGGGACACAGATTCTAAAACACACCAATAAAAAAAATCCCAGAGTGGTTGTAGGTCATGATTATAGATCATACAGCAAAGAAATTAAATCGGCATTAAAAAAAGGTTTAGTTTCAACTGGTTGTTTTGTGGAGGATGTAGGATTAGCATTATCCCCGATGGTTTATTTTGCCCAATTTAACTTAGAAAGTGATGCAGTAGCGATGGTTACTGCAAGTCATAATGAAAATGGATGGACTGGAGTAAAAATGGGAATAAAAAAAGGTCTAACTCATGCTCCAGAGGAAATGAAAGAACTTAAGGACATAACAATTAATGAAAAATTTACTACTGGAAAAGGGCAAGCAAAAGATATTAAAAATTTTCAAGAAATTTATAAGCAGAATCTTATACAAAAAAATAAGATTAACAAAAAAATTAAAGCAGTTGTTGCCTGTGGAAATGGAACAGCTGGAATTTTCGCGCCAGATATTTTAAGAGGTATAGGTTGTGAAGTTATAGAATTAGACTGCAATCTAGATTGGTCATTTCCAAAATACAATCCAAACCCTGAAGATTTAGAGATGCTTCATGAAATATCTAAAGCTGTCAAACAAAATAATGCTGATATTGGTTTTGGATTCGATGGTGATGGTGATCGAGTAGGGGTTATAGATAATAAGGGCAATGAAATATTTTCAGACAAAATTGGTTTGTTAATTGCTAGAAATTTATCTTCAGAACATCAAAATTCGAAATTTATAGTGGATGTTAAATCAACTGGCTTATATTCTAATGATGAAGTTTTAAACAAAAATAAATGTAAAGCTATTTACTGGAAAACTGGTCATTCTCACATTAAAAGAAAAGTTTTTAATGAAAAAGCATTAGCTGGTTTTGAAAAAAGTGGCCATTTCTTTTTTAACCGACCACTTGGTTACGGATATGATGATGGTATAAACTCAGCTATTCAAGTTTGCCATTTATTAGATAAACAAAATAAAAAAATGCATGAGATAATAGGTGAACTTCCAATTACATATCAGTCACCTACCATGGCTCCATTTTGTAAAGATGAGGAGAAATATAAAGTTGTAGATGATATTGTTCAGAAAATCGAAAAAATAAAAAGTAATGAGGAAAAAATTGACGGTCAAAAAATAAAAGAAATTCTCACAGTAAATGGAGTAAGATTTTCATTTGAAGATGGTTCGTGGGGATTAATTAGAGCTTCATCAAATAAACCATCTTTAGTTGTTGTGACTGAAAGTCCAAAGTCTGATGATAGAAAAAAACGAATATTTGAATTTATCGACAATTTACTGCAAGAAACAGGTAAAATTGGTGATTATGATCAGAAGTTATAAATTTATTATTTTAATTATTTAAAATTTAAGAATTAAGAGGAGGTTGTTTTCTCATATCTTCTTTCTTAATACCAGCAACTTTAACTGGTTTTTTCATAGCATCTCTTCTAAAAGGTTCACCAAGCTCTTGATTAAGAATTACCTCAATAAATGTTGTAATTCCTTTCTTTTGGTCATCGCATGATTTTTTAATAGCAGCAGTGGTTTCTTCCATTGATCTCACAGTTACACCTTTAAGTCCACAAGCATCTGCAACTTTAGCAAAGCTTAATTCTGGATCTAATTCAGTTCCAACAAAGTTATTATCAAACCAAAGAGTGGTATTTCTTTTTTCAGCTCCCCATTGATAATTTCTAAATATAACCATCGTAATCGCTGGCCACTCTTCTCTAGCGCAAGAACTCATTTCATTCATGCTTATTCCAAAAGCACCGTCACCTGCAAAACCAATAACAGGAGTATCAGGACATCCTATTTTCGCCCCGAGGATTGATGGAAATCCATAACCGCATGGTCCGAATAAACCTGGAGCTAAGTATTTTCTTGGTTTCTCAAAAGTCGGATAAGCATTACCAATTGCACAATTATTTCCAATATCACTTGAAATAATCACATCATCAGGCATACCTGCTTGTATCGCTCGCCAAGCTTGTCTTGGTGACATTCTGTCCTTATCTCTCTCTCTTGCTTCTTTATTCCAAAATGTCCCTTCATCATCGTCTTCATGATCTAAACTTGATAATTTTTGCAACCATGCCGATTTTGTCTGATGAATTAAATCTTTTCTTTGTTGTCTATCAGTATCGCCAGCGTTTGTTGAAAGTTTTTTGAAAATTTGATTTGCAACTAATTTTGCATCTCCACTAATACCTACTGTTACTTTTTTTGTTAATCCTATTCTATCTGGATTGATATCTACTTGTATTATACTCGCATTTTTTGGCCAATAATCTATTCCGTAACCAGGTAAAGTTGAAAATGGGTTCAGTCTAGTTCCTAAGGCTAAAACCACATCTGCTTTAGAAATTAATTCCATTGCAGCTTTTGATCCATTATATCCTAATGGTCCCACCGCCAATGGATGGCTACCTGGAAAACTATCATTATGCTGATAACCAGAACAAACTGGAGAGTCTAATTTTTCTGCAAGTTTTTTTGTTTCTTCAACTGCACCACCAATAACAACTCCAGCTCCAGATAAAATAACTGGGAATTTTGCATTTGATAATAAATCTGCAGCTTTTGTGATTGCCTCGGTACCACCACCTTGTCTTTCTAATCTTACAATTGGAGGAAGATCAATATCTATTACTTGTGTCCAATAATCTCTTGGAACATTAATTTGAGCAGGAGCAGATCCTCTAATTGCTTTTTCAATTACTCTATTTAAAACTTCAGCCATTCTTGAAGGGTCCCTTACCTCTTCTTGATAACAAACCATATCTTTAAATAAATTTAATTGTTCAACTTCTTGAAAACCACCTTGTCCAATAGTTTTGTTTGCTGCTTGAGGTGTTACTAATAACAAAGGTGTATGATTCCAATATGCAGTTTTAATCGGGGTAACTAAACCAGTTACACCTGGTCCATTTTGGGCGATTACCATAGACATTTTTCCTGTGGCTCTAGTATATCCATCTGCAATTAAACCACCATTAGTCTCGTGCGCGACATCCCAGAATTTTATTCCAGCATCTGGGAAAATATCTGAAATTGGCATAAATGCAGAACCTATAATTCCGAAGGCATGTTCGATTCCATGCATTTGTAAAACTTTTACAAAAGCCTCTTCGGTTGTCATTTTTGTCATTAATAGAACCTTTATAAACTACTATATTAAAAAATTTTATAAAAATTAATTGTTAATTTTTGCGATTAATATATAAGTTTCTCAAAATTTCAAATAAACAAATCGACACCATATGTCCACAGATATCATAATTCACGAGAAAAAAGATAATGTAGGGGTTGTTGTAATAGAAAAAACAACTTCAAAACAAGACTGCAAATGCTGGATTATGGAGGATGATAGTTCGGCAAATATTCAATCAATGGATGAAATCCCCTTGGGGCATAAAATTGCTATGGTCGATCTTAATGAAGGTGATACGATTATTAAATATGGGCATGATATAGGTAAGGTGGTTAAATCTATTAAAAAAGGTGAACATGTGCATGTTCATAATGTAAAAACAAAAAAGTGGTAATATGGAAATTCCAAAAAGTTTTTTAGGTTATAAAAGAGAAAATGGAAGAGCGGGTACAAGAAACCATGTAATAATTCTTCCTGTTGACGATATTTCAAATGCCTGCGCAGAAGCTGTTGCAAATAACATTAAAGGTACAATTGCCCTTCCACATTCATATGGAAGACTTCAGTTTGGAGCTGACTTAGAGTTACATTTTAGGACTATGATCGGAACTGGAAGTAATCCGAATGTTGCTGCTGTTATTGTAATTGGTATTGAACCAAAGTGGACAAAAAGAATTGTAGACGGGATCGCTAAAACTGGAAAACCAGTTGAGGGTTTTCACATAGAAAGAACAGGGGATATTGGTACAGTAATGAAAGCATCAAAGAAAGCTCAGGAATTTTCACAATGGGCATCTGAGAAACAAAGAGAAGAGTGTCCAATGAGTGATTTATGGATTTCAGTGAAATGTGGAGAGTCTGATACAACATCTGGATTAGCGTCAAACCCAACGGTTGGGAATTTAATGGAAAAATTGGAGCCATTGGGTGTTCACCTATGTTTTGGTGAAACTTCTGAGTTAACAGGTGCAGAAGAGGTTTGTGCAACAAGAGGAGCGACCAAAGAAGCTTCGGATAAGTTCATGAAAACGTGGAATGAATATAATGATTTTATATTGAAAGAAGCAACTGATGATTTATCTGAAAGTCAACCAACTGCAGGAAATATAGCTGGAGGATTGACAACCATTGAGGAAAAAGCATTCGGGAATTTCCAAAAGATTGGAAATTTGAAATTTATCGATGTCCTTGAACCTGCTGAGGAACCAGCTAAAGGACCAGGTTTATATTTTATGGATACATCATCAGCAGCAGCAGAATGTATTACACTTCAAGCAGCTGGAGGATTTAATATTCATCTCTTTCCAACAGGGCAAGGAAACATAGTTGGGAATCCTATTGAACCTGTTGTTAAATTAACAGCTAATCCATTAACTGCAAAAAGTATGAGCGAACATGTAGATTGCGATGTGTCTAAAATTCTTTCGAGAGAAATGAATTTATCAGAAGCAGGAGACAAACTCATTGAAACTACATTAAGAGTGGCTAATGGAAGACTAACTTGTGCTGAAGCTTTAGGTCATAAAGAATTTGTTATGACTAAACTTTACAGAAGTGCTTAATATTTAATTCATAAAATGTTTGATAATAAATACTTGGTTTGTATACCAGGTATAATACTTGCATTTGTTTTATACACATTATCTCAAGGTTTTAACAATATAATTGGGATAGAACTTTTGGGATACAGCAAAAGTCCTATATCAACTGCAATGATTGCTATTCTTCTAGGAATTTTTTTTGGAAATTTTTTTAAAATCAGTAATAATTTTCAAAAAGGATTGGATTTTACAAGAGAATATATTTTAAAAGTAGGAATAATTTTTTTAGGAATTCAACTTAAGCCTTTTCAATTTTTAGACTTTGGAAAAATTGCTATTCCACTAATTATAGTGTGTATGATAGGCGTTTTAATTGTAATTAAACTTCTAATAAAAAAACTAAAAATACCAACACGAATGGCCTATCTTATATCAATAGGAAGCACTGTATGTGGAACAACAGCTATAATGGCGACAGCACCTATAATTAAAGCAAACAAAAGTGAAGTTTCTTATGCAATAGCGAATATCACACTTTTTGGAATATCATCTATGTTGATTTATCCATATTTTATTAATTTTTATTTTGGTGATGAACCTTTGTTAACTGGTCTTTTTTTAGGAACTGCAATACATGAAACCTCACAAGTTGCAGCAGCAGGTTTAATCTACGAACAACAATATAATAGTCCAGAAACGTTAAATGTTGCAACATTAACTAAACTTATAAGAAATACATTTCTTATAATCATGATACCACTTTTTGCTTTTCTCTATTATAGGGGTCAATCTTATAAAAAAAATTATTCTTTATTAAAAATTTTTCCTTACTTTGTTTTGGGTTTTATTGGAATGATAATCCTAAGAAATATTGGTGATGAAGTTTTTATTTCTGTAAATAATATTATTTGGCTTCAAACAATTGATACAATTAAATTTTCTTCAAAAATTTTCTTAACAATGGCAATGGCAGCAATAGGATTATCTACTAATTTAAAAGATATAAAAAAAATGGGCTATAAACCTTTTGTGGTTGGATTTATTGCGATGATTACCGTTGGGATATTTTGTATTTTAACGATTGAAGGATATTTAAGATTTTTTGGTTAAAAGATTTGATAAATATTTTTTTCTAAGAATAGAGAGAAATTTTCGAACGAATGCAGCTGCCACACCAAGTAGAACAGCAAACATTATTGAGAATAATCCATAAAAAAATGGCATATCGTTTGAAAACTCTAGAATAAATTGAGAGAAGAAATTAAGATCTGTAGTCACTGCTTTAAAAACCTTACTTTGTATTTCTTCCGCAAAGAAGGTGTCATAAGCAATTGCAACGCCAACAATCAATAATAGAATTGCTAATAATGCTTTTAGCCCAGAACTTTCGATACTTTCACCAAGTTTTTGGCCAACCTGAACTCCAATTATAGATCCTACAACTAACATAACAACCAACATAAGGTCTATCGAACCATAATTAAATGAATGTAGAAAAGTAACAATAACACTTACAAAAATAGTCACAAACAAAGATGTTCCGGGTACAAGTTTTGTTGGCATTTTAATTATATAAATCATTGCAGGCACAAGAATAAAAGCTCCACCGATACCCATAATTGCAGCAATAAAACCTACAAATAATCCAATGACAATTGGAGTGAATACACTTTCATATAATTTTGATTTTGGAAACCTCATTCTTAGAGGGAGACCGTGTATCCAATAATGGACATGTAACTTCTTTTTCTCTACTACATTTTTTTTCGCTTTATCTATTTCGCCAAGACTCTCTACCAACATGAGCGTTCCAATAATTGCAAGAATATACATGTAAGCTAAAGAAATAACTGTATCAATTTTTCCAATACCTTTAAAATAACTAAAAGTATAGATACCTAGTGCTGTACCAATTGAACCACCAATTACTATCATAAAACCCATCTTGTAATCTAAAGTATTTTTTAACCAATGAGTGGTGGATCCTGATACAGAAGTTGCTAGAATATTATTAGCTTCGTTAGCAACTGCGTATGCAGGTGGGATACCTAGAAAAATTAAAAATGGTGTCATTAAAAACCCTCCACCCACTCCAAATAACCCAGATAGCACACCTACTAACGCACTTAATAAAAGGATTTCGATCGGATTTATAAATACTTGAGCAATTGGTAAAAAAACATCCATCAAATAAATTAAATCTTAAATTTATTTTTTAATTAAAAGTTACAAAAGTTCCAAATAAAATTACACCCCAACAAGCAAAGATAGCAGAAAAAATACCAGTTTTAATAAAAGTTGTTTTGTTATTAGTTATTTTTTTGGGGAATTTTATATTTGAAAGATACATATAATCTTCAATACACCCAGTGAAAAAATTGTCAAATTATTATTTAGTATATTGTGGCCCCAAAGACCTTGATTTCTCCGTCCTCCACTCCTAAAACTAGTCTACCCAAAAACTCACCTGGTAACTTTTTATTTGTCACTTTAATGAGGACAGTGATGTGATCTCCTCTTCTTAATGTCCCAAAAGGTTCGTAAGTTTCTTTGAGGTTAGTAATAAGCTCGTTATTAGCCCATTGTTTTCCAAGCTCAACCTCATTCGCACCAAACAACATTTGTGTAGAAAAATCCCTCGTAAAACTACCATAATCCTTAAGATTAGATGATCTAACTAGATTTTCCCATAGTGGTTTACCTATTACAAATATCTCTTCATCAGATTTAGCTAAAAGATCCATAGATGATTTGCTGTATTATAAGTTTTTATGAGGCTTTCTTCTTCTCATTTTCATCCACTATGTGATATACAGGCACCTTTTCCATAGTGAATTTGCCTGTTTTTGGATCTCTTCTTGAGACTGTTAGACAATGCCAATTTTCGTCATCAAGTTTCATATGATCACCTCTATAATAATAACCAGGCCAACGAGTTTCTTCTCTAAATAAAGTATGCTCTGTTACACACTGAGAGGTTAAGGTTCTATGTTTAAGTTCCCATGCCCTCATTAGCTGATGATAATCCTCTGCTCCTACTTTTTCTAAATCTTCTTGAAGCCAATCTAAAAGCTCTAAAGCTCTCTTAAGCATGTTGCCATTTGTCATATAATTTGAGGTAATCCCACCAACATATTCGTCCATAATTTTCTGTAATCTTTGAAGACCTTGTATAGGCGAAATATAACTTGGTGAAACTGTTCCACCCGTTATTTCATTTTGTGCCACAGTGAAAGTGTCTAAAGGTTTATAAACCGCTTTTTTAAAATCCTCACATTGTTTATCTGAAACATTAATACCTTCTGCTTTTTTATCTTCAATATATTTAACTGCCGCTTTCGCTGCTAGTCTACCCTCAGTAAATGAGCCTGATGAAAACTTATGGGCACTACCTCCCACAGTGTCACCTGCTCCAAAAAGGCCATCAATAGTCAACATTCTATTATATCCCCAGAAATACTCTGGTGGAGACAAGTCCTCTGGGCCACTTACCCATGCTCCAGAGCATGTTGCGTGCGATCCCATTACATAAGGCTCTGAAGTTGTTAATTCTGGATTTGTATATTTTGGATCAATGTTTTGTGAAGCCCAAACAACAGCTTGACCAACCGTCATCCCTAAAAAATTCTCCCAACCAACGGTTTCTAAGTGTGGATCTTGAAAAGCTTCCTTAGTAACCATATGAATTGGTCCACCACCTGCTGCAACTTCTTGAATGAAAGCATGATTTCTAAGACAAGTAGGTGTTGGATGATGATCGATGTACTCGCCAACTAACTCTTTAGTCTGGTCGTACCATTTCTTCTCATAATTTTCACCATTCGCATTTTGTGTGTATGTTTTTAAATGTAAGAAATAAGCTCCAACTGGTCCATAACCATCTTTAAATCTACATAAAACTATTCTATTTTCCATTTGAGTCATTTTTGCACCCGCTGCAATAGGTAAAGCATAAGCAGAGCCGTTACTCCAAGGAGCGTACCATGTTCTTCCCATTCCTTCTCCCACTGCTCTAGGTTTAAATATATGGGATGCTCCTCCTGCTGAAACAATCACAGTTTTTGATCTAAACACATGGAAGTCACCTGTCCTCATGTTGAAACCAACTGCGCCACCAATCCTGTTTTCCTGACTCTCGTCCATTAACAAATGTGTTATCATTATCCTATTATAAATTTTATCTGCTGATTTCTTTGCTGCCTCAGCTACTATGGGTTTATAACTTTCTCCATGAATCATGATTTGCCATTTACCCTCTCTTAAATATCTTCCAGTCTTTTCATTTTTCATCATTGGAAGACCCCATTCATCAAACATATGAACTGTTGAGTCTACGTGACGAGCCATATCGTAACCTAAATCTTCTCTGACCATTCCCATTAAATCATTTCGAGCATATCTGACATGATCCTCTGGTTGGTTTTCATTCCATTGCATTCCCATATAACAATTTATAGCGTAGAGCCCTTGAGCAACAGCTCCACTTCTATCAATGTTTGCTTTTTCAACACAAATAATTTTTAAATCCCTCCCCCAATGTCTTGCTTCAAATGTTGCACCAGTGCCGGCCATTCCGCCACCAACAACTAATACATCGCATTCCTCGTAGTGTGTTTTATACTTAGCCATTAATAGTAGACACCTTTTTTGAAAGATTCTTTTGGAACAGATGGTAATTCTTTATTAGTATTTAAACCCTCTGGCTCACTATATAGTCTCTGTGAATTAATTTCTCCTTGATTAGGCGTATCACCTTCAGCAAGCTTAGGTATAAATTTTCCCCATGGCTTAGTTGTTATTGGTGAAACAAAGTTTTTCTCTGTTCCATTTCTAAATTTAATTTTCCAAGAGATGGTTCCTTTTTCTTCTTCTCTTCTAACTCTAACGCTGTGTCCCATTGGAGCAAAATCTGCATATCCTCTAACATCAATCGCGTGATTAGGACATGCTTTAACACATGAATAACATTCCCAACAAAAATTTGGTTCAATGTTTTTTGCTCTCCTGATATTTTCATCAATGTGCATTATGTCTGACGGACATATGTCTACGCAGTGCCCACAGCCATCACATCTTGTCATGTATACAAAAGTTGACATAATTTTTATTTTACTCCTTTTTCTATTATCATATTAATAATGTTTTGGCTCTTCTCTTTTTATACCCAGGCCAAATTGTTCAGGGGCATCAGCTGGTGGAGGTAGATTATCTCTAGAACCATCTGCTTCTGCTAAGTTTTTTTGTATTGCTGCACCTGGTTTGTAGAACATATGGGCAAATTTAGACCAATAAACACCACCAAACAAAATTAAATTAGATGCAACAAATAAAGTTAAAAACAAATATGATAATCCTATTTGTCCGTTAAATTGAGTGAAAGACCATACTAACCCAAAAGTTGAACATGCAAGTAAAGCTAAAACAAATAAATCGGCTTTAATGATTCTATACCAAGGATGAGCTTCTGCTGATACATCAACTCTTAAAAAAAACCAAAACCAATATCCACCTAAACATGTTAATATAGCTCCTGCGTGCCAAATCATTGACCAAGTTTGAGAAGTTGGTTTACCAGCACCTGTGTAACAAAAAACTAAAACAGCTGATGACACCCAAAATAAAATTGTTCCATACATTCCTAGAACATGGGCTAATCTTCTTTTACCAAAACCTAATTCAGAGGTAGTACCAATATCAACAACTGTTGTTTTGGCAATCACGGAAATTTTTTCTCCAACACCTAGTTCTTTTGTCGCTGATAGTTTTGCTTTTTTTGCGTTATTAAAAAAATAAGTTAAATTTTTATGATGTATCATTTGAATAATAGTTCCAACTGCAATCAACAAAACCATTGCAATAATAAAAGATTGCATTGCAAATGGTGAAATAGTTTCTGATAAAATTGAAAATGGATTGTTACTTAACATTTCCGCCATTTGTTAAATTTTGAATTAGTTTTAAAGTTTTATATATAGTTGAAATTATAGTTCAACCTCAAACTGCGGTCAATTTGTCTTTTATAACAGGCTAATTATTTCTTTTATAATGTTGTTTGTTTGGAATGACTGATCTCACCCCACCCTGGGGATTGTCAACATCTCCTTTTCTTCGGGGTATCAGATGAAAATGACAATGTAAAATAGATTGACCAGATACAATTCCTATATTTGTACCTAGATTAAATCCTTTAACAAGCGGATCCTTATTGGTTATTTCTTTTTTAACAATTTTTATAAGATCATTACATGCAAGCAGTTCATCATTAGATAAGTCAAAATAATCCTTTATGTGTCTTTTGGGTATAATCAAACAATGGTGTTCTGAAACTGGATATGAATCATAACTTGCGTATGCCAACTCATTTTCATAAACAATTCCTTTTTTTTTTACATCACAAAATAAACAGGGATTGTTTGGATCTTTCATCTATTAAAATCTATAAAAATTGCATTTGTTTATAACTGATTCATATTGCTTTGATAGAAACTTAAATTTTTTTAGGTTTTTTCTTTTCCAGCTAAGCTCATTTATAGTTTTAACTGAAGTAACCCCTTTGCCAGAACCTATTAATAATATTTCATCATAATTTTTTATTTCTTTAAGCAAAATATCTTTTTTAATTATCTTTCTTATTCTTGTTTTAAAAAATTTATAAGTATTTCCCTCATAATAATCTTTTTTGGGAGTAAAAAATCTTTGATCTTTAACAAATAGTAAATTTGAGGTTCCAGTTTCTAATAATTTCTTATTAGAGACTAATGCAATATCTGATTGGGAGTTATCCATTTTAGATAAGTAAGATAATATTTTTTTATATTTAAGGTTTTTAAATTCTGGTTTTTCTCTTTTAAATTTTACTAACTTCAAATTAAAATTTAATTTTGGCTTAACTCGTTTCCTTAAAGAGATAGAAATAACTTTCTTATTTATGGCAATTCTCAATAGATGATTGTATTTCCTTTCTTTAGATAAATTTCTATTAATTATTTCTAAAATATCTGACTTTAATGATTTCTTTTTTATTTGATATTTTTTCAATGATAAAATTAAATTTTTTAAATGATTATCAAAAAATAAAATTTTTGCTGGTTTCCCAAAAATCCACATCGTTGTGAAAATTCCATGATCCCCCCAAAGATCTTGGAATTCTATCTGTTTTAAGTCTTTAAGCTGATAAGATTTTTTTAATAAGTAGGTTACCATTGATAGTTAAAAAAGATTCTGGGTGAAATTGAAATCCATATATTTTTTCCTTTTTGTTTTCAAATGCCATTGCAACTTTTGAATTTAAACATCTCATAGTTATCTCAAAATTGTTAGATTTGAAAGGTTCTTTTAATTTTAAAGAATGATACCTGCCAACTTTAAATATTTTTCCTTTGTTGAATAAAGATTTATTAGTGATTACTTTTATATTTGATTGAAATCCATGATAAATTTTTTTTTGCTCAACAATTTTTGCACCCTCGCAAAATAAAATATGTTGAAATCCTAAACAAATCCCTATGATTTTCTTTTTACCTTTATATTTTTTATAAATTTGTGAAGTGATTGGATAATTTTTTGGATTACCTGGTCCGGGTGAGAAAATTATTGTAGATGCTTGCTTAATTTTATTTTCGCTTATTTTATCATAGTTATCGCACTCAACTTTATCAAACAAAGCAAATTGATGAACAACATTATGAGTAAAAGAGTCGTTATGATCAATTACATAAATCATTTAAATAAATCTATTAATGCTTTAGCTTTAAGAAAATTCTCATTAAATTCATGATTGGCATTACTATCGACGACAACACCTGAGGCAACTGAAATTTCAGATATATTTTTATAATTTAGAATTGAACGTATAATTATATTAAATCTCATATCACCGTTAAATTTTATGTAGCCAAAACTACCTGTATAAATATTCCTATTTTCTTTTTCCTGATTATTTAAAAGATTAAGCGTATTTATCTTTGGACACCCAATTACTGAACCACCTGGCATCATTGCTTTAATTATATCAAAGTTGTTGATATTTTTTTTTAGTTTTCCTTTAATCAAACTAACATAATGAAAGAGATCTTTGTATTCTTCGACAATTTTTTGTTTAGATAGTTTTACAGAGCCTACTTTACAGACTCTCGATAAATCATTTCTTTCCATATCGACTATCATATTGTGTTCCTTGGTCTCTTTTAGATTTTTTCTAAAATATTTTAGCGCTCTTAATTTATTCAAATTTTTCGTTTTTTTTACAGTCCCTGCTATTGGTTTTGTTGTTATATCAACACCTTTTTTTGTTATTAAGTTCTCGGGCGAACAACTAATTATTGAATAATTGTTGTCTTTAATCATGAAAGCCTCTGGTGCTAAATTGCTATTAGATAATCTTGAAAAAAAATCTAAAGGATTGATTTTTGATTTGGTCTTATATTTGGTGCAAATCTTAATTTGATAGGTTTCACCTTTTTTAATTTTTTTTTTAAATTTACTGAATATTTTCGTATAATTTTTTTTATTCATATTGATTTGAAAATTTCCAGCAACAAAGTTTTGTTTTGGATATTTAAAATTATTACTTAATTTAATTTTTTTTTCCGGTTTATAAAAAATTCCTCTTGGAAAATTTAAACTTTTTTGTTTTGGAACTTTGATATTAATCAGATTGTTCAACAACTCGTATCCAAAAAAACCAATGAATAGATCAGTATTTTTTAATTTTTTTTTATTTTTTTTACTTAAAAAACTCTTAATATTTTTATTATTCAAAATAATTTTTTTTGAAAAATCAGTATAAAGATCAAATCCTTTTTGGGATTTATAAATAATATAAGGTGCTCCCGACTGATGTATCTCTGATAATTGTTTTGTTATATTCAATTTATTCTGTTTTTAGTCTTAAAACTGGTTGTTCTTTTATTGGTAAATGAATTATTGCCGCAAAAACAGATAAGGCAATTGCTAAATACCACGCATAATCATACGAGCCATAAAGATCGTGGAACAAGCCCCCTAGGAAAGCCCCAAAGAAAGAACCAATTTGATGGCTTAAAAAAACAATACCATATAACAGACCTAAATACTTTGTACCAAACATATGGGCAACTATGCCACTTGTAGCTGGCACAGTAGAGAGCCAAAGAAAGCCAAAACTTGCACCAAAGATAAATGAATTAATATTACTCGCCGGTAAAAATATAAAAAATATAATTGTTAGTCCCCTCAAACCATAAATTGCACTTAGTATTAATTTTTTACTCATTATTGTTGATAAATAGCCACTAGTCAAAGAACCAAAAATATTGAACAAACCTATCAATGACAGAATCGCTGCTGCAGTCCAACTTTCTAAACCTCTGTCAATTACGTATGTTGGAACATGAGTTCCAACTAAAGTTATATGAAAACCGCATACAAAAAAACCTGAGACTAAAAGTAGATAACTTTTAGTACCAAAAGCTTCTTTAATTGCCTCTAAAGTACTTTGAGTGTTTGGTTGTTCAATTGTGTCGTTTAATGATGGAGATCTAACAAGAAAGGAAACAGCAAATCCGATGGTTAAAGCAATCATAAATGCAACTAAAGTATTTTGCCAGCCGTTTTCCGTGAGAGAGTACTCTGTTAATATAGGAGATAGAAAATAACCAAATGAACCAACTGCAGTAACAATACTCATGGCGATAGTTCTATTAGACAAAGGAAAGTGTTTACCTACAACAGACATTGGAATACTTATAGCAGTGCCTCCAAGACCAATACCTACTAAAATGCCAAGATCAATTTGAAAAAAAATTCCAGTATTTGGTCCTGCATACAAGAAATAAACTCCAGCTATAAAAAAGATAAATGCCAATGAAATTGCTTTATGTCCACCATACTTATCTGCTATTACACCAAAAATAGGTCCGGTTAATCCCCACATTAACATTTGAAGACCAATTGATAAACCAGATTGTGTTAAAGAAATTCCTAGATCATCTCTAAAATCCATAAAGAACATTCCAAAAGTTTGTCTCACACCTAATGAAATTAGAACAACTAAGCTAGCTGCAATTAAAGTAACTAACGCTGTGTTATTTTTTATAAATTTTTCTGATTGCATTGAAATTTATTTTAAATGTCTAAGAGCTTGTTTTAAATCAGCAATAAGGTCACTAGGATCTTCGAGGCCTATATGAAGTCTTACTAAATGCTCGTTTTTTTCTAGACTCATAAATTTCCTACTCCCCGTTTCTCTAGATTCTTGATGTAAAGCTAAACTTTCAAAACCACCCCAGCTATATCCATAACCAAACAATCTTAAGGAGTTCACAAATTTTGTTACAGAATTTGGGTTTTTTGATTTAATTTTTAATCCCATCAAACCTGAAGCTCCTGAATAATATTTTTTCCACATTTTATAATTTAATGAATTTTTTTTATAAGGGTAAAGCAATTTTATTTTTTTATTTTTATCTAAAAAAGATGCAACTTTTTTTGCATTCTCGCTATGTCTATCAAGTCGCACATCTAAAGTTCTAAGTCCTCTAGTAATTAAATATGCATCATCAGGTCCTAATCTCAAACCAGTAATTTTTTCTGCTACTTTTACTTTATTAAAAACCTTTTTATTGACTGCTAAGCTACCACCCATGACATCAGAGTGTCCAGAATAATACTTGGTTGCAGAAACAATTGACATATCAAAACCAATTTTAATTGGTTTAAAAAAATATGGTGTAGCCCAAGTATTATCAATAGCTGTGAAAATTTTTTTTCTTTTTGCAACTGAGAGTATTTTTTTTAAATCCTGAAATTCAAATGTGTTACTACCTGGATTTTCAACAAAAATTAGTTTAGTTTTTTTTGTAATGGATTTTTCTAAAGTCTTCAAATTTCTAGGATCATAAAAAGTTGTATGAATGTTAAATTCTTTTAGATAATTTTCTGTTAAAATTCTTGTTGGACTATAAACAGGGTCTGCGACCAACATTTCATCTCCAGGTCTTACAACACTAAAAATTGCTAAAAAAACAGAGCCAAAACCAGTTGGTGTAGTAAAAACGTGATAGCTTTCCTCAAGTTTTGTTAAAATTTTTTGTAATATATAAGTTGTGGAAGTTCCTTGTCTTCCATAATCATAATGTCCACCAATAGGATTTTTTTGTGCTTTAGCCTGAGTTTTTCTTAAATGCTGCATAGACTTAAATATAATTGTAGATGCTCTTACTACTGGTGGATTGACAGATTGATTATGAAAGTCTTTGGCTGTGTGTTTTAAGAATGTTCTGAAAGATTTAGTCATAATAAATTTGATAACTCTTATGGACAATGCTATATCCCACCAATAATTTCAATTAAATTATAAACGAAAGGAAAAATGGGTTACCCAAAGAAACATAGAGGTCGAAGAAAAATGGGCTCTAAAAAAAGAAGAGCTAGAAAAAAGAACAAAAAAAAATAATTACTAATGGAGTATATTAAAAAGGCCAAGTCCATTAGTATTTGGATATTTATTTTACCCTTTGTTGCTGTTAACACTTGTTTGATATTAGTAACTCAATTTCATAGTTTATTTCCTAATCAAGTAGATATAATTCACAATACTTTTCCCTATTTTGATGGAGGTGCTTCTATTAGTAGAACTGCTAGACCATATCCTTCGTGGTTAGTTTTCAAACCTTTGATGATTTTCACATCTTTTCTTTTAGTGAGATATTGGATGTATAATCGTGAAATAGTTAATTTTTTTAGTAAAGATCATAAAAATATGAAAAAAATATTTTTTTTTGGAGTAGCCTCTGCAATATTTTTAACATTGCATTCTATTTTTTTAGGTATCAAATTCGATAATGACTTATATAAACTTTTTAGAAGAGTAATACTTTTATTATTCATAATATTTGAAATAGTCGCTCAGGCATATCTTGTATCAACATTATACTCGCTGAAAAAAAATATATCACAATTCCTTAATCTTAATGTTCTTAAAATAAAGATTGTTTTAGTTACAATTTTAATTGTAGTAGCAACAATAAGTATTCCGATAATAAGTTTACCAGGAGATGACTTTATGGGAATAACATTAAAGTTTCTTAAACATGGTTTAGAATGGAATTATTTCTTAGGAGTAATAACTTTTTATCTTTTAACTTTTTTAATGTGGAAAAAAGTTAGCTCTTAATCCAACCACCGCCTAAAACTTTATGGCCAAATTGGTCTTTTTTATAAAATACGCAGGCTTGGCCCGGTGAAATCCCATCTTCAGAATTTTTTAGATTTACCTCAGCTTCATCAAAATTTATGATGTCTATTTTAGCCTCAAGAAGTTTTCCAGTAGATCTTACTTTCACTAATATATCTTTTTCAAACTCTGATTTGTTAACTAATAAGTTAGTTTTATCTAAATGAATTTTTTTTCTACCTAATTTGTCTTTTGGACCAACAATAATCTCATTTTTTTCTGGGTTTATCTTAAGAACGTACAGAGGATTTTTACCTGAAACTTTTATGCCTTTTCTCTGTCCAATGGTAAAATTAATAATTCCTTCATGAACACCTATAACTTTTCCGTTTTCATCTTTAATGTTTCCTTTTTGTAAAGACTCTGGTCTAAATTTTTGAATTACTGACGCATAATCACCATTTGGCACGAAACATATATCTTGACTATCAGGCTTTTCAGCTACATTAAGTTCTAACCTTTTAGCAATTTCCCTAGTTTCATTTTTTAACATCCCTCCTAAAGGAAATCTTAAATAATTTAATTGATCTTTGCTCGTGTTAAATAAAAAATAACTCTGGTCTCTATTTTCATCAATGGCCCTATACATACTTGTTTCATTTTGTTTGGTTATACTCTTAACATAATGTCCTGTTACCAATGCATCTGCTCTCAAGTCTTTTGAAACTTCAAATAGATCTTTAAATTTAACTGTTTTATTACACTGTACACATGGAATAGGAGTTTCTCCCTTTAAGTAACTTTCAACAAAATTATCTATGACTCCTTGTTTAAACTTATCTTGGTAATATAAAATTTTATGATCAATGTTTAATTTGTTAGCAACACGTTTTGCATCCATAATGTCCTGACCAGAACAACATTGTTTTGATTTTGCAATTTCTTTTGTATCATCATAAAGTTTTAAAGTTATACCGATTACATTGTATCCATCTTTTTTCATCATCCCAGCTACTGTTGAAGAGTCAACTCCTCCAGACATAGCCACAACCACAGTTGTGTCCGATGGCTTCTTATTTAAACCAATTGAGTTTGGCACATCATTCATTTGGTGTTATTTATACTAATTTCTAATATAAGTTAAATTAAAATGATTTTAGATTTTGAACCAGGTGATAAAGTTTTCAATCCAAAAAATAAAGATTGGGGTATAGGACAAGTTCAATCAATTATCAAAGATAAAGTTACAGTAAATTTTGAAAATGCGGGAAAAAAGGTAATAAACATAAAGAATATCGAGTTAAAAAGAATTAATGGTCAAGGTAAATATTAAAGAAATTGTTGAAAATTTAATTTCTACTTTTTTGTATGCTGGAAAAGTATCATTAGATTTAAGAGATAAAGGTCTTATTAAAAAAATTAAGGATGATAACACTCCTGTTACTAATGGTGATCTAGAAGTTAATAAAATTATTACTAAAAAAATTGATGAACTCGCTCCAAGTATACCAATCATTTCTGAGGAAAATTCTGATAACAAAACAATAAGTGATCTTAAAGATTTTTGGCTAATTGATCCTATCGATGGGACACATGATTATATAAATAACATGGACGAGTTTACAATTAATGCAGGACTTATATTTAATAACAAACCAGTTGCAGGGTTAATATACGCTCCTGCGAAAAAAAGAATGTTTTTTTCATTTGGTATAAACCAGGCATTTGAATTAATTAATGGAAAAAGTATTAAATTAAATCCGACTAGAAACTTCAAAAAAGACAATATAAGTTTTGTTTCATATTCAAATAAAATCAAACCTGAAATCGAAAAAATTCATAAAAAATTAAATGTAAAAAAAATTACAAGAATGAAAAGTTCATTAAAATTTTGTGTGATAGCTGCAGGAGAATATGATGGTTATGTTGCAGAACCTCGTGCCTGTGAATGGGATATTGCAGCTGGACATGCAATTTTAGAGCATGCTGGCGGAATTGTTACAGACTTCAGTGGAAAAGAAGTTTTGTATGGAAAAAAAGATTTTAAAAATTTAAGCTTAATTTTAAAAAATAAGGATGTCTAAAAATGGATGATCAAATAAGAATTGTGCTTATCATTATCATCTCAGTTTCTATATTTGGATTGTTGGTCTTTGTTTTTGTAAAAAACTACATGAGAAACAAAATAAAAAGTTTAGTTGAGGAAAAGAAAAAAAAAAAATCAAAGTAACTTTACAATTTTATTATAATCATTTTTACTGAGATCCATGACTTTTTTTGATGTCTCAAAATTAAATCCATTTCTAGCAAGTAATGAAATGTCTTTTCTATAAAATAAAGATCTATTGTCCTCTACTCTTGCTGGGCCAATTCTTTTTTTTTTACATATTTTGATAGCTGAGAAAAAATCTTGATCTGAATTTTCATCTTTTATTTTATTGACAGTTTCTTTTATAAATTCCTCACTAATTCCTTTTCCGATCAAATAGTTTCTAATTTTGTTGATTGAGCTTCCTCTTTGTATCATGCTTTTTGCTTTACTATGTGAGTAAAATTTATCGTTTATAAATCTATTTTTTTCTAAATCTGATAAAACAATATCTATTAAATTGTTAACATCTTGTTTTTTAACGTTGGGCACTGAAATTTTGAGATACTTTTTCAATAAATAAGTCTTAAGCTGTTGCTTTGAAGGTGCATATTTTTCAACATATGCAAAAGCAAAATTTCTCATTTCCTCTACAGTAACTTTTAGTGATTTTCTCTTATTTCTTATAGGAATCATAATAAGATTTAATATAATATATTTAAAAATGATCGAACAAATTTATAATTATTTTACCATTGAAATGCTTTACTTTTGGGTAAATTTAGGAGTTTTACCTTTCTGGATAACATTAATTTTTTTTCCACAGTCGCAGATAAGTAGAATATTCATAACTTCTATTTTCCCAATCATTATTCTTAGTGGAACATACATCTTTATGCTCTACAAATCTTTTCTTGGTTCGTACGACTTTATTGGTAATTTTAACCTTTATGTTGGAGTTGAAAATTTATTATATTTGTTCTCAGATAAATCATTTTTAATGCTTTTTTGGATACATTTCGTATCAATTAATCTTTTTACTGGGGGTTGGATTGTAAGAGACTCTCAAAAATACTCTATAAATAAGGTTTTAATAATTCTTCCATTAATTATAACTTATTTAATTGGTCCAATAGGGTTACTTTTATATTGGATTATAAAAATTTTTTATTCCAAAAGCATGAGTCTTTATGACTAAATCAATTGATTTTTATTTTGATTTTATAAGTCCGTATTCATATTTAGCATATAAAAAAATTAAATCTTTAAATGATTTAAATGGTTATAAAATAATCTACAAACCAATACTCCTTGGTGGACTTCATAACTTAGGAGGAATTACTGCGCCTGCTTTTAATGTTCGTAAAATGAAAAATATGAAAAATGATTGTGAGTTAATTGCGAAAAAAAATAAAATTATTTTTAAATGGAATGACAAGTTTCCGATTAATTCTTTATACTTAATGAGGGGTTATCTTGTCTTGAGTGAAAAACTTAAAGAAAAATATTTTGAGGTTTGTTTTGATAATTATTGGAAAGAAAACACTGATATATCAAGCGAAGAAAATATTCATAAAATTTTAGATTTATGCTCTATAAATAAAACTGATTTTTTCAAAAATATAAACGATAAAAAAATTAAAGATCAACTAAAAGAATTAACAAATTTGGCTTTTCAAAAAGATATATTTGGAGCTCCTACTTTTGTAGTAAATAACAAAATTTTTTGGGGTCAAGATCGTTTGGAATATGCGCTAGATGAATATAATTCTTAAATTATTTTAAATTTACTATTTTTAATTGCACCAAATCCACCTTCAATATGAGAAACCTTTTCGAAACCCATGTCTTTTAATGTTTTGGTTGCTAAAGCAGATCTTAAACCTCCAGCACAAAATAAAACTAGTTCTTTACCTTGGTCTAATTTTCCTTCCTTAAAATACGAACTTTCCGGGTCTAACCAGAACTCTAACATACCTCTAGGAATATGAGATGCACCCTCAACTTTTCCTTCTTTTTGAAGCTCTCTTATATCTCTAATATCAATTAAATTCGATTTTTCATCAACCATTTTTGAATAGGCTTCGTCAGGTGTTATAGTTTTTATTTCCCTTAAAGCCTGATTTACTAGTTCTGCAGATGATTTAATTTTCATTTATTAGTTTTTTTAGTTAAAATTACTATAGTTTAATTTTTTAAAAAATGAAAAATAAAATTTCAAATAAAAAAAGTTTTTTTTCAAAATTAATTGTAAAAATTATAAGAATTTTTGGTTATGAAATTATTGATCAATCCAACCTAACTTTACCTTTAAAAAATCTTAACGCAAATGATAATTTAAGTAAAAGTGGGGTTAAATCAATCACAATTCCATTGGGTGTTACAAATATAACAAATAAGATTAATAGTCTCTCAATAATAATTAGATCTTATACTTTTGGAGATATCCAAAATAGTAAAGTAATGTTAGATCAAAATAAAAAAAGAGTTTTTGAATTTCCAAAGATCGAATACACTTTAAGAACTATTAATTCGATAATTGCATCATGTGAATACGCAGCTAAATCTTTTGAAAAGTTAAAATTTAAAATCATCATAACTGATGACAAATCAACTGACGAAAATCTTTTAAAAATTCAAAAACTCCTGGGAAAAACAAATATAGAGTCAGAGATTATAAATTTAGACGAAAAAGAATTTTTTGATGAAATAAAAACAAAGGACATCAATGGCAAAGAAATTTCTAAAAATATGATTTCAAATATGCGAAATATTTTAAAATCTATAAAAATTTCTGAAGAAAGTAACTCCGATTTATTCTATTTTCTTGAAGATGACTATATTCATAAAAAAGATGCAATTACAGAAATGTTGTTTACCTACGAAAAAATATCGTCACAATTAGGTAGGGAAATCTTCTTATGTCCTGCAGATTATCCTTACCTGTATTCAAACATAGATGATACGAAAATTTTTATTGGAAATAAAAGTCACTGGAGGACAGTAAAAGAGTCCTTAATAACTTTTATGACCAGTAAAAAAATGCTCAATAGATATTATGATGATTTAAAAACGATGGGAAAAATAAGACATCACCCAATGGAACAAAAACTTCACGAAATTTACAACAATGAAATTTGTTTATCTCCAATACCTTCTTTAGCAATGCATGCTACAAATATTAACTCTGTTTATGGTTTACCTCCAAATTTTGATTGGAAAAAAACTTGGGAAGAAAATAGATAAAAAAAAGCCCCCTGAGGGAGGGGGCTTTATTATATGTTTAACTAACTTAGAGAGTTTTTTAAGGGACCTTTCTATGAGTAACTATGCAAATACACAGAGAGTGAAAGATCCCTTAATTGTTATTGTCAATTAACCAACAATTAGTCACGAATTGAGTAAGCTATAACTCCAGTTTCTGACACGTCAGTTCCTTTCATTTCAGCTTCTTTACTCAATCTGATACCCATTGTAGCTTTCATCAATGACCAAACTATAAACGCAGCAACAAATACAAAAGCATTTATTGAAATTACGCCCAGTAACTGAGTACCAAAATTCGCACCCGAGTTCGTAGCTGGAACTATTAAAGTTCCCCAGATACCTGCAAACATGTGAGCAGGAATTGCTCCGACTACGTCATCGATTTTTAGAGCAAACAACATCTTCGTACCATAAACAACTATTATACCTCCTACTGCACCAATTAAAATTGCAGCAAACGGTGAAGGCATTAATGGCTCTGCAGTAATAGCAACTAAGCCACCAATACATCCATTAAGCATTTGCACTACGTCTGTTTTACCAGATAATCTAGTGACAGCTGCAGCAGCCATTACACCACCTGCACCAGCTAATAGAGTGTTTATAAATATTTTCGATACAGCAATTGCATCAGGAGCAGTTCCAATTGCTAATTGTGAACCACCATTAAATCCAAACCAACCTAGCCATAAGATGAAAACACCAAGTGTGACTAATGGAATTGATGATGCTGCAAAAGGTTTAAGTGGTGCTGGCGATCCAGATTTAGTAAATCTACCTAATCTAGGCCCAATAATCATTGCACCAGCTAAAGCAGCTGCTCCACCAGTTGAGTGAACTAATGTTGAACCAGCAAAGTCAGAGAAACCAGCTTTAGCTAACCAGCCGCCTCCCCATTGCCAACCCATTACAATTGGATAAATAACACCAGCTAAAATTGCTGCAAATAAAAAGAATGGCCATAATTTAATTCTTTCAGCCATTGTTCCAGAAACAATTGAAACTGTTGTTACACAAAATACCATTTGGAAATACCAGTCTGATCCATCTGCATAACCAGTATCGATTTTACTTGCATCTGACCATGGAATGAATTTTCCAATGTATCCACCTTCTGGGATACCATATGCTAGGTTGTATCCAACTAACCAGAACATTATTGCTCCAATAGATACTAAACCTATATTTTTTGCACAGATTACAGATACACTTTTCGATGTAACCATACCTGACTCTAACATTGCAAATCCGCAAGCCATAAAAAAGACCAGGAATCCGCACATTAAAAATAGTAGAGTATTAAAAATAAACCCTACTTCTGCAGAAACAGTTGATTCTGCATATCCTGCACTACTCATGTTTAATAAAAATATTAAACTAACAAGTGGCACACTTATTTTCTTTAAAAATTTAGTCATTAAGACCTCCCTGTTGTTGAGGGGTTATATTTTTCTAAACTTCTAAAAACTAACGCTTATTGAGAAAATTGGGTATGCAGATTTTGCATATAGAAACAGCCTCAACGTTTTTAGCGTTAAGGCTGTTAAATTAACTATTTATTAAATACTTCTTTTAAAGCTTTAGCAGGTAAGAATTTAACCTTTTGTGATGCAGCAATTTGAATTTGCTCACCAGTTCTTGGGTTTCTTCCAACTCTGGCTTTTCTTTTAGCCACTTTATATGTACCAAACCCTGCAATTTTTACTGAGTCATCAGCTTTTAGTGCATCTAAAATAGTGTTGGTAATTGTGTCAAAAGTTCTTTCAGCGTCAGCCTTACTTAGGTTTAAAGCGCCTGATAATTTGACAACTAGTTGTTTTTTGTTCATTTTAGCTCCGGTTTTATTAGGTTATTTACTATCTTTATCAAAAGTATTGATAAATCAAGCTTTTTTTTAGTATGTGGCTTAAAGTTATACACAATATCTAGTATAGTGAAAAAAACCTTATTTTATTGGTTTTTTTTGAATTTGTCTAAATTTTTTCAATTTTGGTATCGTAATAAAAAATTATTTACATCGTTAAAAATTGTAAAAATCATCAACATTGCAATAACTCCAATACCGATTCGAAAAGTATTTTCGAGAGTTTTTCTTTTAAATTCTTTGCCTCTAATTCCCTCAATTGTATTTATTAAAATATGACCACCATCCAATAAAGGTATCGGGAATAAATTGAACAAGCCTAGACTTATTGAGATATAAGAAATTATCATAATAAAAGGCAATAATCCCAATTTTGCGAAATCTCCTGAAATTTGTGCAATTTTAATTGGGCCTCCTAATTGTCTTAAATCACCATAACCTTGGCCCCATAATTTTTGCAGATAACCCCAAACTATCTCTAATGTTTTTTGACTGATAAAAAGTATTTCTTTAACTGAATAATAAATGGCTTCAATTGGTCCTAATTTTACATGATTAATATTATTATTGTTTGGGCTAATTACTATACCAACCATTCTTTTTTCTAAAGGATTTCCAAACTGATCAACACTTTCAACTAAATTAGGTTTTACTTTTAATGTATACACTTGACTATTTCTTAAAACAACAAACTCAATAAAATCATCTGTTGAAAGCATAATGAATTTAGAAACATCTAATAAACTCTCAACTTTATTGCCATCAATATTAAGTAAAATATCATTTTGTTTTAATCCATATACTTCGGCAGGACTTTCTTTTTGGACCTCAGAAATTGAAGCTGGTGTCATATCTTTTCCTACAAACATAAAAACACCTACAAATATAACAAAGGCTAAAATAAAATTGGCTAAAGGTCCACCAAATGCAATCAAATTTCTTTGATATAATGGCTTAAAAGCTAGTAATTTTTTTTGTTCTTCCTCAGTATATTTTTTTCGGAGTTCTTCTCTATTGAAATCGCTAAAAATATTATGATCCCCAAAAAACTTTACATAACCACCAAAAGGAATTGCAGAAAATTTCCATCTGGTTCCATTTTTGTCAGTATAGCCAAACAATTCTTTACCAAAACCAATTGAAAATGCAGTCACTCCTACTCCATACCTTCTTGCAAAATAATAATGTCCATACTCATGAACAAAAACAACTATTGAAATTAAAAAAATAAACGAAAGAATATAATTTAACATAATATTATTTGCTGATTATATTTATCCAATTTTTTAACTCAAGCATTCTTTGAGATTTATCTGAATTTAATATTTCACTCTTAATCAAAGAAATATGATTTGTTACTTCAGTTTCATCTTTGAAAACTTTCCTTTTTTCAATTAATCTTTCTTTTCGAAATTCGATTAAACTTATCATTTTTTCATAAGATATTTCAGGATGGTACTGTAAACCCCAAATTTTGCTATCGTTAATTTCAAAATACAAGCTTTGTATCTTATTAATACTATTTGAAGAAAGACAAATAGCCTTGTCAGGTAATGTAATGACTTCATCAAAATTAAAAGCAGGAGAATTAAATTTTTTAGACTTATTTACATAGATAGGATTTTTCAATCCATTATCATTTAATACGATTTCTTTTGCAATACCAATATGAGAGCTGTCAGCTTTTTTAACTTTACCTCCTGCAGCTGTGACGGCTACTTGCATACCCCAACAAATAGCTAAAATATTTTTTACTTTTTTTTGACATTCTTTCATAAATTCAATCTGATTTTTAATTTCAGGTGTATTATTATAAATATTAAGACTACTGCCTCCCCAAATCAAACCATCAAAATTTGATAAATTTTTTATTACCGAATTTATGTTTTTATCTGATGATGGATTTACAACTGCAATATTTGTTTTTATTTGAAGACTATCAAGGCTCTGCTTTAAACTATCAGTGTGTGTAGGTATGCCTGCATCAGTGAAATTCTTGTTTTCCTCTTTTAGATTTCCCTCGACAATAAGGATATTAAGATATGTCATTTAATATTTTAGAATTTTTTTTGTAAAATATATCAGCTAAAAATATAATAAAACTCCAATAATTCCTAGAATTATCAATATACCAATCAAAGCAACATAATTTATTTTAATTTTAAATTTTTCGTAAATTTTTTCATTTATCTTTTCCCAAAATAAAACAATTAAAAAAATAATGATTGTTGGTATTATAAATTTAATCATTAATTCTTATCTCCTACGTAAACAGACACACCCCTCAAATTAATATCGACATCAAATTTTTTATGTAATGGTGGAAAAGCTCTTTGAGAACAATCTAATCTGTCACATGTTCTACATGAAACTCCTATAGGTATTTCTGTAGCTTTATCATTTAAGTTAAGGTTTTCAGAATATACAAATTCTTTTGCATACTTTGCTTCACATCCAAGACCAATCGACAAAATACTTTTGGACTTACCAAATCTTCCGATTCCTTTTTCAACTGTTCTGGCTATACAAACATACTTTTCTCCATTAGACATTTTACTTACTGCAGCCTGTATAACACCCGGTCTGGTTAATGCTGAATATACGTTCCACCTTGGGCATGCACCACCATATCTTGGAATTTCAATACCTGATAATGAAAATCTTTTTGAAATATTACCCGCCATATCAACTCTTAGAAAATGAAACGGTATACCTGGAAGTTTAGGATCTTGTAAACAGGTCACTCTGTGGGCGACTTGTTCAAAAGAAGTTGCAAAAGTATTTTGTAATAGTTCTAAATCATACTTTAATTTTTTACATTCAGTATGAAAAGGTTTATAAGGCATAAGTATAGCCGCGCCGCAATAATTTAATAATGCAATTTTAGTTAATTTTTTTGACTCCTCTGAAGGAAAAGTAAATTTTGAAAGATAATTTTCTATTTCATCAATCGCTCCTTCTTGGGCAATTTGAGCTGCTGCATGAAGTTTTTTTGTTTCAAGAGAGCTGTAATCACTTAAAAATAATTCTCGTTTATTTTTATTAAAAATTTTTGAAAAAGGTTTGTTATCCTCTGGAATAACATCTTTTACGATTATACCATACTCTGTTTTTAAATAATCACATAAAGCTACGTATCTAGTTCTATTATTTTTTTGAACTTTTTCAAAAACCTTGTTTGCAAAATCCTCTAATTTTGGAAAATAATTTTTATTTTCTTGTAGAAAATCTGATATTACTTCTCCCGGAAAAGAATTTTTTCGATTATCAACAATTTTGCCAGAAATTTTTTCAATCTTATTAATAAGTTCATGATCTTTCTTTTTAAGAATATCACCTAATCTAACTATAGCTTTGCCAATCTTTGGATTTGTACTAACTAGGTCTTTTACCTCTGGTCCCAAAATATCTAAATCCTCAAATAATTTGTCATCTAAAATTTCTGATAAAGTATTTTCTAAATTAATATCTATTTTTGAAGTTAGTTGAGACAGCTCAATATTTAATTTTTCGCATATCTTTAGTAATAAATCTCCATCAATTTTTCTTTTTCCACCCTCAATTAAGTTCAAATAACTAGGTGATATATCAAGATCCTCTGCTAGCTTATTTGCCTGTAGGCCAAGCTGGCGTCTAAAAGCCTTAATTTTTGGACCAATTTTTAAGTTTATTTGACTCATATTTACTATTTGTAAATTTTGTAAATTTATATTTACAATATTTTTCCAGTATTTACAAGCTTTTTGTTATTTTTTATAGATTTTGTAAATTTTGTAAATTATAAGATTTACATGGAAAACAAACTAAAAAATAGTGAAAATGATAATCAAATCATAAACCATGAAGATCTTGCTAAACATAATAACAGAGGGATCTACATGAGAGATGATCATTGTGATTGGGGATCAAGTGGGATGCAGGACTTAGTTGAGAAAACTAACGACTCAAACTAATTTATACAATCCAACTTAAATTCATATTTCACAAATAACACTTAAATAGCATAGGATCATATCTATGAGTGCAGAAAAAATTTCTTACGATTTAAAAAGATTTGCAGGTATTAAAAGGGATTACACACCTGAAGATGTAGAGAGACTAAGAGGTTCAATTAAAATTGAATATTCTATATGTAAACAACAATCTATGAAATTATGGAGACTGCTGCACACAGAAAATTATGTAAATACCTTAGGTTCATTATCTGGTAATCACGCTGTTCAACATGCCAAGGCTGGATTAAAAGCCATCTATCTGAGTGGATGGCAAGTTGCAGCGGATGCAAATAGTGCTGGTGAGATGTATCCAGATCAATCATTGTATCCATATGATAGTGCTCCAAAATTGGTTGAGTCAATGAACAATGCTTTAATTAGAGCAGATCAAATTCAACATATGGAACTTTTAGATGGTGATATGAATAAAGAAAAAAGAATTGATTATATGTTACCAATCATAGCTGATGGAGAAGCAGGTTTTGGTGGTCCATTAAACGTATTTGAACTTGCAAAAAAATTTATTAAAGCTGGAGCTGCTGGTGTTCATTTCGAAGATCAGTTAGCAAGTGAAAAAAAATGTGGTCATATGGGTGGTAAAGTTCTAGTACCTACAGGCACAATGATCAAAAATTTAAAAGCTGCTAGGCTTGCAGCAGATATAGCAGATGTGCCCTTGATCATCTTAGCAAGAACAGACGCTAATGCAGCAAAACTAATTACAAATGATCATGATGAAAATGATAAGCCATTCATGACCGGTGAAAGATCTCCTGAAGGTTTTTATTACGTTAAAGCTGGAATTGATCAAGCTATTTCTAGGGGTCTAGCTTATGCACCATATTCAGATTTAATTTGGTGTGAAACAGCTACTCCGAATCTTAAAGAAGCTAAAAAATTTGCAGATGCAATACATGAAAAATTTCCAGGTAAACTTCTTGCGTATAATTGTTCTCCTTCATTTAATTGGAAAAAACATCTATCAGACGCAGAAATAGCTTCATTTCAAAAAGAAATTAGCGCAATGGGTTATAAATTCCAGTTCATTACCTTAGCTGGGTTTCATGCACAAAATATTGCAATTTTCGAACTTGCAGAAAAATACAATAAAGAGGGTATGTCTGCTTATTCAAAAATACAAGAACAAGAATTTGCTCGTGAGAAAGATGGTTATACAAGTGTAAAACATCAAAGAGAGGTTGGTACATCTTACTTTGATGCTGTTTCCAATACGATAAGTAGTGGGAAAAGTTCTACCACAGCAATGGATGGCTCAACTGAGTCAGAACAATTTTAGAATTAATCTTCTTGAAAAGAAACGTTATTAATTAGTTCAGAGATGGGTCAGTTAAGATTTAATATTGTAACCTTTTTTAAGAAGTATTGAGACAGAAAATACGCAAATTACGAAAAATAAAACCATTAATCCCACACTTATCCAAATATTAAAATCTGAGATACCATAAAATGAGTATCTTAAGCCATTAATGAGATATACAACAGGATTGAAATAAGTAATCATTTGCCAAAATTCTGGAAGCATATCTAGTGAATATAAGCTACCGCCTAAGAATACCATGGGAGTTATCACCAAAGATGGAACAATTGACATCTGTTCGAAATCTTTACTTATTAATCCGATTAAAAAACCAAATAAAGCAAAGGTAAAGGATACTAATACTAAGAGAAAAATCATCAATAAAGGAAACTGGACTTGAACGTCAACAAAGAATAAGGATGTACAAAATATTACGAAACCAACTATTAATGTTTTAGTTGCTCCCGCACTAACAAATGCTAATACGATTTCAAATGTTGAAATAGGTGCAGCTAAAATTTCATATATTGTTCCATTAAATTTAGGAAAAAAAATCCCAAAAGATGTATTACTTATTGATTGTGTTAATAAAGTTAACATCAATAGACCAGGGACTATATATGAACCATAACTAATTCCATCTATTTTTTGAACGTAACCACCAATTACAGAACCAAATACTATGAAATATAAAGAGGTTGATATAACAGGAGAGAGTAATGATTGACCTAGAGTTCTCCTAAAACGATCCATCTCATGCAAATATATTGCTTTTAATCCATAAAAATTAATTTTCATTATTTTCCCTTACTAAAGAAACAAATATATTTTCTAAATTACTTTGTTCAGTTTTTAAGTCTCTCAATTTTAAACCAGAATCTCTCATGTCTTGCAAAAGATTAGTTATGCCTGTTTGTTTTTCTCTAAGGTTATATGTATAATTTAGTGACATCTTATTACTTCCAATTATCAAATTATATTTTTTCAATGTTTCAGGCACTAAATCTAACTCATGTTGTAATTCTACAATCAATTTCTTTTGTCCCATTTTTTTTAATAATTCTTTTTTTTGCTCTACGATAATGATTTCACCTTGATTTATTACACCTACTCTATCCGCAATTGCCTCTGCCTCTTCAATATAGTGGGTTGTTAAGATTATTGTCACCCCTGTTTCTCTTAAAGATTTTACAACCTTCCACATTTCTTGTCTTAATTCTACATCAACCCCTGCAGTAGGCTCATCTAGAAATAAGATTTGTGGTTCATGAGATAAAGCTTTTGCAATTAAAACTCTTCTTTTCATTCCTCCAGATAATTGACGAAGAATTAAATCCTTCTTATCCCAAAGACTCAATTGTCTTAAAACTTTTTCTATATGAAGAGGGTCAGGTTTTTTTCCATAAAGTCCCCTTGAATAAGATACATTATTAAAAACAGTTTCAAATTGTTCTAATGTAAGTTCTTGCGGCACCAGTCCAATTTTAGATCTTGTTTCTCTATAATCATCTATGATGTTAAAACCTTCTACAAACACTGTGCCAATTGTAGGTTTTACTATTCCACAGATAATACTTATCAAAGTTGTTTTACCTGCTCCATTAGGGCCTAGCATTGCAAAAATTTCACCTTTTTGAATTTCTAAATTTATATCTCTTAAAGCACTAAAACCATTATCATAAACTTTTGAGAGATTTTTAATAATTATTTGATTACTGCTCATTGAAAAAGATATATAGCTATAAATTCAGTTAATACAATCGACTAATATCTAAACTTTATAATTTTTAAAATCAAAAAAGGCAAAAATGTTGCTAAAGCAAAAGATAAAAATAATAATGATTGTGAAATCAATGGTAAAAATAATTCTTTTGGTATTAAGACACCTACTAAAAAACTTTTTGAAAAATCAGGAGTTGGGAACATCAAAAAACCACCTAATAAACCTATTAAAATCGCAATATAAGCAGTCTTTTCATTAATATTCCTATCATAAAAACTTAAAAAAATGGTTAATACAAATGAACAACAAAACAGATCTGCCAATAAAAACAGATACAAAATGTCAAAACCTTTAGATGCAACTATAAATGAAATAAAAGATAAAAATAAAATTAAATATTTGGAAACTCTTGAATAATTTGTTTTTTTTTTAAAATTAAAAGTAGCTTTACCATCAACTATAATCAAACTTGAAATTGCGTTAATCAAAGTATCTACTGTTGAAATAGTTAGAGCTAAACCAAGTATAATAACGATAAATGATAAAAATGTTGATTGCTCCTTTAAAAGTAATGAAAAAAAGCCTAGATCTGGTCTAACATTTGGATTTTGTGAAAAAGATACCATACCAGTAAATCCCATATAAAAAACAATTGGAATTATAATTAAAAAAGAAATGATTAAGCTTTTTTTTAACGTTTCAAAGTTTTTTGCAGCATAAACGCGCTGCCAGTTTCCCTGATGAAATAAATTTGTCGCTGCCACTGCAATGAAAAATGTTAAACCCGCAGTGTAATTTGGTATGTATAAGCTACTTAATAATTGAGGATTTCTTTCTCTAACAAATTCAAAAGAAAATTGGGATCCAACTGTGGAATTGAGATATATAAAGGAAAATAATAACAATATTCCAATTATAACCATCTGTAAATTATCTGTAAAAATCGAAGCTTTTAAACCACCATATAAAGTATAAGTTAAAGTAGATAACAAAACGATTAAAGCAGTTATCCAAAATTCTGTGCCTGATATGTAATTTATCAAAACTGCTACTGCAGTTACTTCAGCACACAAAAAAATAAACATATAAAAAACTGTCATTAAAAGAATAAGTTTGAATAAACTTTTCCTAAACTTCTTTCTCATAAATTCAATTAATGAAGATCCTCTTGGAAACTCTTCTCTAATTTTTTTTCCAAGAAAGATTAATATAAACATTGGAAATGCTGTTCCTAAGGAATATCCAATAATTGCTCCAATTCCTCCCCATGTGGCTGCAGATACGGGTCCAAATAAAATCCATGCACCTAAAGCTGAAGCTGTTAAACTTGTGGTTAAAGAAAATAATTCAATGTTTCTATTGGCGGTAAGATAGTTTTTAAGTCCTTGATATTTTTTTGAGTGATAAATACCCAAAAAAACAAAAATCAAACTTATAAAAATAATTATAGATAGAGAAACTGATTGGCTAATAAACTGTGTTTCTTTCATAATTTTCCCTTTCTGAATTACCGGACAGGTTCGTAGGGTTTATTCTCAGTCTTTTAGGACACCCCTTTATTTAAAAACTATACTTTATTATCCATAATTTCAATCATGCATTTAGTTGCATATTCACGCCATTCAGATGAATTTTTTCCCTTAAGTGAATTCAAGTGATCTTTATTATTCTGAATGTCGACTTTATGTTTTGTTTTTTCTTCTCCATCTAATTTTGCCTCAATATTTTCAAGATTTTTTTCCATTGCTTGAATCCAACTATTTCCTAGCTCAACACACTTTTGGTCGTCTTTCTCATCACATATTTGTTTGAAAAAATTAAAAATTACATCATCAGTTTTAACAGAATTGCTCATAACAAAACTATTTTCTGAAACAATTATTCACAAGTATTGCCATTAAAATCCAAATCACAAAAGTCTCTCCATGTGTAAATGTGTAATCAGCTCCTGCAAATCCGGCAATTATGTTTATTCCGTAGATAATTATTGTTGATACTACTAAGCTTATTATTAAATCTATTAATCCTTTAATATATCTCATAAATTTAGTTAATATATTCTAAATTTTATTACCTTTCACTAAGAAATAAAATCCTCCAATCAAAAGAAAAGTTTGTATACTTGTAAATAATTGTTTGGTTATAAACCAATCCCTGTGAGCTACTATAAAAATACAAATCATTAGAACAACAATGTTTAAGCCTGCTAGTCTAGTCAAAGTTTGACCTAAAGGGTTTTTAATAAAATGAGCAATTATCAAAACAATTCCAGTAGAAACTTCCGATATAGCGACTAAACTTGCAACAAATGGTGATAGTCCAAAATTGTCTATGAGCCCTTCTGGTGGTAAAGGAAATTTTCCAAGTCCATAAATTATAAACGCTATGCCAATTATAAGTCTAAAAAATAGAGATCCTAAGGCCTCAAAATTTGAAAAAAAATTATTAAATTTTCCAAAAAACTGATTCATATATCTATTTTTAAATATTTTTAATGATTATACAAATTAATTTATCACTAAATCTTAATTTTTTTCCATATTTAAAATCAATTTCATTAATACCATTCAAAATTTGTTTGTTACTTAAACTTAAAAGTGTCGAAATGTACTTTTTTTTAATCATTTTAATATATGTCTTTTTAGTAATTTCAACTTTATAAGAAAAATTTTTAAGAGTTCTTTTGGGATATAAACTAGAAATTAAACCTAAAATTTCTTTATCTCTCTTTAAAGATATTAACAATTTTTTTCTCATAAGTTTAAAATTAGGAATTTCATTATTATTCGGATTGAGCATAAATATAAATATTTTTCCTTTTATATTTAAACTTTTGCTCATTTTTCTTAATAGAATTTTTATTTGATTAAGTTGAAGTAAATGGACGGTTTGTTTAATCAAAATTAAATCAAACCTTTTTTTATTATCTCTAAAAAAAGATAAAGCATCAACTTTTTTGAAAGTGATTCTTTTATCTTTATCTTTATGATTAACCAAATCTATACCGATTGGTTTATTTATAAGCTTAATTTTTGAACTTAATGATCCAATAATCTTACCTCGACCACATCCAATATCTAAAATTTTAGAATTCTTATTGAGTTTAGTCTCTTTTATTAAGAATTTGTTAAAAGATTTAATATAACTATTTGAAGAAAGCCAAGTTTTATTATCCCAATTTTTAATATTCTTTTTTACCATAATTTTTTAAATCTTAAGTTAAGTTTCAAATCTTTGATGAATTTTATCCAAATAATAAAATAATGATAATCCTCTTAAAATCATAAATAAACAGAGTGAAATCCAAACTCCTGTATTAGAAAAATATTTTGTTAAAATTATTGAAATTAATAAATAACAAAACACGGAAAAAATCATAGCATTTCTCAACTCTTTTGTTTGAGAAGATCCAATAAAAATACCATCAAATTGATAACAGAAAGATGCAATAAAAGGTAATAAGATCAACCAAATTACATAAGTTGAACTTAAATTTCTAATATTTTCAATATCTGACATTAAATTTATTACATTTTCATTTATAAAAAAATAAATAATTGAAATCAAAAACCCTGTTAACGAACTTAATATAAAAGAATTTTTAATAATTTTTTTAAAAAGTATTAAATCTTTTTTTCCAAGTGAGTATCCAACCATTCCTTCGGTAGAAAATGCGTAAGCATCTAATATAAATGCTGATAAAAAAACTAAATTTATTAAGATTGCATTAGCTGAAACATAATCTTCTCCTATTTGAGTTCCTAAATAAGTAAACCATAAAAAAGAAAATGTTAATAAAATAGTTCTAATAAAGATGTCAAAATTAATATTAAAAATATCTTTCATCTTTTTTAAATTAAAAAGATTTAGTACATCAATCTTAATATCAATAAATTTGTTTAAATAATAAAAAGTGTAAATCAAAAATATTAAAGATGTAATTAATGCAGAAAACAAACTGCCGTAAGCCACTCCTTTTATATTTAAGTCAAATTTTGTGACTAAAATAATACTTAAAAATATATTTAGAATAGAAAAACAACCAACTGTCAAACTTGAAATTTTAGTTTTTTGTAAACCAACAAATAAACCTGTAATAATATACAAAGTTAACTCACCTGGAGCCGAATAAATTCTTATTTTAAAATATTGAATATAGAATTCTTTGGTTAACTCAGATAAATCAAATATTGCTAAACTTAAATTAAGAATAAATATTTGAGATAAAAAAATTAAGACTGAAACTATCAACACAAATAATAAATTTCTTAAAACTATATTTAAAATTTCTAGATAACTATTTTGTCCTAAAGCTTGAGAGACCATACCCACAGTTCCCATTCTTAAAAAACCAAAACTCCAAAATATCATGGAGAATAAATTTGCTGCAATCGATGTTGCTGTTAAATAAGAAAGATTTCCAAGATTTCCCATCAGCGCTGTATCGATAATACCAACTAAAGGAATTGCTAGATTTGCAAAGAAAATGGGTATAGATAATTTTAAGATATAAGATATTGATGATTTTTGCATTTAATCAATTTAATTTAAATTTTTTGATTAATGACAAGCAACACCAAATTTTTTAAGTCTCCAATAATTATATGGCCATGGTGTTATAAAGCCTGCTAAAAGCATTATTGGTACAACCCACCATGTTAATATTGCACCACCAGTTAAAAAGTAATCAGTCAAGTTCATAGCAACTTCCATACTGATCATCGATATGAAGCTCATACCAATTGCAGTTTTAAAAGCTTTAGAAAAATTTAAATTTTGTTTCATTAAAATAATTGTTTCTAAAATGATACTTGTAATTAAACCGTTAATGATAGCTAAAATCATTATTCCTAAAACAGGAAATGGAATTTTTGTAAGCTGAAAAAATAAAATTGTTCCCAAATCTCCAATCGCACAACCTAGCAAACACCATGCAGTGTTTTTTGCACTTCTTTTCCAAGTATGTTTGCATGACCAATGAAAATTAGTCCTCGCTGCAGTGTCCATTAAGTTAATTTATATCAACTTTAGCGATCATTCCAACTTGATAATGACCAGGAACATTGCAAGCAACTTCAATGTTTACTGCATTATCAAATTTCCAGATGATTTCTCCCTTTTGTTTTGGCTCAAGCAAAACACTATTGCTATGTGAGTGGGCCATGGCTTTGTCCATTTTTGCCATTTTTTTCATTTTTTCTTTATCAATGGTGTCAGCTAATAGGATTTCATTTTCAACCATTTTTATCATTTCTGGTTGATGCTTCATATGCATCATCTTATTTGCAATATTGAATTCGTGGACTAGCATACCAGCGTTCTCCACCACAAATTTAATTGTTTCACCAGCTTTAATTTGAAATGAACTTGGTTCATAATAGTTATCATACATCATAACTTTAACTGTACGTGAAATTTCACTTTCTTTACCTTTAGAACCGATTTTCATATTTTTATCAGCAAAGGCAAATGTATAGGTAAACAAGAAGATTATTAATAATTTAAATATTTTCATAATTTTAAAAATAATTTTTTTTAAAAATTTTTACAATGGGTCAATTTGTACTTATGTGTTATTATAATTAATGATTTTTAAACAATTATTTGACACAAATTCCTCAACATATACCTATTTAATTTCATCAGGAAAAGGTAGAGAAGCATTAATTATTGATCCTGTGATAGAGAACGTTGGTGAATACATAAATTTACTCAAAGAATTAGATTTAAAATTAGTAAAAGTAATTGACACTCATATTCATGCAGATCATGTTACGGGAGCATCTAAGCTAAAAGACATCACTAAATGCTCAACTATTATGGGCGCCCATACTCCTGCGGATGCAGTTGAAATAAAAGTTAAAGATGATGAATATATTAATCTTGATAATCTTAAAATAAGAGCAATGTATACTCCTGGGCATACTTCAGATAGTTATTGTTTTTTAATGAATAATTATCTTTTTTCAGGAGATACGTTATTAATTAATGGAACCGGTCGAACAGATTTTCAAAATGGTAGTTCAAAAGATGCCTATAATTCAATATTTAATAAACTTTTAAAACTACCTGAAGAAACTCTTTTATACCCTGCTCATGATTACAAGGGTGAAAAAGTAAGTACAATTGGAAAAGAAAAGAAACAAAATCCAAGATTGCAAGTGAGTAGTGTTGATCAATATATTGAAATCATGAACAACCTTAATTTAAAAAAACCTGCTCAGATTGATTTCAATGTATCTAAAAATATTAATTTAGGTATTTGAATTAAATCGAAGTCTCTAAAGCTTTATAGATCAGTTCTTTAGTAGTCTCTCCAAGACTTCTATAAACTTCTTTATTATCTTTAAAAATTAAAAGTGTGGTTTGATATTGTACATTAAAAAAATTAGCAATATCTTTATTCGTTACATCGAAACTAAAATATTCAATATTTTGAAAATCATTTTTCGCTTTATTCAAAACTTTCATTTGGCTAGCACATGACGTACAATACTTAATCCAGGAGCTGACCACTACAACTTTGCCCTCAGATTGTGCTTTATCAAATAATTCTTTTTTGAAAGTTGTTTCCTTTTCCATAGCATTTACATTGATTGCAAATAAAAGAAAACAAAAGGTTAAAATTCTTTTCATAATTTCTTATACAACAAATATTAAAAACCAGTAAGAGGCTAATCCTGAAAATATTGTCGCAATTATACTTCTAGAGAAAATACCGATGACCATTGCAATTATTGCAGCTAATATTTTTGGATTATTATCTATCTCGAACAAACCTTTGTCATTAATAAAAATTGCTGGAAAAATTATTGCAGGAAATATTGCGGAGGGCACAAATGATAATATCTTTCTAATTCTATCATTAAACATTTCTTTTTTAATAAGAGCAATCATGGAAAATCTTGTTAAATAAGTAATCAACCCACAATATATAATTAATGCCCAGTTGCTCATGCTTTTTTATCTTTTGTTGTTAATATCATTGCAGCAAATAATCCAGCCACAGCTGCAACAATGACATATGCTTTAAAAGGAATATAATTATAACCAAATGTGGCCACTAAACCTGAAACTAATATTACAATTACATTTATAAATTTTCTGAAATCATTAACTAATAAAGCTAAGAATGTTAAAGGAACCGCAAAACTTAGTCCAAGTTTTTCTGGAATTGCTGCTCCAAGGATAATACCTAAAAATGTTGTTGATTGCCAAATTACCCAACAAGTAGCTCCACCACCCAATAAATGAAAATATCTATTATTATCCTTATTCTTTTTTAAATATTCATTTGATGTTGCAAAAGCCTGATCAATTAAAAAGTATGAAATAATAATTTTCCAAGTTAATTTTAAATCTGAAAGATGTTCAGATACAACCGCTCCATAAAGTAAATGACGTGAATTGACAGCTCCCACAGAACTAATTATCACTAAAGAAGAAGCTCCACCAGAAAATAATTGCAATAAAACTATTTGAGAAGCACCACCAAAAATTATAAGTGACATTGCTATCGTTTGGATTGGTGTAAATCCGATATCAATAGCCAACACGCCAAATATTAGACCGAATGGGACCACTGGAATCATAAGGGGACTAACATCAATGATTCCTTTTAAAAATACTTTAAAGTTACTTTTCATTTTTTAAAAGGTTTTTATTAGAAGCAAACTATATGATCAATATGTATTGGTCTTTTGATACCAAATTTTTCATCTATTTCATGTTGATGAATATGGTGAGAATGCACAAAAACTGGGATAAGAGTGTTGCTAGAGGCTCTAAGTGTATAAATGAAATTAGTACCTCTAAATTTCCTATCCACCACATGTAATTTTAAGTTACTTTTATCATCGTGTTGTAAATCCTCTGGCTGGATTAGGAGTTTTACATTAGATCCTATAGGAAATGGCTTAACAAAATTGCCAGTGATTGTTCCAAGATCCTTACTTTCTAAACTTTTAGGGCTTGTTACTTCTGCTGGAATGAGAATTCCTCTATTTAAAAAGTTAACTACCTCAACCGAATTTGGTAAATGATAAACATTATAAGGATCATCAAATTGTTTAAGTTCTTGATTTAAAATTATTCCACATTTTGATCCTAAATAAAATGCCTCATATGAATCATGAGTGACTATAATTGTTGTTATCTTTAAATTTGTGAGTATTTTTTTTAGTTTTTCTTGTATCTCTTCTTTAAAACTTTGATCTACATTTGATAATGGCTCATCTAATAGTAACAAATCAGGCTTAGTGATAAGAGATCTTGCAAGCGAGGCTCTTTGTGCTTCGCCAGCACTTATCTCATGTGGATACTTATTTAGTATTTGGGAGATATCTAATAAACCTATTAATTCTTCAATATTTATTTGTTTTTTTTTATTACCTTTATTTCTTTCTGAACCTAATAATATATTTTTCTTAACAGTATAATGTGGAAATAAGCTATTTTCCTGAAAGGCAAGAGATACATTCCTATTCTCTGGTTCAATATTTATTTTTTCTGAAGACAAAGTTTTTCCATCAAGTTTAATTGAACCATTATCTATTTTTTCCAATCCTGCAATAGTTCTTAAAATTGTTGTTTTACCAATACCTGAAGGTCCCAACAAACATATTATTTCCCCTTCTTTTTCTATAGAAAAAGAAACATTCTTTACTTTGACTTTATTTCCAACTTTAAAATCAACATTTTTAATTTCAAAAAAATTTTTACTCATTATTTTCTCTTAAAATATATTTTGATGTTACTATAATAAATAAACTAGCGATTAAAATTAAAAATAAAGAAGGAACTGCTGCTGCTTCTAGTAAATCTTCAGAAGCTGAAATATATGCAGTTGTAGCGAAAGTTTCAAAATTAAAAGGCCTTAAGATAAGTGTTATTGGTAACTCCCGTATAATCTCTAAAGAGATTAGGATAATAATAAACAAAAGTGAATTTCTTAAAAAAGGAATATGAATATTGGTAAAAGTTTTTCTTTTAGAATAACCAAGTAAATATGCACTTTCATCGACAGAAATATTCATCTTTTCATATCCCGACTTGATCCCGTTGAAAGCCAAAGAGTAAAATCTTATAAAATAAACCAAAACCAATCCAAAGATAGATCCTATAAATAATTTTTTTATTGACGAAAAGCCTAATGACTTAATTATGCTATCATCAAACCATGCTATAAAAGTAATAAAAGCAATAGCTAAAATCACTCCTGGTATAGCATATCCCGAAATAGACAATGTGGATAAAAAATTGAGAAACTTATTATTTGAGACTCTGTTGCCATAATTAGAAATTAAAGAAAATATTATTAACACCAAACTTGATAACGTAACTAGATATAAAGTATTCAAAACTAAATTTGTTATTTGTAAATCAAATAAGTTTTCAGGGAATTTAACTGTCCAGTACAACATTTGACATAGTGGAAATAAAAAACTTACGAAAAAGATAAAAAAACAAAAAACAAAAGCTAAATAGGCATCAAATCCAAAAAGTTTTATTTTTTCTTTTTGTTTAAATCCACCTTTTGAATTAATATGATATTTAGCCCTTTTTCTTGATAAATTTTCTAAAATAAATAAAGAAAATATAAATAATAATAAAAAAAAAGATATCCGATTAGCGAAAGCTAAATCATCAAAATAAATCCAAGAGTTATAAATACCTGTAGTCAGAGTATTTATTGAAAAAAAGTCGACAGCACCGAATTCTGCTAAAGTTTCCATTGCAACCAAAGATAAACCCGCAACTATAGCTGGTCTAGCTGCAGGCAAAATTACCTTATAAAAGGATTTAAACCTTGAAAAGCCGAGATTTTTACCAAGATCTATTAGATTTTGTGATTGATATAAAAATGAAGCTCTGGCTAGTATATATACGTATGCATATAAAGAAAAAGATATGGATAATATTACTCCAAACATTCCATCAAATTTAGGAATATTTTTGTTATAATTTGCATCTCCTAATAAACTTTTAAGAATGGTAAAAGCAGTTCCATAATTTTCAAAAAAAGCAGTTAAGGAATATGCATAGATATAGGGTGGAACTGCAAAAGATAATATTAACGACCATTTAAAAAACTCACTTCCAGGAAATTTATAGAAAGATACTAAGTAAGCTGCACCTGTACCTATAACAAAGGTAAGTAATAAAACTGATAATAAAAGTATAAGTGAATTTGAAATATACTCAAATAGAAAAGTATTTTTTAATATTTCATAGTAGTTAGAAGTACTCTCAAAAAAACTTGCAAACACAGTTATGATTGGAATTAATACTATAAAAGAAACTAAAAAAGATGAAAAAAACCAGCTATTAAATTTCATATTATACTCCGCCTTATAAAAATGAAAAAAATAAAGTGCCCATAATCAATACCGATCTATTATGGACACTATTAAAAAATTCAAAAATCAAATACTTTTAGGATATGCGGAACCTCCTCAATTTTAATCTCTGATATTTTTCTATTATTTATTCTTTTGTTGATTTTTTTACACTCCTTTAAACATGGGGAACATGCAACGGAAGATTTATTTAAATCAACTTCAGAAATAAATTTTTCTTTTTCTTTCACCATAATTATTTCCAACCAGCAGCTGTCATTACTTCTACTGCAGCAGCTTGATTTTTTCCGTAAGAAGCTAGCTTAGTTTTCATATCTTGTTTAAAATCTAAACCTAAGTTGTTTACTACTAATGGACTTGGTGAAACACCATCAATCATAGGAAACTCAAAAGTATTATTTGTAAAATGCTCCTGAGACTGCGGAGTTAGTAAAAACTCAACAAGTTTGATAGCATTAGCTTTATTAGGCGCACCTTTTACTAAAGCTGCACAACTGACATTCATGTGCGTTCCTCTATCATTTTGATTAGGGAAAAAAGCTTTAACTTTCTTTGCGGCCTCTTGTTGTTCTGCACCTTTTTTACCAGACAACATAAGAGCTAAGTAATAAGTATTAGCTACAGCAATATCTGCTTCACCAGCAGCTACTGCCATTATTTGAGCCCTGTCATTACCAGTTGGTGTTCTTGCCATGTTAGAAACAACGCCTTCGGCCCACGCTGCTGTAGCAACTTTTCCATTATTTTTAATCAATGAAGCCACAAGAGATTTATTATAAATGTTGCTAGACTTTCTTATAACTAATCTACCTTTCCATTTAGGATCAGCTAAACCTTCATAAGTCATTCCGGATAATTCAGCACCAGTAACTCTCTCTGGAGAATAATAAATTATTCTTGCTCTTTTTGCGATACCTACCCACTTGCTTGTTCTAAAACTTTTCGGAACAGCTGCCTTAATAGCTGCAGATGTTAAACCACCCTGAAGAGTACCTTTTGCATCCATAGCACCACATCTTCCAGCATCTGCTGTGATGTAAAGATCAGCAGATGAGTCTGCACCCTCGCTGATTATTCTTTTCTCTAAAGCACCTGATTTTCCATTTATTAAGTTAACTTTAATACCAGTCATGTTAGTAAATTTGGAATAAAGCTCACCATCTGCTTTGTAATGTCTTGCGTTAAAAACATTAACTTCATTTGCAACAGAATATGCTGAAAAAAAGATAGAAGTTATTAACGCAAAAATTGATATTTTTTTCATTAGTCTCCTTTATTGTTATTTTTTCCGCATATTTGTTAATGAGAATGATAACTATTCTCAATGATATTGATAATCAATCGCAATGATGTCGCAGTCAGAAAATCTGATTATTCTCTAATTTTGGCTATGATTTCCAATCACCGATCTTACTAAACAAAAAATTCCTGAAAGCTTGAACTCTAGCGGTGTTTTTAAGAGATTGTGGATACACGAAGTGCGCCTCTGTAATGGGTCCCTCAGATTTTGGTAAAACTTTAATTAAATTATTTGAATTATCAACCAAATAATCTGGTAATGCAGCTAAGCCTACGCCAGACTCAACCGCCAATAAAAGACCCATCACACTATTCACTTTCATTATAGATTTTCTTTTTTTTCCGTCATGCATACCAAGTTTTAAGGCCCAATCTGGATTATAAACAGGTGAAGGAGCACCTTTACCAAAAGATATAAATTTATGTTTATTTAGATCATTAACTGTTTTTGGCATGCCATGTTTTTCTAGATATTTATTTGAACCATAAATATGATAATTTATATCAACTAGTTTTTTTTGAATATAATTTAGTTGTTTTGGCCTTCTCATAAAAATACCAATATCTGCTTGTCTAGTACTTAAATCTAATTCTTTATCATCAAATACCAACTCAATATCAATTTCTGGATTAAGACGCATAAATTCTTGAATTCTTGGTGTCAACCAGTGAGTTCCAAAACTTCTAACGGTTGTAATAGTTAATTTACCTGTTGGTTTATTTTTTTGATCTCCAAGGGAAGTTTCTACTTCTTTTAACTTGGTAATTACTTCATGAGCTGTTTTAAAAACGTATTCGCCATTTTCTGTAAGTGTCAATCCTCTTGCATGTCTCTCAAACAATTGAACTTTTAAATCCTGTTCTAAAGATTGAATTTGTCTACTAATTGCTGATTGACTTAAATTTAAATTAATAGTCGCATTAGTAAAACTTCCCGCTTCAGCGACAGCATGAAAAATTTTTAATTTATCCCAGTCCATTATTTATTTAAATCAACCAAAACCCTTCCGGAAATTTCCCCTTTTAATATTTTTGGATAAATTTCAACTAATTCCTCTAGACTAACTATCTGAATAGATTTTTCTAATAAATTAAAATCAATTAATTTTGCAGCTTCTCCCCATATAAATTCTCTTCTTTTAATACTACAATTAGCAGAGTCCATACCCCATAGTTTAATACCTCTTAACATAAAGGGAATAACACTGGTATTTAGTTCATTAGTATTTGCGTTTCCGCATACTGCAATAATTCCATTTGGATTTGTTTGAACTATTGCATTGGCTAAAATTTTTCCACCTACTGTATCTACCACACCGTCCCATAAACCTTTATCAATAAGTCGTGGATCTTTATCGAATTCTGCCCTATTTACAACAGTTTTAGCACCTAAAGATTTTAAGTAATCCACTTTAGAATCTTTTCCTGTAACCGCAGTCACATTGTAACCCATTTTATTCAATGCTATTACTGCAATACTACCAACTCCCCCTGTTGCTCCAGTTACTAAAACGTTATTTACTTTCTCACCCAACAAAATTTCTTCCCTTGCCTTTATCGCAAAAGCACTCATCAAAGAAGTAAAACCTGCTGTTCCAAGGATCATAGCTTGCTTACTTGTAAGATTTTTTGGTTTTTTTATCAAAAATTCAGCATTTACTTTAGCTAACTGGGAATATCCACCATAAAAAATTTCACCGACTCTAAATCCTGTTAATATTACTTCATCATCCTTTTTAAATTTTGAATTCTCACTTTCTATAACCGTTCCAGAAAAATCTATTCCTGGAATATGTGGAAATTCCTTTACTAGTCTTCCACCATTCTTCAAAATCATTCCATCTTTAAAATTTAGATCTGAATAATCGACTTTAACTGTTACGTCACCGTGTTTAAGAAAACTCTTATCTATTGATTTAACTTCTCTACTAAACTCCTCACCTTTTTGATTTAAAATTAATGCTTTAAATTGTTCAGACACTTTAATCTTTTGAAATACTAATAAATCTTAAATATCTATTTTGGTAACTAAGGTCTTCTTTAAATTGACCTAAATAATAATTAGTCACAGTCGTTGCTTGCTCTTTTTTAATTCCTCTCATGGTCATACATTGGTGAGTTGAGTCAATTGTTACTGCTACTCCTTTGGCGTCTAAAGCCTCCATTAAGGTGTTCGCAATTTGCATAGTAAGTCTTTCCTGTGTTTGCAGTCTTTTTGAAAAAACCTCAACTACTCTTGCGAGTTTACTCAGACCAACCACTCTTTCTTTAGGAATATAAGCAACATGAGCTTTTCCAATTATTGGTGCCATATGATGTTCACAATGACTCTGTACAGAAATATTCTTTTGAATTACCATATCGTCATAACCCTCAACATCTCCAAAAGTTTTTTCCAATATTTGAAGTGGATCCTCTTTATATCCTTTGAAGTATTCCTTAAAAGCTTTAACAACTCTTTTTGGAGTTTCTAATAATCCTTCTCTGTTTGGATCTTCGCCCATCCAAGAAAGAATAGTTTTAAATGCTTCTTCAGCCTCAGAGTCACTAACATTTTTTAATTCTTTTTTAAGACTAGTATCTTTAACAAGTTTCATGCAGGGTTTTATACCTATATTTTCGTAATTTTAAAATATTTAAAATATGGCTATATGTGCTACAAAATAACTTTTTATGTTCAAAAAAAGAGAGAATGTTGTTGAAATTGAAGAAGGTAATCTTCTTTCCCCTAAATTTGATAATGATGGGTTAATACCTGTTATTACTATGTGCTCAAAGACTAAAGAAATTTTAATGCATGGGTACATGAATATCGAAGCATTTAAAAAGACTATTGAAACTAAAGAAGCTCATTATTACAGCCGTTCAAGAAAAACTATTTGGCATAAAGGAAAAACTAGTGGGTTTATTCAAAAAGTTATTGAAATTAAAATTGATGATGATCAAGACTCAGTTTGGCTCACTGTTGATATTGGAGATGGAGCCAGCTGTCATGTGGGGTATCGATCATGTTTTTATAGATCAATTCCATTAGGTCCAATAGATAATGGCAGAAAAGTTGAGATGAAGTTTACGGAAAAAGAAAAGAAATTTGATCCTGAGAAAGTTTATAAAGGTCAGCCCAATCCTACTAAAATTTAAATGAGTAAAAATCAGAAAAATGTTCTTGGAGAAAATTTAGAGGAATGTTCTTTAGATCCACTTACAGGTTGGTATAGAGATGGTTGTTGTAATACAGATGAGAATGATCATGGGGTGCATACAGTTTGTGCAAAAGTTACAACAGAGTTTTTAGAATGGTGTAAAGAAGCTGGTAATGATTTAATTACCCCGCATCCTGAATTTGGTTTTCCTGGATTAAAAGATGGAGATGGTTGGTGTGTTTGTGCTACTTGGTATGCAAAAGCTGTTGAGGCTGGAAAAGGTTGTCCAATTTTTTTAAAAAGAACTCACGAAAATACTTTGAAGATCTTACCTATTGAAACTTTAAAAAAATTTGCAATAGATTTATCTTAGCTACATATTCCCATACTTTGGTCCGCCACCACCTTCTGGAGTAACCCACATTATATTCTGAGAAGGTTCCTTAATATCACAGGTTTTACAATGAATACAATTTTGTGAGTTAATAACAAATTTATTTATATCATTTTCTTTTTGAACCTCGTAAACTCCTGCAGGACAATATCTTTGAGCAGGTTCATCAAATTTTTCTAATGTATAGTTTATTGGCAAATTTGGATCTTTTAGTTTTAGATGAACTAGTTGGTTATCTGTATGATTAGTTCCTGTTAAATAAACTGAACTTGTCTTATCAAATGTAATAATATTATCTGGTTTTGGATACTCAATTTTTGGCATTTCATTAGCAGGTTTTAAAGTTTCGTGATCAGCATGTTTGTGTTTTAATGTAAAGGGAAGTTTTCCTCTAAATAATATTTGATCTATTCCTGTAAATATAATTCCCAAAATCAAACCCCAGCTAAAACTAGGTTTTACATTTCTAGCATGATACAACTCTTTATATAACCAGCTATCTTTAAATTTTTTTTCATAATCAGATAAGTTTTTACCTGAGCTAATATGATCATTAATCGTTTCTGCTGCAATTATTCCGCTTTTCATTGCTGTATGAGATCCTTTTATTTTTGGCATATTTAATGTTCCTGCATCACAACCTATTAATAAAGCACCAGGCATGAACATTTTGGGAAGACTCTGAAGACCGCCTTCGATAAGAGCTCTCGCACCATAAGATATTCTCTTTCCCCCTTCAATTATCTTTTTTATTGCAGGATGAGTTTTAAATCTTTGAAATTCATCGAAAGGGGATAAATGAGGGTTTTTATAATCAAGTCCTATAACGTATCCCAAAAAAACTTGTTTATTTTCTGCATGATACATAAAACTTCCACCATAAGTATTGTTATCCAGTGGCCAGCCAGCAGTATGCATCACTAGTCCTTCTTCATGTTTTTTTTCATCAATTTCCCATATTTCCTTAAAACCAATTCCATATTGTTGAGGATCTTTATCTTTGTTAAGTTCAAACTTTTGAATTAATTGTTTACCTAGATGTCCTCTACAACCCTCAGCAAATACAGTCACTTTACCTAATAATTCAATACCTGGTTCAAAACTATCCTTTTTATCCCCATTTTTGTCAATTCCCATGTCTTGTGTAGCTACACCTCTGACTGATCCATCTTCGTTATATAAAATTTCACTAGCTGGAAAGCCTGGGAAAATTTCAACACCTAAGGTCTCAGCTTGTTCAGCAAGCCATCTGCATAAATTTGCGAGACTAATGATATAATTATTATGGTTCTTTTGAACTGCGGGCAAAAGCCAAGTTGGCCAATTTAGTGATTTATTTTTACCTAGAAACAAAAATTTTTCTTTTGTCACTTTTGTTTTAATTGGAGAGTCTAATTCCCTCCAGTTAGGTATTAATTCATCTAAAGCTCTTGTTTCAAAAACATTACCACTCAATATATGTGCACCAATTTCTGATGCTTTTTCTAAAACACAAACATTTAAATTTGAGTTTAGTTGTTTCAATTTAATTGCTGTTGTTAAACCTGAAGGTCCTCCACCTACAATAACTACATCATATTCCATTGACTCTTTAGTCATAAATATTTTTTTACAGATTTTATTATTTTTGTATAGTGTTTAATTTATTTAATTCCTCTAGAAATTTGGGAAGTGCCTCAAAAAGATCAGCTTCTAGACCATAATCAGCAACACTAAAAATTGGAGCTTCACCATCCTTGTTAATTGCTACGATTACTTTACTTTCTTTCATTCCTGCTAAATGTTGAATTGCTCCAGAGATACCAACAGCTATATATAAATCAGGTACAACAACTTTGCCAGTTTGCCCTACCTGATGATCATTTGTTATATAACCAGCATCAACAGCAGCTCTAGATGCTCCGATTGCTGCATTAAGTTTATCTGCTACCGCAGTTATTAATTTGAAATTTTCACCACTTTGCATTCCTCTACCACCTGAAATAACAACTCTTGCAGTTCCAAGTTCAGGTCTATCAGATTTAATTTCCTCTTTTTTGATAAATTTTGATAAGTTTGTAGAGTCTCCAACTTCACCAGTTTGTATTTCAGCAGATCCACCTGTGGTTGGTGCTGGATCAAATGATGTCGGTCTTATGGTTATACATTTAATTTTGTCAGAACTTTTTACTGTTGCAAATGCATTTCCTGCATAAATTGGTCTTAAGAAAGTATCTGAGCTTATAACTTTAGTTATATCACTTACTTGAGAAACATCTAACAAAGCCGCTATACGGGGCATTAAATTTTTTCCAAACGTATTAGCTGAACACATTATATGCGAATAATCTTTTGATAAATTGATTATTGCGGATGTGTAATTTTCAGCTAAATAATTTTCATAAATAGTGTCGTTGATATGTACCACCTTTTTGACATTTGGCACTTCAGAAACTGATTTGGCAACACTATCAGAGTTATGTCCTAAAACTAAAACATGAACGTCTTCATTTATTTTTGAAGCTGCTGTAATGGCATTCAAAGTAAAGGGTTTTAGTTCTTTATTATTATGTTCTGAAATTAATAAAACTGACATCTATATAACTTTAGCCTCATTCTTTAATTTTTGCACCAATTCTTCAACACTTGCGACTTTAATCCCAGCTTTTCTCTTTGGTGGTTCTTCAACCTTGATTTGCTCAATTCTAGGTTTTGTATCTACTCCCAAATCAGATGCATTTAATTGTTCAATTGGCTTTTTTTTTGCTTTCATGATGTTTGGCAAAGAGGCATAACGCGGTTCGTTCAATCTTAAATCACATGTTACTATGGCTGGAATATTTACCTCTATTGTTTCAAGACCCTCGTCAATCTCTCTTGTCACCTCCAATGATTTATCTTTTACATCTATTTTTGAGGCGAAAGTTGCTTGCGGCCATTTTAATAAAGCTGCCAACATTTGACCTGTTTGATTACAGTCGTCATCAATAGCTTGTTTTCCCATAAAAACTAAGTCAGGTTTTTCTTTTTCAACAATTTTTTGTAAAATTTTTGAAACTGCTAATGGTTCTATTGCACCCTCAGCTTTAACAAGTATTCCTCTGTCAGCACCAACTGCTAAAGCTTTCCTTACTGTTTCTTGAGCTTTCTCCTCTCCAACAGAAACTGCAACTACTTCTTTTGCTTTACCAGATTCCTTTATTTTAACTGCTTCTTCGATAGCATTATCATCAGGTGGATTAGTAGACATTTTAACATTTTCAGTCACAACACCAGAACCGTCGTCTTTTACTCTAATTTGAACATTATAATCAATAACTCTTTTTACTGCGACTAAAATTTTCATTAGGCTCTTAACAACTTGTTTTCACTATCATATGGACTTTCCTCGAGAATTGTAGCCTCATACATTTTTCCAAGAATATCGACTTTAAGTTTTTCACCTACATTAGCAAGATCAGGTTTAACCATTGCTAGAGCAATTGATTTATCAAGTCTAAAACCATATTCACCTCCAGTAGCTCTACCAACAACTTTATCGTCTTTATATATCGGATTATTTCCTAGCACATCTGAGTCAGTTGTATCATGAACTTCAAGTGTAACTAATTTATTATCAAAGCCTTTTTCTCTCCACTTATTTAAAGCTTCGAGGCCTATAAAGTTTCCTTTATTTGGATGAACAAATCTATCTAAGCCAGATTCGTATGGAGAGTACTCTATTGACAATTCTGTACCCACCAACTTATAAGACTTTTCTATTCTTAAACTGTTCATAGCCCTGATGCCAAAAGGTTTAATTCCTAAATCTTTACCTGCTTCCATTAATTTATCAAAAATATGATTTTGATATTCAATCGGGTGATGTAACTCCCATCCTAATTCCCCCACAAAATTTACTCTCATTGCATTTACAGGTGCGTATCCCACATTCACATTTTTAGCAGTAAGCCACTTAAAGTTTTCATTTGAATAATCATCAGTTGAAACCCTTTGCATTAGTTCCCTTGCTTTAGGGCCCGCAACAACCAACACTCCATTACTATTTGTCAGATCTTCAAATATGACCGAACCATCAGTCGGCATCCATTTCTGTATCCAATCATGATCTAATCTTAAATTCGCTCCAGCTGATACAAGATAATAACTATTTTCTGCTTCTTTCATTATTGTAAATTCAGAATGGACACCTCCCTTAGTATTAAGTGCATGACATAGATTTATTCTGCCAATCTTTTTTGGTAATTTATTCGCAACTAAATAATCCAAAAATTCCTCTGCTTTAGGACCTTTAATTCTACATTTTGCAAAAGCAGTCATATCTAAAAGACCAACATTTTTTTTTACATTTTCACACTCTTTTTTTATTGCATCAAACCATTTAGATCTTCTAAAAGACCAATCATCTTTTTGCTCCATACCATCCGTTGCAAAAAAATTTGGTCTCTCCCACCCAAACTTTTGTCCAAAGACAGCTCCTAATTTTTTCATTCGCTCATAACATGGTGAGGTTCTAAGAGGTCTTGCCGCTGGTCTTTCTTCGTCAGGATAATGAATAATAAAAACATGGCTGTAAGCTTCCTCATTCTTTGCTTTTAAATAAGACTTTGTTGCGTAATTACCGTAACGTCTTGGTTCAACTCCAAGCATATCGATAGTAGGTTCTCCATCAATAATCCACTCTGCTAATTGCCAACCAGCACCACCAGCTGCAGTAATACCGAAGCTGTGGCCTTCGTTGATCCAGAAATTTTTAAGTCCCCAGGCGGGTCCAACTATTGGATTACCATCTGGTGTATAACAAATTGCCCCATTATATACTTTTTTAACACCGACTTCTCCAAAAGCGGGTACACGATGTATTGCTCCTTCAATATGAGGTGCAAGTCTATCCAGATCTTCTTGAAACAATTCGTATTCTGAATTTTTAGATGGACCTTCGACATAACAAGCTGGTGCACCATCTTCGTATGGACCTAAAATTAATCCACCAGCCTCTTCTCTCATGTACCATCTGCTATCACTATCTCTTAATACACCCATTTCAGGAAGACCTTCTTTTTTTCTTTTTTGTATTGCTGGATGTGGTTCAGTAACAATGTACTGATGTTCAACAGGTATGACTGGAATATCTAGACCAACCATCTCTCCTGTTTGCCGTGCAAAATTTCCTGAGCAAGAAATTACATGTTCGCACTCAATTGAACCTTTGTCAGTTTCTACTACCCATCCATCTTTATTCTGTCTCATTGATAAAACAGTTGTATTCCTGTAAATTTCAGCTCCTCTATTTCTTGCTCCAGTTGCTAAAGCTTGTGTTAAATCTGCTGGTTGTATGTATCCATCTTCTGGATGTTGGATAGCTCCAATTAAATCATCTGTATGACACAAGGGCCAAATTTCTTTCACTTGTTTAGGAGTTAAAAACTTTACATCGACTCCAATTGTTTTTGCTACTCCAGCGTATTGATGATATTCATCCATTCTATCTTTAGTACTGGCTAAACGAATATTTGAAACCACACTAAAGCCGACATTTTTCCCTGTCTCTTCCTCTAATGTTTTATAAAGATTAACTGCATATTTATGAAGCTGACCTACAGAGTAACTCATATTAAATAGTGGTAATAATCCCGCTGCATGCCAAGTAGAGCCTGATGTAAGCTCTTTTCTCTCAATTAAAACAACATCAGACCAACCTTTTTTTGCTAAATGGTAAAGCGCACTAACTCCAACAACACCTCCACCAACTACAACTACTTTTGTTTTACTTTTCATTATTTGATTTCTACTAAATTTTTATTCATTTCGAAACAAAATTGTACCAAAGTGTATCAAATTGAACTTCCTAGAGGTTCTGGACTTGACACCATTGTAGTCAACCAACAGTTTTTTAAAGGTCCATCACCAGTATATTTTTCAACCTGCCAATTGAATTTATGATAAATTTTTTCTTTATCTAACAAAATAACCTCAAATTGCACCCAATCATCTCCACTCGTAACTTGTGTAACAGTATGGCTTAAATGATTTATCATCATTTTATAATTGTTTCCTTTTATCATTCTTTTAAATTTCTCGAGAGGACCTGTGGCTTTTTTATTGTTTGGATGAGCGAAATTCCAAGTTTGCTCAATTCCACTATCTTCAAATCCGTCATTATTCTTTTGTAAACTTTTTAATTGTATCTTAACAACTTCAGAAGGATTAATTTGACTATTTGGCTTAAGTAATTCTGCTTTCGAAATTGAAATTGAGACAAAAAAGAATATTAAAAACTTAAATACAGTTAGCAGTTTTTTGGACATCATCTAAGAACTTATTCCTTTTTTTATCACCTACAAAAGGTACAGCAAAGTATCTTCTATATATAACATCCGTTATGCCGCATATATTGAATACTCCTCGTCTTAACCTTTTTGTTGGCATGTTTAGAAAAAAAGTCCTTACTGCAAACTGGGGAGATCCATAAGTACAAAATACCACTGCTTTTTTTCCTTTTAAATTACCAATAGGATATCCGTAATTTCCAAATAATTTTTTAAATTTGAATGCCCATGGTGGAGCCAAGACTTTATCTATCCAACCCTCAACAATTGCCGGCATTCTGAAATTCCAAATTGGTGCAATTAGCACTATCACATCAGAGTTTTCTATCCTTTTTCTGTGATCTAATGTCTGATTGTCTGGTTCTTCACCAGAAAAAACTGGGTCAAACTTTTCTTTATAAAGGTCAACAATATCAATTTCATGCCCATTATTTTTTACTGTTTCAATGAACCTATCTCTAATAGCCGAATTAAAAGATTTTTCATTATAATGTCCATATACTACAAATATTTTTTTCATTTTTTCAAAAATTTTTCAAATTCTATTTTTGTACATTTATTTTCAATATAAAAAATATTATTTGCTTCAACAATTTCTCTTGCTTTATTATTAGATATATCTAATTGTAACCATAAAACTTTTGCACCAACTTTTACTGCATCTTTTGCTATCTCAACGACTTCATTGGAGGGTCTAAAGACATTGACTATTTCTACTGGTTTCTTTATGTCTGAAATTTTTTCATAAACATCCTCGTTCAATATTTTCTCGTCTTTAATTGAAGGATTAACCGGATAAACTTTAAATCCATATTCTTGAAGATATTTCATGACAACAGTCGATGTTTTTTTTAAATCCTTGCTTGCCCCAATCAAAGCAATACTTTTATATTTTGATAAAATTTCTTTTGTACTAATCATCTTTTTATCTATCTTTCCAGACAGGTTTTCTTTTTTCGAGAAATGCTGATATTCCCTCTTTTGCATCCATTGCCAACATATTAATTGTCATCATCTTACTAGTATAAGCGTAAGCTTTATCTAAAGGCATTTCTAACTGTTTATAAAAAGTTTGTTTTCCAATTTTGATTGTAAGATTTGATTTTGATGCAATTTTTTTTGCAATTTTGAAGACCTCAGAATCTAATTTAGACTTTGGAAAATAATCATTAATTAAACCCAGCTCTTTTGCAAATTTTGCTTTGATAGGTTCTCCAGTTAAAAGCATTTTCATCATAGGTTTTCTATTCATCTTCCTGCTGACGGCAACCATTGGCGTGCTACAAAATAATCCAATATTAACTCCTGGTGTAGCAAATAATGCGTCCTTGGAACTATAAGCAAGATCACAACTTGCAACTAGCTGACAACCTGCAGCATAAGCCGCTCCGTGTACCTTTGCAATTACTGGTTTCTTTCCCTCTACAATTTGAAGCATTAATTTTGAGCAAAGATTAAAAAGTTTTTGATATTTTTCTTTTTTTTTTAAACTTTTTACCTCTTTAAGATTATGTCCTGCACTAAAGCCCTTCCCTGATCCTTCAATTACAATTACTTTTATATTTTTATTTTTGTCTAATCTTTTTAATACATTAATAAGATCAGTAAGATTTTTAAATGATAAAGAATTATATGTTTTTGGATCATTTATAATTACTCTTGCAATTTCTTTATATTGGTAGATTACCCTTATATTGCTCATTAAAAAATTTACTTAAGCTTTCCTTCTTCTCTCATTTTCGCTCTTATCTTTGTGGCGGATATTTCTTGTATCTCTTTTGATAATTCAATTTCCTCTATTTTATACCCTACTCCACGACCATAACAAATGTTGGTTATGTTAGGAACTAGCATAATCTTAAAACGACCTTCAAATTCTGGGTTTAATCTCTCCTCAATATTTTTTTTTACTGTTTCAAAATCAAATGGGTTATCGTCAACCCCTTGAACATCTCTAATTTGAATACAAACTTGACCTGTTTTTTTTATTATTTCTTTAAATAAAGTGTAGTGACCCTCATGAAATGGTTGCCATCTACCTAACATTTGTGCAGTTGGTTTCTTATTATCCCATCTATAAGACATTATTTGATTTCCTTTAAAATTTTAGGTGCCCAATTTTTAGCATCCTTAGTGGTGACATGATAGTTAAACTTTTCAGGTTTAACAAACATCTTATTTGTATCCTCAAATCTGCCCTCTTTAATAGTGTCCATCCAGATGATATAATCAGCTGGGAACAAAGCTCTTGCTTCAGGTGTTGGGCATATAAAGTCTGCAACTACATAATTCCCTTCATCTCGCAATTTAATTGCAAAATCTGCCATTCTTTTAGCTTGTCTTTTCCGCCCCTCTTCTGAAAAGTCCCAGTCATTTGCCTCTTTTCTTACTTCGTCAGCATTTAACCTTTTTGCATTAAGCATCGGACCAATTTCATTGGCTAAAGTTGTTTTTCCTGATCCAGGTAGGCCCATAATTAATATAATCTTCATACTGAATTCATAGTTAGCAACAGGACTAAATTTAATCAACTAATAATGTTAAAGCTAATTGTTGAATTTCTTTGACAGCTTTTTTAAAAAATATAATGATCTAAATAATGAATTTTTCTTTGGAAATTAGTCCTACAACCGATATCGATTCTGTGCCAGCGATAAAAGATGTTTACATCACTATGTTACCTGGTGGAGATTACAAAGATACTGCTCAACAAGCAGTTGAACTTGTAAAAAAAGGGTTCAACCCAGTCCCTCACTTTCCCGCGAGATCCATGCACAACGAAAAAGAGCTCAAAAATTATGTAGACATTTGTAAAGACGGTGGGGTGAAGCAAGTATTAATTATAGGTGGTGGAAGAGAACCAGTTGGAAAATTTGATAGCTCTTATCAACTATTAGAAACAGGTTATTTTGAAAAAATGAAGATAGGAATTGCTGGACACCCTGAGGGTAGTCCTGATATATCGGATGCAGAGTTAGAAAAAGCTATGATAGATAAAAAGCCTTATGCTGATTATATTGTGACCCAATGGTTGCTAGATCCTCAGCCTATCATAGATTTTATATCAAAACAAAGCGTGCCAGTTCATGTTGGAATTACTGGGCCTCTTAAGATATCGAGCTTGATTAAATTTGCCAATATTGTTGGAGCAAAAAATTCCTTAAATTTTCTTAAATCTAATTTTAGTAAGGCTTTAGATTTATTGAAACCTAAAGACCCTAATGATTTAATTGGGAAAGTTAAATCGCATACAGATTTCTTCCACATTTATACATTCGGCGGCTTGAAGGAAACTAACAAGTGGTTGAAGGAGAATAGTTATGTCTAAAGAATTTGACTATACTAAATTAAAACATGTTACTTCAGTTGATCAATCAGATCGAAAAGTACCATATAACTTAAGGCAAAGTGGACCAACAAAAGTTGAAATGTTAATATCAACAAGAGTAAGAAAATCACCTTATTGGCATTTATCTATGCAAGCAGGATGTTGGAGAGCAACTGTTTACAACCGAATTTATCATCCTAGAGGATATGTAAAACCTGAAGATGGTGGAGCAATGGTTGAATATAATGCAATTGTTAATCATGTTACAATGTGGAATGTAGCTGTTGAAAGACAAATACAGGTTAAAGGACCAGATGCAGAAAAATTTGTTGATTATGTTATCACAAGAGATGCAACAAAAATTTCACCCATGAGAGCAAGGTATGTAATATTATGTAACGCTTATGGTGGGGTTTTAAATGATCCTATTCTTTTGAGGATATCAAAAGATGAATTTTGGTTTTCTCTATCAGACTCTGATATTGGTATGTATCTTCAAGGTGTAAATGCTGATGGAAGATTTAATTGTACTATTGAGGAAATTGATGCATGCCCTGTTCAAATTCAAGGACCAAAATCAAAAGCATTGATGAAAGATTTATTAGGTGACCAAGTCGATTTAGATAATATGCCTTTTTATGGTTTAGCAGAAGTTAAAGTTGCTGGAAGAAGTTGTGTAATTTCTCAATCAGGTTTTTCTGGTGAAGCAGGTTATGAAATATATTTGAGAGATGCAACTTTATACGCAGATGAAATGTGGAATGCAGTTCTTGATGCGGGAAAAAAACATAATTTAATGGTTATTGCACCTGCTCATCATCGAAGAATTCAAGCTGGAATTCTTTCTTGGGGTCAAGATATGGATCAACAACATAATCCTTATCAATGTAATTTAGGTTATCAAGTTTCTTTATCTGGTAAAGGCGAATGGAATAAAAAAGCTGATTATGTTGGTAAGGCAGTATTAGAGAAAATGGGTGCAGAAATAAGAGCAGGAAAAAAACCATATAAACTTCAATTAGTTGGAATGGAGTTAGGTGGCAAACCAATTGACGATTATGCGCCTGACTTTTGGTTAGTATCACCGGAAGGTGGTGGAGATCCAGTTGGATTTATTACTTCACCGTGGTGGCATCCTGAAAAGAAAAAAAATATAGCTATGGGATATGTTCCTTTCGATGGAACTTTAAATCCTAATGGATTTCCAAAAAATAAAATTGGAACTAAATTTAAAGTTCATTTGCCTGAAAAATATTCAGAAAGTCCAGGTAAACCAGTTAATGCGGTAATTGTTGATATTCCATTCAAAGAGTCATTTAATGCTAATACTAGAGAAGTCGTAAAAGGTTAATCTTGTTCTAGGGGAACTCTTAAAGTTCCCCTATTTATTTCAAAATGACAAATAGTTTTTTAATTGCAATTTGCATTATAATAATTTTTGCTTTAATAGTATTCCCACTAATTGTTTCTTACATTGAACAAAAAAATAAAAAAAAATAAATGTTTGGTGAATTTATTGATATAATTTTTAGATCTATAAGATTAGATAAAACTCTTTATAGTGATAATAAAAATTTTACTGAAGCATCCATATATTTTGCTGGGCTCATTATGATTTTAGATGGAATTGCTGGTGCAGTCGCTGCAAACACTGTGATTAAAACTGCTATAGGGATGTCGGGACTAACGGCAATAATAACTTGGTTTATCTGGGCAATATTTATTTTTGTAATTGGTGTAAAAATATTTCCAGATAAACAAACTAAGGTATCCTTCAAAAAAGTTTTGACTGCAGTTGGTTTTGCCCATGCACCTGGGCTTTTAAGATTTTTTGCAGTCACACCAGAATTGATGGTACCAATTATTTTTTTAACTCAATTTTGGATTTTTGCAGCTTTAATAATATCTACCAAACAAATACTAAATCTAAAATCAAATTTCAAATCTTTTGGAATTGTATTTTTATCATTTTTAATAATTGCTATTTTATCAATATCTTTTGTTATGAGCAGAATGAACGCTTTACCAATTAATCATATTTAGATTGGAAAAATTGTTTTAGAAATTCTACAAGATTTACATATTTTAAAACCTGTAAGAATTAAATTTTGTAAAACACTTTCATCTTTTTCTTTACACTCCTCACAAATATTATCTATTTCCTTTTGGTTTTTTTGATTGATATCTTCGTATTCAGTCATCTCGATTTAAGAATATCAGCATGTTTTAAAAATACTATTTATTTTATTGAAATCTTTATTCATTTTTGAAATAAACTTTAGGCAAAAATCATGAAAAAAAATAAAAATTATAAAGTCTCAATAGTAATGGGAAGTCAGTCCGACTATAAAGTAATGAAATTAGCCACAAAAATCCTAAAAAATATTGGTGTTAAGTTTGAAACTAGAATCATTTCCGCTCATAGAACACCTAAAAGAATGTATGATTTTGCTAATTCTGCTGAAAAAAATAATATTGGTGTAATAATTGCAGGGGCTGGTGGTTCAGCTCATTTGCCAGGTATGATTGCTTCACTAACATCTATACCTGTTTTAGGAGTTCCAATCGAAGGTAAAAAGCTTAAAGGATTAGATAGTCTATTATCGATAGTTCAAATGCCAAAAGGTATCCCTGTTGGAACTTTAGCAATAGGTGAAAATGGAGCTGTAAATGCTGCATTATTAGCTACTTCTATAATTTCAAACAATGATGCTAAGATAAAAAAAAAATTAGATAATTGGCGATTATCACAAACAAAATCAGTTAAAAAATATCCTAAATAATAAAGATGTCTAAAAAAAATCTGGGTATAATAGGTGGGGGTCAATTGGGAAGTATGCTCTCAGACGCAGCAAAAAAATTGAATATAAAAACCGTAGTTTATGCTGATGATATTGATTCTCCAGCGCAAAATTTTTGTAATGAATTTATTCAAGGAGAATACAGTGACAATGAGAAAATTAAAAAATTTATAAATAAAGTTGATGTTATTACATATGAATTTGAAAATATTCCTTATGAAACTCTTGATAAAATGAATCAATTAAAACCTGTATTACCGAAGCCATCAGTAAATAGATTGATACAACATAGAATAGCCGAAAAAGATTTTATTAATAAACTTAATATAAGAACAACTAGATATGTTTTGGTAGAAAAAAAAACCGACTTAGAAACTTTAAATGATTTCTTTCCGGGAATTTTAAAAACCACAACTATGGGTTATGATGGTAAGGGACAATACCCTATAAAAAAAATTGAAGATTTGGATAATATAAATATCGATTTTTCTAAAGAATATATTCTTGAAAAATTAGTTAAACTTCAAAAAGAAATATCTGTGATTCTCACTAGATTTGGTAATAATAATTACGAAATATATGAACCCATTGAAAATACCCACCAAAATCAAATTTTAAAATATTCAGAAATTCCAGCAAATATCAATAAAAAAATTTTAGATCAATCGAAAGAGTGGGCAACTCGAATTGCAGAAGAATTAAAATATATTGGCACTTTATGTGTTGAATTTTTTATTGATAGAAATGAAAATTTATATGTGAATGAGATTGCGCCTAGAGTACACAATTCTGGTCATCTTACAATTAACGCATATAATATCAGTCAATTTGAAAATCATGTAAGAGCTGTTTGCTCACTTGAAAAAATTTCTTTAAAAAAATTATCTAATGCAAAAATGATCAACTTAATTGGAAAAGAGATCGAACCTTATCGGCAAAATCTCAAATTAAATGAACAAGAGTTCTTCTTTGATTATTTAAAAAAAGAGATTAAAGAAAAAAGAAAAATGGGACACATAACAACATTAAAATAAATGCTAAAATCTATAGAAGCAAACTTTGATCACCCAGAAGTAAATAAACTTTTAACTAAACATTTCATTGAATTAAGAACTGTATCACCTGAAGGAAGTACACATGTATTAGATATTCATGGGTTAAAAAATCCAACAATAAAATTCTGGAGTTTGTGGCAAAATGATAATCTATTTGGTTGTGGTGCTTTAAAGTTTTTAGATAAAGAACATGGAGAATTTAAATCAATTAGAATTCATGATAAGTTTAGAAATAAAGGTTACGGAATAAAAGTTATAGAACATTTAATTTATGAAGCAAAAAAATTAAATATTAAAAGATTAAGTATTGAGACAGGTGCAGGTAAATTTTTCGAACCGGCTAGGAAATTATTCGAAAAATGTGATTTTAAGCCTTGTAAGCCCTTCGCGCATTACAAAGAAGACATAAATTCAATATATCTCACAAGACTAATAAACAACGAATAGATAAAAAAAGAGATAAAATTATCAATTTTGTTGACAAATCTATATAAATTATAAAGAAAGTTAATATTACTTAATTATAAGTAATAAATTAACTAAACAAAAAGTAAGAAGATAAATATGAGTCTACAAGGTAAAGTAAAGTGGTTCAATCCAACCAAAGGTTTTGGTTTTATTGAAAGAGAAGATAAAGAAAAAGATGTGTTTGTACATGTTTCAGCGGTAAGAGACGCTGGTATGAACGGTTTAGATGAGGGTCAGGCTTTGACTTTCGATGTTGAAGATGGTCCTAAAGGTCCTTCAGCAGTTAACTTAAAAACTGCATAATTTTCACACTATCATTTATTGGCTATAAATTTTTTGATTAATCTTGATTTAAGATTAATTTTATTTGTAGCCAATAAACCATTCAGTAGGTTATAAAAGATTAATTTTAAAATGATCGGAATTTTAGGTGGAATGGGAACTCAAGCAGGACTTGATTTCTGTAATAAGTTAGCAGTTTTATATAGAGGGAAAGTTGATCAAGATTATCCTCTATTCATTCTTTATAATAAATCAAATGTTCCTGGAAGGCCTGAGTCAATAGGTATTTATACTAAAAAGTTAACAAACAAGATCAAAAGTAAAAAAAATAAAGAAAAATACCAATCGGTATTAAAAAGCTTAATCAAAGGTTGTCAGGTTTTAAAAAAAAGTAAGTGTAAATTTATAGTCATACCCTGTAACACAGCACATTACTGGTACGATGATTTGAAAAAAAAAGTAAGTTTACCCATAATAAATATGCCAAAAGAAGTTTTCGACTATACAAAAAATAAGTGTAAAACAAATTCAAAAATTGGATTACTTGCTACTGAGGGTACTATTAAAACAGGTATTTACAACAAATTTTTTGACAAAAAATTTAATATAATTTCTCCAAACTCATCTATTCAGAATAATTCAGTTAATAAAGCTATCAGATTAGTAAAAATGGGAAAAGTTAAAGAAGCTAATGGTATTATTAAATCCGCTATTAATTATTTAAACAAAAAAAAATGTAAAAAAATTATTCTCGGATGTACAGAACTCCCCATTGCTATATTCGCATTTAAGTCAATTAAAACGATTAAATCTTCTAAAATATTTTTAGATCCTAATTTGATTTTAGCTAACGCAGCCATGAGACGATACCATCAAAAATAATGCAAGTTAAAGAAAGACCATATATTTTATACGTGGCTGAAAAAATTTATTTTGCTATTTGCGATATTAAGAAAAAAAATCAAAGATTTTCAAATGATGAAGCGATACAAGATTTTATTGGTTCTGATTTATATAAAGAAATAAGTAGTGGCAAATTTCATGATAGATGGTTTGAGCAATTAAAACAAAATGATTATCTGGATAAAAAAACAAAAAATAAAATACCAAATGAAACTATAGAACTTTTAAGAATTCAAAAAGATATGATGATTAAACAATTAATTCAGTTTCCAGACTTGTATTACACAAAAAATAATATTCCTTTAGAACTTTCTCAAAGAGCATTTGATCAACTTTGGAGAATATGTGAAAGTTATGAATTATGGTGTAAAGAGACAAAACAAAATAATCTTTTAAAATTAAATATTATTGATTAGTTAGATTAAAAATCTCATTTGCTTTATCTATTTTATTTTTAATCAAAACATAAAAATCCTCACTTTCTAAAGTTTTTTTTTTTATATTTTGAGTTTCATTTTCTTCAATAACACGTAACTTTGTTAAATTTTCAATCGGAGTTTTACCAGTGTACTGTGTGATGAGTTCATTTGATCCATAACTCAAACCAGCTTGAAAGGTATTACCAGTGGAGGATAAAGTATATACGGGACCTATCATTGCTGATGGAGAAGTGCAGCCATTTAATAAAATCACAACAATTAAAGCTAATAATATTTTTCTTTTAAACATAATTGCTAAATAATTTTAAGCATTTTGAAATACAACTCAAGGTAGTATTTAAAAATATTATTTTCATTATTAAATTTAACTAAATTTGATGATCTTATGTAAGAATAAAAGTTCTATAAAACCTGAAATGATCAGAATATTTCCACTTATATTTATTTTACTTTGGTCTTCAGCTTTTATTACCACTAAGCCTATTGTTGACAATAGTGATCCATTTGCAGCTTTAGCTTTTAGATTTTTTTTTGTAGCCATAGGCTTTTATGTTTTTTGTATTTTTTCCAAAAATTCAGTAATTATTAAGAGAAAAAGTTTTGTTGAATCTTTTTTAAGTGGTGTACTTTTTCATGGAGTTTATCTGGGAGGAGTATTTTATTCTATCTCGATTGGGATGCCAACAAGTCTAGCTGCTCTTATTGTCACTTTACAACCTATTCTAACTAACGCTCTCAGTGGACCAATTTTAAATGAGAAAGTCTCAAAGAAACAATGGGCAGGAGTTTTTCTTGGATTTGGAGGAGCGAGTATAGTTTTAGGTTTAGATATAGGTTCAGATATTCCTTTTCTTGGATTTATTGCAACTATTATAGCTTTAATCGCAATTACAACATCTACAATTTGGCAGAAAAAATTAAGTAACAATTTACCTTTATCTGTTAGTAATTTTTATCAAGCTATTGGAGGTTGTTTTTTTCATATTATAATAATTATTTTTTTTGTAGACCCTTTTATTTATTTTTCAAAAACTTTTTTGATAGCCATAAGCCATCAGATTTTACTTGTATCTTTCGGAGCATTTACAATACTTATGTTTCTTATTAAGAAGAATTCGGCCAGTAAAACAGTCTCCGTATTTTTTTTGATTCCTCCTACGTCAGCTTTTATGGCATGGTTTTTCTTAAATGAAACACTTACTACATCAGATATTGTTGGATTTTTTATTGCATCAGTAGGTGTATATTTAGCAACAAGAAATGAATAATTGTATTTTTAAGTTATTAAAATGAATAAAAAGAATTCTAATTTTTATATTTAAAAAATTGATAAAAAGGGTTACTAATTAAAGAATTATATAATGCCTAAAATTAAATCTGACATAGAAATAGCAAGAAAAGCAAAAATGAAATCTATATCAAAGATTTTAGGCAAAATTAACGTACCTGATAATAGTAGTGCTTTTAGTCCTATGGGCAGGCATATAGCTAAAATTAATTTTAATTTTTTAAATAAACTTAAAAAAAAGAAAAATGGTAATTTAATATTAGTTTCAGCAATTACGCCAACTCCTGCAGGAGAAGGAAAAACAACTACTTCTGTAGGTTTGAATGATGGTTTGAATAAAATTGGAAAAAATTCAATTGTTTGTTTAAGAGAACCGAGTTTAGGTCCTGCATTTGGGATGAAAGGAGGAGCAGCCGGTGGAGGATATGCTCAAGTGGTTCCCATGGAACAAATCAATCTTCATTTTACTGGAGATTTTCATGCGATAACATCTGCACACAATCTTTTATCAGCATTAATCGATAATCATATTTATTGGGGAAATAAACTTAATATTGATGAGAAAAAAATTGTGTGGAAGCGTGTGTTGGATATGAATGACCGTGCTTTAAGATTTATAGACATAAATACTGATGGAGTTGCAAAGGATTTTAAGAGAATTGAGGGTTTTGATATTACTGTTGCATCAGAGGTAATGGCAATTTTTTGTTTATCTAATGATTTAAAAGATTTAGAAAAGAGAATTGGTAATATAACTATTGCGTATAACAAAGATGGAAAGCCATTATTCGCTAGAGATCTCAATGCCCATGGTCCTATGACCGTACTACTTAAAGAAGCATTACGACCTAATGTAACTCAAACTTTAGAGAATAATCCTGCGATTATTCATGGAGGGCCATTTGCGAATATTGCACATGGTTGTAATTCAGTTATAGCAACTCAAACTGCTCTTAAACTAGCTGATTATGTAGTAACAGAAGCTGGTTTTGGTGCTGATTTGGGCGCTGAGAAATTTTTAAACATCAAATGCAGAAAAGCTGGTTTCACTCCAAGTTGTGTGGTTATTGTTGCTACAATAAGAGCATTAAAAATGCATGGTGGATTAGAAAAGAAAGATTTGAAAAAAGAAAATATTAACTCTTTAAAAAAAGGTTTGGAAAATCTAGAGAGACATATTCAAAATATTAAAAAATTTGGATTAGAACCAATAGTTGCTATTAATAATTTTATAACGGATACCAATAAAGAAATAAAAATAGTCTTTGATTTTTGCAAAAAACTTAAAGTAGAGATAAGTGAATGTAAACACTGGGCTCAAGGTGGAAAAGGTACAACTGATTTGGCAAAAAAAGTTGTTAAAATATGCAAAAATTCAAATAAAAAGAAATTTAGATATTTATATAAAACCAGTGATAAATTATTAGAAAAAATTGATTTAATCGCGAAACAAATCTATAGAGCTAATAAAGTTGAGATCAATCAAGAGGTTAGAGATCAGCTTAAAATGTTTGAAAGCAGTGGATATGGCCATTTGCCGATTTGTGTTGCAAAAACTCAGTATAGCTTCTCTACCGATCCAAAGCTTAAAGGTGCACCATCAAATCATGAAATTTCAATTAGAGAAGTTAGATTATCCTCTGGTGCTGAATTCATTGTTGTTATTTGTGGTTCGGTGATGACAATGCCTGGTTTACCAAAAATCCCTGCAGCAGACTCTATCACATTAAACAAAAAGGGAGAGATTGAGGGATTATTCTAAATTAATAATTTAAGTTTTTTGTTACTAATAATTGTTTTTATCAAATTAACCATAAGGGGTATTTTTTTTCTGTCAATTTTTTTCAAAATGAAAGGTGCAATCTCTCTGGCTAATTGTTCTCCCTCTACAGTATCTTTTGGCATAAATTTTTTTTTAGCTAAATTAAATTTATAACCTTTTCCTAAAAAACTACCCATTTTACTATTTCTACCTCCAGCCGCGCTAACATATAAATCCCCAACACCAGCGAGTCCTAGTGTTGTTTCCTCTTTACCATTAAAATATTTAGTAAGATATTTCATTTCATCAATCGATTTTTGAAATAAGTTAGATGATTCATTTAAACTTTGTCCTGCTCCGACTATCATTGCATATATATTCTTTATTGCAGAACAAACCTCTACACCTATAATATCTTTGGAGTATTCTGCCAAATAATAATTTGTGGAAATTATTTTTCCAATTAGCTTTGCTTTATTTAAATTCTTGTTTGCAATAATAACACTTGTTCTTTTTTTTTTCGCTAACTCTTTTGCTAAGCATGGTCCTTTTAAGATTGAAATATTCAATTTTTTGTAATTTTTTTCAAGTAGTTGAGAGATAGTTAAAATTCTTTTATTTTTTTTTTCATATTTAAGTCCTTTTGTTAAGACTAAAATAGGCGTTTTAATTTCTAATTCACTTAATTCTTTACCAATAAAATCTATTCCAGACAAGCTTAATGCTATCACCATCAAATCATAATTTTCCTCCAATAAATTTTTTGAATATTTTCTAAATTTTAACTTTTTGGGAAGAATTATCTTTAACGAAGAATGAAATTTTTTTTTTGAGGCTAAATTTTTGATAAAAACTTTATTATATGGTTCCGTGATGGTAACATCATTGTTGTTTTCTAAACATGGGATCGAAAAAGCTGAACCCATTGCACCACCTCCAATGATTAATATTTTTTTCATAAAATTTTCTTTTGTATAAATATTAATATAGGTTTATTTATAGTTTGAATATAAAAAAATTAGTCGTAACTAACAGTGATACTTAAATAAGAAAATTAAAATGAAAACTGATAAATGGAAACTATCTAAATTCTTATTAAATAAAAAGTTTAAATTTAATAGAGATTATATTCTAAAATATTTACCATCTACTTTATTAATTGATTCTTATAAAAACATATCAAAATGGAGAGGATATAATTCAACGCCACTATTAAAATTGAATAAACTTAATAAAAAACTTAATCTTAAAAATATATTTTATAAAGATGAGTCAAAACGTTTTCATCTAAAATCTTTCAAAGCTCTGGGAGGAGCTTATGCGGTAGAAAAAGTTTCAAAAAAAGAAAAGAAAATAACAGTTTCATCAGCAACTGCTGGAAATCATGGAAGATCTGTAGCATGGGGGGCAAAAAGATTAAAATTAAAATGTAAAATTTTTGTTAGTCAATATGTAAGTGAAACTAGGGTAAACGAAATAGAAAAATTAGGTGCTGAAGTAATAAGAGTTAAAGGAAATTATGAGGCATCCTTAAAAAAATGCAAATTGGCATCAAAAAAGAACAATTGGAAAATTATCCAAGACGTATCAACAAAAAATTATAAATACATTCCTCAACTAACAATGGCAGGATACTCTATCTTAATTAAAGAGATTTCAAATCAAACTAATGAGTATATTACTCATATATTTCTTCAAGCAGGTGTTGGAGGTCTTGCAGCAGGATTAGTGGCTGGAGTAGCAAAATATTTTAAAAGAATTCCTAAAATTATCATTGTTGAACCTGACAGGGCAGATTGTGTACTTCAAAGCATAAAGAGCAATAAACTAAAAAAAATAAGAATCAAAAAAGAGAGTATTATGGGTGGAATGTCATGTAATGAAATGTCCCTTTTGCCTTGGCAGATTTTAAAAAAAGCTAGTAACTGTTGTGTGACAATATCTGATAAAAATGTAGCCCGAACCGTAGCCAACTTAAAAGATAAAAAGTTTAGTAAGTTATCAATTATAGGAGGTGAATGTGCAACTCCTGGTGTTATTGCTTTAATTGGTATGTGTAACAACGTAAAATTAAGAAAATTGATTGATCTTAACAGAAATTCGAATGTTTTGTTAATTGGATGCGAAGGAAATGCAGATGTTAAACTCTATAAACAACTGCTATCTAAAGGCAGAAAGTAAAAAAATTTATATGACAAAAAATGCACTTGTTTGGATAAGAGAGGACTTTAGAATTGAAAATAATCCTGCTCTCTCATATGCAACTCAAAATCATGAGAATGTATTAGCCTTATATATTTATAATAAAAATGAGTTTGATCATATAAGAGAAGCTCAAAAGTGGTGGCTTTCAAAATCATTAGAAGCATTTGAAACTGAATTATCTAAATTTAAAGTTAATTTACAAATACTTAATGGTGATGAACTTAACATATTTTCCAAAATTAATAAAAAAGACAATATCTCAATATATTGGAATAAAATTTATGAACCAGATGTAATTGCTAAAGGAAAAAAAATAAGAGATGTCTTTATTAAAAATGAGATTAAATACAAATATTTTAAAGGAAATATTCTTAATGAATTTCAAGAAATAACAAAAAATGATGGAACACCTTTTAAAGTATTTTCTCCTTTTTGGAGAAATGCTGAACAAAAATATCTAGAATTGCCGCCAATTAAAAATTACATAATAAAAAAAAAATCCAAAGAAATATTATTTTTTAAAAATAGTATTAAACCAAAAGATATTCTTCCAAAAAAAAATTGGTATAAAAAATTTGAAAATTATTGGAAAGTTTCTGAAAATGATTCAAAAAAAGTTTTAAATAATTTAATCGAGAAAAAGATAAAAAATTATGGAACAGCAAGAGACTATCCATCTATTGAGGGTACATCTAGATTGTCACCATATATAAAACATGGACAAATTCATGTAAGCACTATTTGGAAAAAGTGTGGTGAAATAAAATCTAAAGGAATTGGTTATAGAAAATATATAAACGAATTAGGTTGGCGTGAATTTTCCCACAGTTTGATTAATTATTTTCCAGAGTTCTTAAAAGGGAATTATAGAAAAGAATTTGATAAATTTCCTTGGATTAAAAATGAAAAATATTTGAAAGCATGGAAATCAGGTATGACAGGTTATCCAATTGTTGATGCTGGAATGAGAGAACTTTACGAAACTGGTTGGATGCATAATCGAATAAGAATGATTGTTGGTTCTTTTTTAGTCAAACATTTAAGAATAAATTGGACTGAAGGTGAAAAACATTTCAGAAATTGTTTATTAGATTTCAATAAAGCTAATAATGTAGCTCAATGGCAATGGGTTGCAGGTTGCGGTGCTGATGCAGCACCCTATTTTAGGATATTTAATCCTATTCTTCAGGGTGAAAAGTTTGATAAAGAGGGTTTGTATGTAAAAAAATGGATTCCTGAATTGAGTAAAGTTCCACAAAAATTTATACATAAACCTTGGGAATTGGATATTAAATTACAAGAGTCTATCAAAACTATAATCGGAAAGGATTATCCAAAACCTATTGTAGTGCATGAAGAGGCACGTAACGCAGCTTTAAAAGCCTTTCAAAGCTTAAAAAAAAATTAAGACACTCCTAAAAAATGATGAATTATGATTCTTTTTTGTGGCTTAAGTCTATGCTCAAACAAATATATTCCTTGCCAGGTTCCTAGAAGTAATTCACCACTTTTTACACTTAATGAAATTTGATTATTGGTTAATGCTGATTTAATATGTGCGGGCATATCATCCTTTCCCTCGGTAGTATGTACATACAAGTTTTTATTCATAGGAGCTAATTTATCAAAGTAATTAATTAAATCAGTTTGAACATCAGGATCTGCATTCTCTTGAATGATTAAAGATGCACTTGTATGTTGAATACTTAAATTAATGATACCATCTTTAAATTTATTTTTTTCTATCCATTGGATTGTTTGATTAGTAAAATCATAAAGTTTTTGCCCATCAGTATTTATTTGTAAATTAAAAAAATCTTGTCTCATAAATTATATTCCTTTGATGTTAGCTCATACAACCTGCTAATTGTTCGCTTAAATGGCTTTTCGAGAGATAAAGAGGATTTGAGTTGATCGAGATTTTGATTTGCACTGATAGCCAATGGTATATTTTTTTCATAAATTACATCAATTAAAGTAATAAATCTGTGTTGTTGATTAGAATTAATATTATCAAATTGAGGAATTTCATCAATTACCATAAATTTTATAAATTTTGCAATCTCTAAATAATCTTCTGCTCCTAGATTTCTGCTACAAAGTTCTTTAAAATTAAATCTTGAAACACCCTCATAATAATTTTCTAATTCAAGTTTCCTTCCCTTAATATTTAGAGTTTTGAGCATCTTTTTTTTATTTTTTGTGATAACACGAAATAGCTTATTCATTTTAAAATAAGTTTCTTTATTTAATGGAAAAAACAATCTTTGTTTTTTATTTTCTTGAGATTTACGATAATCATCTTCAATTACCAGTTCATGCTCAATACAGTTTTTTTCCATTATTTTTATAAAAGGTATGAATTGATCTCTTTGTAAACCATCTTTATAAAGGTCTGATATCTTAGTGTTGGATGTTAATATTATCCTAATATTTTCTTTGAAGATTTGCTCAAATAGTTTACCTAAAATCATAGCATCAACAATATTTGTAACTTGAAATTCATCAAAATAAATTAGAGAAACTTTTGATTTCAGCTTTTTTACAAAAAAAACAATAACGTTTTCATTATTACTACTTTTATTTTTGTGAACAAAATCATGAAATTCCAACATAAATTCATTAAAGTGAAGCCTTTGTTTATTTTTATTAATAAGATTAAAAAAAAAGTTCAAGATCATTGTTTTTCCAACCCCAACTCCACCATATAAATAAAAACCTTTTTTTGAATTATCTTTTGTAAAAAATTTTTTTATCGAAAATTTAAAATTATCATTATAAAATTGCTGTAAAGTTTTGATTAGTTGTATTTGATTTAAATTATTTTCAAAATTTTTTGTTTTACATAATAAATTAAATTGATTAGCTAGATTTTTGGACATTAATCTTTTTTACTTTTAAGTTCTATTCCATATTCAGATCGCGGTCCTTTCCTTAGACCGTATGGTCCACAAAAAAACAATGTTAACGGTTTAGTGCCTGGTTTTAGATCAATTCTGTGTAAATTATTCGCAGATCTAAATCCTACATAACCTCTTGATCTCCAAAATTTTCCTGTGCTTAATGTTTCCCAATAACCACCTCTCAAAATAACAGTTACATAGGGAAATGGATGATTATGAACCCCCTCACCGTGGTCATCTGCTAACATTTCATGTATCAATATGTTAAAAGGAAACCATCTTGGACGATGCCTAAATAATACATAATATCTATTCATCCAAGGTTTAGCTTCTGAAAATCTTGGATGAGAAGGTCCTCTATCAAGTACTATTTTTTTTCTTCCTAATTTTTCTAATATCTTTAAAAACATTTTAATTTAAGCGAATAATACTATTATTTTTTACCAATAAAATTTTTTTATTGAAAGCAAATGGTCTTGAAATCTTTTCTTTATCAATTTTAAAAACAGATTCAGTTTTTCCAGAAGCAATATCTATCTTTAAAAGTTTTCCATTATTTGTAGATAACATCAATTTATTATAACTTGCTATGAAGCCTATTGGTTTAATTTTTTCTCTGTTTTTATTTTTAAAAATATTAAAAATATCCGTAATTCTTATTATGTTTCCAGATTTACTATCAATTATAAAAAAGTATCCCTCATTAGAAATAGAAAAAATTAGATTATTATAAAAGATAGATCTTACACTTGAATTAACATCTTGTTTCCAATTTATTAAACCATTATTTAAATTTAGAGAGTAAAGTTCATTTCTATTATTTGAAAAAACTAAATTATCTTGATCAGCAATTAAATCAGATATGATTAAATCAAAAGCGTTTTCATATATCAAGCTACTTTGAGTAGGAGTCTGCCACAATAGAGAGCCATTTTGAGCATTTATTGCAATTATATCACCAATTGAGTTGTTTAAATAAACTCTATTATTCTTCACAATAATTGAGTTTCTTTTGGGTGATTTTAAAAAAATATTTTCACTTTTGAATTTCCAAACTTCAGATCCATCAAGTAAAGAAACACATCTTATAATATTATTCATATCTACTGAATAAATCTTATCATCAAATATTTTTATTTGTGAATTTATAGGATTCTTATTTTTTTTAGACCATAACAAATCACCATTTTCTAAATTAACAGCATAAAATTTTGAAATATTATCAAATACAATTAAGGTTTTTTCTTTAATCGAAAGCGTCAAGATTGGTTTTTGTTTTTTTTCTTCTTTAGAATAAAAGTTTTTTTTCCATACTATCTTAAAGTTCTCATCGAACTTAATTAAATTACCTTGATCATCAAAAAAAACAAAATTTTTACCGTCAAAAACTAATTCTGGTTCAAAGTATTCAAAATCTCTAATTTTTGAAAATTTAAATTTTGAAATCTTATCAATATCTTTGTTAAAATTTTTTATTGCTGAATTATTCGAAAGGTCATCAGATATAGATCTAAATTTTTTAGAAGTATCAATTTTCAAATTTGGATTAAATTCTTTTTTTGTTATTAATTTTTTTTCCAAAATCTTGGAAATATTTTTGGATAGTTTTTCAACTTCTTTTTCTTCAGTCCAAAATCTTGAGTTTGTGTTGAAGGAACATCCGTAGAGAAAAATAAACAATAATAGGATGATGTATCTAGTCACTAAAATCTCTATTCAGTCTTTTTTGTGTTTCTTTAATTATATCTTGATTAGCATTATCTAAACTCAAAATCTTATTAAAGAACTCTTTAGCTTTTTGTTTTTCATTTTTTGAATAAAAAAATTCAGCCAAAAGATAAAATGCATGAGAACTCCAAATGCTCTGTTTATTAATCAGTGGTTTTAACATTTCTAAAATTTCATTTTCATTAACAAAATCTGCGTTATACAAGGCTTTTTTATAAATTACTAAATTTTTTATATTTTTTTTTAATGATGTTTTGTTAATCAATATATCAAATAAATCATTTACTTCTTTTCGGTCTGGTATCAATTGGTTATCAATAATAAAATATAATGAAAGTGTTGAATATGTCGGATCTTTTTTATCTATAATCTCTAATAGTTTTTCGACTGTTTTATCTTTTGAGCCATTAGAGAAATCAATAACAGCTGAATTATAACGGTCTGAAATTTTTTTTATTTGTATGCTTTTATATTCGCTATAAGAAAAATAACTAATAACTAAAATTAATAAAAAAAATAATAAGACTAATAATATTTTCTTATTATCTTTGAAAAAATTTTTAATCTTTTCATTTCTGGTGTTGCTATTAATTATTGAGACGTCTTCATCCATAATTAAATCATATTTCTTAGAACATATTGTAATATTCCGCCATTTTTATAATATTCAAGTTCATTTTTAGTATCTATCCTGCACAATGTTTCAATCTTTTTAATTTCTCCTGACGTATACTTTATTTCTACAATTACTTTGTCAGATGGATTTATACCATTTTCAATTTCGTTTACACTTACCAACTCTGAACCAATTAAATTTAAATTTTTTCTGTTAACATTGTTTATAAATTGTAATGGTAGAATGCCCATTCCAATAAGGTTGGATCTATGAATTCTCTCAAAGCCTTCTGCTATTACAACTTTTACTCCTAATAATTTTGTACCTTTAGCTGCCCAGTCTCGAGAAGATCCTGTTCCATATTCCTTTCCACCAAAAACAACTAAATCTGTCCCTCTCTTCTTGTATTCAACTACAGCATCATAAATCGGCATAACTCTCTCTTCTGGATATAATTTTGTAAATCCTCCCTCTGTTCCAGGGGCCATTTCATTTCTAATTCTAATATTTGCAAAAGTTCCTCTCATCATTACCTCATGGTTTCCTCTTCTTGCACCATAAGAATTATAATCTTTTGGTAAAATTTGATGCTTCATAAAATATTCACCTGTGGGGCTCTCTTTTTGAATATTTCCAGCGGGCGATATGTGATCAGTGGTAACCATATCACCCAAAATTAACAAAGGTCTTGCATCTTTAATTTCCTTAAAACCTTCTGGTTGATCTGGCAAATTCTCAAAAAATGGAGGTTTCTTAACATATGTAGAATTTTCTTCCCAATTGTAGATGCTACTCTTTTCTGTTTTAATTTGTTGCCATTGTTTCGGTCCTTCTGAAACATTTGAATATCTTTTTATAAACATATCAGCGCTTAAGGAAATTTTCAAAGTTTCCTCTATCTCTTTATTAGTTGGCCAAATATCTTTCATATAAACTTCTTTTCCATTTTTATCTTTTCCTAAAGATTCTTTATACAAATCAAAATTCATGTAACCAGCTAATGCATAAGCAACAACAAGAGGAGGAGATGCTAAATAATTTGCTTTGATATGTGGAGATATTCTCCCTTCAAAATTTCTGTTACCTGATAATACTGATACAGCATAAATATTTTCTTTTTGAATTGCTTCCACAATATTTTCATCTAAAGGTCCAGAATTTCCAATACAAGTTGTACATCCATAACCAACTAAATTAAAACCTAATTTATCAAGATAAACATTTAATCCTGCTTTAGCTAAATAATCCGTTACAACTTGAGATCCAGGAGCAAGAGAAGTTTTTACCCACGGTTTAACTTCTAGTCCTAGTTCAACTGCTTTTTTTGCTAATAATCCTGCACCAATAAGCACATTTGGATTAGAAGTATTAGTACATGAAGTAATTGCAGCAATTAAAATCGAACCATCTTGAATTTTAAAATCTGTTTTAGAAACTTGAGCTATGGAATAATCTTTTTTCTTGGTAATTTCTTTAAAGCTTTTTTCAAAGCTTTTTGCAGCATCTGTGAGTAACACTTTATCTTGAGGTCTCTTAGGCCCAGAGATTGTTGGAACTATAGTTGACATATCTAAAGTTAATTTATCAGTAAATTCAATATCATCACTTGCCCATAAACCCTGAGCCTTAGAATATTTCTCAACTATTTCTACTGTGTTTTCATCTCGACCAGAAAATTTAAGATATTTTAAAGTTTCCTCATCTATTGGAAAAAAACCACATGTTGCTCCATACTCAGGAGCCATATTTGCTATTGTGGCTCGATCTGCTAAAGTCAAATTTTTTAAACCATCTCCATAAAATTCTACAAATTTACCAACGACACCTTTGTCTCTTAACATTTTAACAACTGTTAATACTAAGTCTGTAGCTGTTGTTCCTTCAGGCATTTTATTTTTTACTTCAAAACCTATGACTTCTGGAATTAACATTGATATAGGCTGACCTAACATACCTGCTTCAGCTTCTATGCCACCCACTCCCCATCCTAATACAGATAAGCCATTTACCATCGTTGTATGACTATCAGTTCCAACAAGAGTGTCAGGAAATAAATAACTATCACCTTTGTAATCTTCTGACCAAACTACTTTTGAGAGATATTCTAAATTTACTTGATGACATATGCCAGTACCCGGAGGAACTATTCTAAAATTATCAAAAGCTTGTTGTCCCCACTTTAAGAATGAGTATCTTTCACTATTTCTATCAAACTCAATTTCTACATTCTTGTCAAACGAATCTGGTTTAGCAGACTGGTCTACTTGAACAGAATGATCTATTACAAGATCAACTGCAGAAAGTGGATTAATGGTCTTTGGATCTTTATTTTTTTCTTTAACTGCCTCACGCATAGCTGCTAAATCTGCAACAGCTGGTATTCCTGTGTAATCTTGGAGTAAAACTCTCGCAGGCCTATAAGCTATTTCTGTTTTAGATTTTTTTTCTTTAAGCCATTGCTTAATTGCCTCAATTTGATTTTTGTTTACAGTAATATCGTCTTCATATCGAAGAAGATTTTCAAGTAACACCTTTAGTGATTTAGGTAATTTTGATACCCCAACTAATCCATTTTCCTCTGCTTTTGAAAGTGAGAAATATTTAAAATCTTTATTATTTATTCTTATATCTGATAATGAGTTATAAGAGTTTTTTTTGCCTGGTTTCATAACTTATATATAAAATGTAATTATGCTCAAAAGAAGAAGCCCTGACATAACATAATTAAAGTATTTAATAAATTTCTCATTTGTCGCAAATTTCCTAAGATATTTACCTAAAAAAGTCCAGAAAGTAATGCTTGATAATGAAATTATAAAAGCGAATAAAATAACTTGAGTCGCATAACTTATATAATTCTCTCCATATTCAACATATGTTGATACTATAATAATACCAATTAAAACACCTTTTGGATTTAAAAATTGAAAAATAAATGTATCAAAAAAAGAAATTGGATTTTCACTTTTTTTTTCTGATGAGAATTTTGAAAAACTAATCTTATAAGCTAAGTAGATCAAAAAAAAACTTCCTAAATATTTTAATATATTTTGTATTATTGGAAATAACTTAAAAATATTTACTAAACCAAGAGTTAATGCGATTACTAAAAAGGTAAATCCAAAAGTTACACCAAAAATATGTGGTATTGTTTTTTTTATCCCAAAATTGAAACCTGAATAAGATGCAACTACATTATTAGGTCCAGGCGTGTATGCAGCTACTATCCAAAATAGTGCCATAGATAAAAACTCAGGATGCATGCTTATGCTATCGGTAAACCATTTTCAGCTTTTTGGGATGGGTGGACTAATGTAACTTTTCCCTCTGTATCAATAGAGCCTAAAAGTAAAAACTGTGATTTTACTCCAGCTATATTTTTTTCAGGAAAATTACAAATACCAATTACTTGTTTACCAACTAAATTTGCTTCAGTATAAAAATGAGTTATTTGGGCTGAAGAAGTTTTTACTCCAATATCTTTACCAAAGTCGACCTCTACTACCAAAGATGGTTTTCTAGCTTTCTCATTTTTTTTAACGGTTAATACAGTTCCAAGTCTTATGTCAATTTTTTCAAATTGATCGTAGGTTATTTGTGGTTTCATAATAATAATGTATAATTAACTTAATTATGCGTATTGATAACAATTTACATGAAAAATCAATAAAGATATTGACTGATCTAATATCTTTTAAAACTATTTCAGGAAGCGATAATAGTGAATTGATAGATTATTGTGAAAAAATCCTTAATGATCTTAATATAGAAACATTCAAAGTTTTTGATGATGAAAAAAAGCGAGTTAATTTATTTGGAACTTTAAAAGCAAAAAAACCAAATGGAAAAAAACCTATCATATTATCCGGTCATACGGATGTAGTTCCGGTTTCTAAAGGATGGTCGACAGATCCTTTTAAAGCAACAATCATTAACAAAAAATTATATGGCAGAGGTTCTTGTGATATGAAAGGATTTATAGCTTGCACACTTGCTTATGCTCCTATTTTAACTAAAAGTAACTTAGATCGCGATTTTCATTTTTGTTATACTTTTGATGAAGAAACAGCATGTATTGGAGCTCCACTTTTAATAGAAGAATTGAAAAAGAGAAATATTAAAAATGGAATATGTATAGTTGGTGAACCAACTAAAATGAAGATTATTGACGGCCACAAAGGAATGAATGAGTATACAACGCATTTTGGAGGTCTTGCGGGACATAGTTCGAAGCCTCACGAAGGTGTTAATGCAATTGAATATGCATCAAGATATATAAATAAATTATTAGAGATTAGACAAGAATTGGTTAAACGTGCTCCTAAAAATTGTATATTTGATCCTCCGCACTCTACTATATCAATCGGAGGTATATCGGGAGGAATTGCACACAACGTGGTTGCTGATAAATGTAAAGTTGAGTGGGAAACTAGACCAGTAAATGACTCAGATGGTAACTTTGTGAATAAAGAAATAGAAAAATTTGTAAATGATGAACTCTTACCTGAGATGAGAAAAGTGTTTCCAATGTCTTATATAAAAAAAGAAGTTATTGGTGAAGTTATTGGATTTGAGAAACTAAATGAGTCTGAGGCATGCGAATTCGTTGCATCAATCACAGGTGATAATTCAAGAAAAGTTGTATCTTTCGGAACTGAAGCTGGATTATTTCAAGAGATAGGTATGAGCACAGTAGTTTGTGGACCTGGCTCTATTGAACAAGCGCATAAAATTGATGAGTTTATTGAACTTGATGAATTAAAAAAATGCTTGATTTTTTTAGAAGGAGTTAAAAATAAATCAATAATTTAAGTCCAGCCACCTACTGACTTAACTTCTAAAAATTCTTGAAGACCATGTTCTCCTGCCTCACGTCCTATCCCAGAATGTTTAAAGCCACCAAAAGGAGTATCGATAGCAATTCCTGCTCCATTAACATCAACCATTCCAGATCTTAATTTTTTTGCAACTCTTCTTGCTTTTTCTTTATCTTTTGTTTGAATATAATTTGTCAATCCATAGGGAGTGTCATTAGCTATTTTTATAGCTTCCTCTTCATTTTCAAATGGGATCACAGATAAAACTGGGCCAAATATTTCGGTCCTAGCAATTTCCATTTTATTATCTACATCAATAAATACCGTTGGTTTGACATAATATCCTTTTTCAAGACCACTGGGTTTTCCTAGTCCTCCTGCTATTAATTTGGCACCTTCATCAATACCCTTTTTAATTAAAGATTGTATCTTTTTAAATTGTGTTTCTGAAACTACCGGACCTATGTGTTCACCTTCTTTGTTTGGATCTCCTATCTGTATTTCCTCTGAAAATTTTTTTAATTTTTCAATCGCTTGATCATAATAAGTCCTTTCAACAAGCATTCTTGTTGGAGCATTACAGGATTGTCCTGAATTTTTAAAACATCTTAAAGCACCCCATTCTATAGCTTTTGGATCTGCATCTTGAAATATTATATTGGCTCCTTTTCCACCTAGCTCAAGACTCACTCTCTTAAAATCACTTGCAGCATTTTGTGAAATTAAAGCTCCAGCTCTTGTTGATCCTGTAAAAGAAATCATATTTATATCAGGATGTCTTGTAAGTGCTTCGCCTGTTGTAGATCCATCTCCATTAATTAAGTTGAAAACTCCTGATGGGAATTTAGTTTCATCAATTATCTCAGCTAGAATCATTGATGATAAAGGTGCAAGTTCAGAGGGCTTTAGTACCATTGTACAACCAGATGCAATAGCAGGTATTACTTTTAAGCAAACTTGATTCATCGGCCAATTCCAGGGTGTAATTAATGCACAAATTCCTTTAGGTTCATAAATTAATCTTTGATTTGGGGCGTGATTTCCTAAAGGTTTTTCAAATTCAAAATTTTTTAAATGTTTAATAAAAGATTTTATATGGGCTGCACCAGTACCTGCTTGAAGCTTTGTAGCAAAATCTTTTGGAGCTCCCATTTCCATAGTAATTGCTTTAGCAATATCAGCCCATCTTTTTTTATAATTTTCATAGAGCTTTTCTAATAACTCAACTCTTTCCTCTTTATGAGAAAAGGACCAAGCTTCATAAGCTTTTTTAGCAGAACTTACAGCATGATCTACATCATCTTTATTGCCTAATGAAATAACAGCACTATTTTCTTCAGTTGCAGGATTAATTACTTTGATTTCTTGTTTGCTTTTGGGGTCTAACCATCTTCCATCAATATAAAATTTCTTCTTATTCTCCATAAAAATTAAATACTTTTAATCATTTTTTTGCAAATAAATTTGTCAATTCATATACTATAGTTGCAGCAGCAAGAGAAGTAACTTCAGCATGATCATATGCCGGAGAAACCTCTACAACATCTGCAGATATCAAATTTAATCCTGATAAACCTCTTAAGACATTGACCATTTCTCTTGAAGTCATGCCTGCTATTTCTGGAGTGCCTGTACCAGGAGCAAAAGCAGGATCCAATACATCTATGTCTATGGATAGGTATACAGGATTATTTCCCACTCTTTTTTTTATTCTTTCAACAATTTTGTCTATTCCCTGAGCTTGAAATTCATCACAATGAATTATTTTAAATCCAAAACTTTCATCATTTTTAATATCCTCTCTGCTATATAAGGGGCCTCTTATTCCAACGTGCATTGATGCATCGTCTAAAAATAAATTTTCTTCTCGCGCTCTTCTAAAAGGCGTGCCATGTGTATATGGTGCACCAAAATAAGTATCCCAGGTATCTAAATGCGCATCAAAGTGTACTAAAGCTACTGGGCCTTTATTAATTTTATTGACTGCTTTTAACAATGGGAAAGCAATAGTGTGATCTCCACCTAAACTTATAATTCCACCAACTTTATTTAATAACTCTTCAGCTCCTAACTCAATTTGTTTGATCGCCTCATCAATATTAAAAGGATTACAAGTAATATCTCCAGCGTCAGCAACTTGTTGAATCTTAAATGGCTCAATATCATAATTTGGATGAAAATTTGTTCTTAAGTGTCTTGATGCTTGTCTAATACTTTGAGGACCGAATCTTGCACCAGGTCTATAACTCGTGCCCGCATCAAAGGGTATACCAACTATAGCAACATCACAACTCTCAACATCTCTCAATTCGGGCAATCTTGCAAATGTTGAGGGCCCAGCAAAACGAGGCACTTTAGTTCCGCTTACTGGTTGGATGGGATCTTTATTTCTTTTTTTTTTCACAGTTAAATTGTATCACATTCACTTAAATTGGAATATCTTCTATGTCTAAATATATGTATCTAATTAGAGTAATATTAATATCTTTGTTTATCTTTTCTCAAGCGCAAGCTGATACAATTTATAATTTAATAAAAATTCCAAATTTAGAAATTTACAATATCAAATCACAAAATAAACTTAGATACTTATATGCAGAAAGACCATTCACACTTGGAATTAAAAAAAATATTAATTGTTACAATTCTGAAAAAAATATTTTAGATCAAAAATATCAAATAATAAAAAGAAATTTAGATAAATATAGCAAGGAATTTCTTAAGAAGATTAATCTTAAGTATATTGTCATGTGTGAGGATTTATCTATATCAAAAATCAATACAGCTGGAATACCAGATCATGTAACGAAAACATTAATACTTGATATCAAATTTAATGAAAATTATTTTGAACGTGTAATTCACCATGAAGTATTTCATATTATTAATGATAGTTTCAAGGAATTATTCAATGAAGTTGTCTGGTCTAATTTTAATGTTAAAGAATTTAGGTATGCTGAATGTTCAACATGTACAAACAAACTTGGTTTAAATACAAATAAGAGCACAAAAGGTTTTTTTACTGAATATTCAGAGTCTACACCATCTGAGGATATGGCAGAGGTTTTTTCTCATTTAATGGTTGGAGTAAAATTAAATAATGTTGATCCTATTTTAGAAAAAAAAATACAATTTATCAAAACTAATTTACTTAAAATTGATAAAAATTTCATTTTATGATTGAAAAAATTAAACCATCGAGATCAGAAAAAATAATATTTTCCTTTGTGATTATTTTAGCAATATTTTCTTTTGGATCTTTTTTTTTAATAAAAAATAAATGTTTTTTTGTAAAAAATTATAATCCCCAAAAAATGATTTTTAATGATCCAAAAAATATTGCTATATTAAATATTACTTGTGGTAATGTTATAATTAAACTTTATCCAGATATCTCACCTGAGTCTGTAAAGAGATTTAAAAAACTTGTTAGATCAAACGCATATGATGATATTGCTTTTCACAGAGTTATCAAAGGCACACTTGTCCAAGCAGGTGATTTGGAGTTTGGTAAAAAAGGAAGTATCGACTACGGAAAGATTGGAACTGGAAAGTCTGGATTAGGAACTATTAATTCAGAAATTGATACTCCATTTAGTTTTGATAGAGGTAGTGTCGGTTTAGTAAGAGCACAAAATTACAATACTGAGGATAGCCAATTTTTTATATTATTGAGAGATGAACCATTATATGAATCAGAGTACACTCCAATTGGAAAAGTAATTTATGGTTTAGAGGCTTTGGAGAAAATAAAATATTTAGACAAATCCCAGTATGTATTAAGACCTGACTTTATTAATTCTTTAAGGATGTTAATTAATTAACGGTTTACCTGTTGAGAGAGTGTGTTTAATTCTGTCTTGTGTTTTTTGAGTTTCAATTAATCTCATAAAGGCATCAATTTCCAATTTAAATAAATCATCCTCGGATAAAGTTTTGTCAATCGTAGTTTCACCACCACTTAAGACATATGCCAATTCTTTTGCAACTTCAACTCCATGATCTAATATAATCTTATCATTATAAAGTTTTTCCAAAATTTTGTTCATTTCTTCTCTTACAGCTTTTCCAGGAAGATTAAATCTAGATTCCTCGGGTGCTTTAAAATTTTTATTTTCATTTATTATTTTTTTTGAAACTTCTAACAAGCTATTTCTATTCATTATTTTTTTATCGCTTGGTCTTAAATATTTCATTGGTTCTGCCTCGACAGGTGAGGTAGCTGTCTTCCCATATCCAATAATGTCAAAAACTTTTAGTGGAGCAAAGTTGGGATCTTTTTTTGCCTCTTCAGTATCAAGCCACCTAGCTAACATTTCTTTGCAACCTCCCCCAGCCGGAATTAAACCGACAATGGTTTCAACTAATCCAACTACAATATTTGTGTGTGAGGCAACAAAATTACTGTGAACCATTACTTCAAATCCACCTCCTAAAGTTAATCCTGAGGGTGCAGAAATTACAGGATATTTTGAATATTTTAAGTGCTTACATGTATCTTGAAAATATTTGATAAACTTTTCAATTGATTGAAAATCTTTTTTATCTGCAAAATTCATAGTATATGTTAAGTTCACTCCTGCAGAAAATTGCATACTTTCATTTATAATAATCAGAGGTTTGTCAGTTGCTTTTTTCAAAGCATCCATAGAATTATAGTCTAGAGCATTAGCTTTAGTGGTAAACTCAACGATGTTATAATCGCTAAACCTATAAATTTTTGCTGACTCGTTTCCATCCAAGCTAGAGGCTGTTTTTTTAATTTTTCCTAAAGTTTCAATATTTGTATATTTTTGTCTTTCACCATAGAAATCCTCATTTTTACTTTTATCTAAATTTTCTAAAAAAATATTCCCTTTAAAATTATCAACTTTATCAAAAAAATTTTTTACTCCTATTTCTTCAAGCATTTCAAAAGGACCTTTAGCCCAATTAAAACCAAGTCTCATTGCCTCATCGATATCATTAAATTCTTTTGTAATTCCAGGGACTAATGAGGAGGCATATTTAATTATTTTAGATATGACAGACCATGCATATTCACCGTATTTATCTTTTCTGTTTATTAAACCTTTTAAATCAACTTTATCTGATTTTATGTCAATCTTTTTACTTACTGAGTATTCTCCACTTTCAAGATTAATTGCCTCCATTACTTTTATAGCTCCTGTTTTGTTTATCCTATAGAAACCACCTTTACCTTTTCTTCCGGTGTAACCTGTATCAATTAATTTTTTTACCAGTGGAATTTCTTTTGCAACTTTATGAAATTCGTCGGACTCAGGTAATTCCTTAATAAAACTTTTTAAAACATCAGCCATTAAATCAATTCCAATTAAATCATATAAACCAAATACACCTGTTTTAGGAATTCCCATGGGTCTACCAAAAATCGCATCTGCTTCCTCTACAGAAAGTTTCATCCTGAAAGCTTCAGTCATTGCTATTTGCATAGCATAAACTCCGACTCTATTTCCCAGAAATCCTGGAGTATCATTACAAACAATAGCTCCTTTACCTAATTCTATTTCACAAAATTCTTTTAATTGATTAATTTTTTTAAGGTCATTATTTTCATTTTTTACTATTTCAAGTAAACCCATATATCTAACAGGATTGAAAAAGTGTGTGATGCAAAAATCCTTTTTTTCCTCATCTGTCAAATGTTCTGATAAAACTTTAATAGGTATCGATGATGTGTTTGAAGAAACAATAGCTCCATCTTTCCTAGCTTTAAATATTTTTTCGTAAATTTGATGTTTAATGTCAATTCTTTCAACAACGGCCTCGACCACCCAATCAGCATTTTTAACAACATCAAAATTATCATTTATGTTTCCAACTTTAATATTATTAATTTTTGACTTATCAATTAATAAGGGTGGTCTAGATTTATGAATTCTATCTCTAGCTTTCTCACTAATTTCTGTTTTTAAGTCTAATAAAGTAACTGGTATATTTGCATTACATAAATGAGCCGCTATTCCACTTCCCATAGTACCAGAACCAATAACTACAACGTTTTTAATCTTCATGGAGTAATCTTATTATCGATTAATACCTCTGAGTCTCTCAGATCTTCTTCTTAAAAGTTCAGCAGTTACTAATATTAAAGTTGATAAAATGATCAAACATGTTGCAACAGCAAGAATAGTCGGGCTGAGCTGTTCTCGCAAACCTGTCCACATCTGGATGGGAATAGTTGTGTTATCTAAACCAGCTAAAAATAAAACTACAACTACTTCATCAAATGAGGTTACAAATGCAAATAATCCACCCGAAATTACTCCAGGAAGTATTAAAGGTAATGTGATTTTCATAAATGTATTTACAGGATCACTACCAAGGCTTGCTGCAGCTCTTGTTACACTATGATCAAAACCTGATAAAGTTGCAGTCACCGTAATCACAACAAAGGGGGTACCTAAAATTATATGTGCTAAAATTATTCCCAAATGTGTAGCAGCTAAGCCAGCTTTTGCCATAAAGAAAAATATCGCTACACCAGAAATAATTAACGGAACAATCATAGGTGAAATTAGCACAGCCATTATAAGTCCTTTAAAAGGCATGTGCCGACTACTTAATCCAAGAGCAGCAACTGTACCAAGTATTACTGAACCAATTGTTGCAAAAAAAGCAATTATAAAACTATTTTTGGTCGCTAATCCCCAGGGATTTTTGGTTCCGTATATCATGTCTTTATACCATCTTAATGAGAAAGCATCTGGATCAAGTCGCTTCATGCCGTCAGAAAAAACTAAAAATTCTTCAGCATTAAAAGACAATGGAAAAATTACGAATAAAGGAGCGATTAGAAAAAAGAATACTGCACTACAAATTGTTAGATAAATATAATGCCAAATTCTATAATGAGGTTCAGTATATTTTGGTAGAGCCATAAAATTTATCCTAATTTAATATTATCAATTCCAACAACCTTATTATAAAGCCAATATATTGCTAAAACACCTGTCAACAGCATTAGACCCATTGCAGAAGCAAAGCTCCAATCAAGAGTACTTTTCATATGATATGCAATTTGATTACTTATAAGAGTTCCAGAAGCACCCCCTACCAGAGCAGGAGTGATGTAATAACCAACAGCTAATATAAATACTAATAAGCAACCAGCTCCGATACCCGGGATAGTTAGTGGAAAATAAACTTTCCAAAAAGCTATAAACGGTGTCCCTCCCAAAGATTTACCTGCTCTCATAAGACTAGGAGATATAGTTTTCATAACACTATAAAGAGGCAGAACCATGAAAGGTAGTAATATTTGTGTCATTGCAACATATGATCCAGTTTTGTTATACATCATTTCTGGTCTTGCATTATCTGCCACAAGTCCTATCCAAACAAAAAAATCGTTCACAACACCTTGTTGTTGTAATAAAATCATCCAACTCGCAGTTCTTACAAGAAGCGAGGTCCAAAATGGAAGAAGAACGCATATCATTAATAAATTACTATATTTCATTGGAAGTGTGGCTAGTAAGTGCGCAATAGGGTATGCCATTAAGAAACAAAATAAAGTAACAAAAAAAGCAATCTCTAAAGTTCTCAACCATAATATTCTGTGTATTTGTCTATCTTCTGGAACATTAACTATTTTACCATCTTCATTTTCATACATATCAATACCTTTTAAATATTTCTGATAAGTGTATTCTGGAGCTCTTCTTTTTAAAGCTCTCCAATATTCAACATCGGCCCATCTTGGATGCACAGCCATTATTTGTTCTTTATAATTCCCTTCTTCAAATTTTTTCATTTTTCTCTGTAATTTTTTTAAAATACTTTTAAATCCATTTTTCTCAAAATTGAGTTGGGTAGCCAATTTTCCAAATGTTTTCTCTTCAACTAATTTTTTATAATCAAAATAAAATCCCTCAAAAACGTCCTCTGGTGGTAATTCTTTACCATCCCAATTTTCCATAGCTTTATAGGTTTTGGGTAGCATCTGGGTTACCATTTTATCATCTATACTTCTTGTCAACATCTCACCGATTGGAAAAACATAGGTAATGATTAGAAAAAGTAAAAGTGGAGCAACTAATAAAAAAGCTTTGATTTTATTTTTTCTTTCTGCTTTTTTTAAACTTACCTCAAGGGGTATACCATCTGTAGTTAATATCTTTTTTGTTTCAGAGCTCATAAATAAAAAAGGGCGGTTTAATCAAACCGCCCTTAATATAATATATAATTTTAGTCTTTAAAACTTAAATTATTTAAAAGTAGCTTTCATAGCTTCCCATTTTTCACCAAGCTCTGTTCCATTATCAGCCCAGTAAAGTGGGTCAACTAAGAAGTAATTTTTTGTGTTTGCTGGTGCAGTTGGCATATTAGGTACCATGTTTGTTTTACCATCTTTATACCACGGCTCTCCTGCTTCCATAATCTTGATAGAAGATTTTCTCCAAGGAGCATAAGCAATATATTTTGCACTTCCAGCTAAACCTTCAGTACTTGTCATTTCAGCTAAAGCTTTCTTTGCCATTGCTTCGTTTGGTCCGCCTTTTACTAATACAAAGTATTCGTAATCAAGACCTTGACCATCCCAAACTTGGACGATTGGGGCACCTTCTCCAACAGTAGCGTTAAAGAATCTACCATTCCAACCTGTAGCCATAACAACTTCACCACTCATTAATAGTTCTGGCGGTTGAGCGCCTGCAGACCAAAATACACATCCTCCGTTAGGATCTGTGCAAAGTGCTTTAATCTTATCCATTGCTCTTTGAACACCTTTTTCAGTGTTTAAAGCTTTATAGATTTTTGCTCCACCTTTTCCTGGTTTGATACCATCAGCAGCTAAAGCAATCTCTAAGTTTGTTAAAGCTCCTTTATAGATAGCTCTTTTTCCAGGGAATTTTTTAGTGTTAAAGAAATCTTTGATAGTCTTTGGAGTTCCTTTTACATTGTTTGAATTGTAAGCGTAGTTCCAAGAATATAAGATATTTCCTACAGCACATTTACTCGGCATTGAAGTAAAGAAATCTTTACTTGCTTTAGTTCCATCTGGAGCTGGCGGGAAGTCTTTGTCAAAATCAAATTCAACAAATAATCCTTCATCACATCCAGTGATAGTATCCATGGCATATACGTCAATAATATCCCATGTAATCTTGCCAGCTTCTTTTTGTGCTTTAATTTCAGATAATCCACCTGAGTAGTCGACCCAATTGATCTTAATACCTAATTTTTTCTCAGTAGGATCACCATATCCAAGCTTTTGACTTTCAGTGTAAGCCCCACCCCATGACGCAACTGTTACTGCGAACGCTGAAGTAGTTACAGAGATAGCAAAAGAAATGGCTAGTAATAATTTACTAATTGTCTTCATTTTTCCTCCGTTTAAACGTTTTTTATAAAAATCTATTACAGCAAGATAGGTAAAGAGAGTCAACAGCGATTTGTGCGTAATTTAAGATATTTATTTCGTTTATTTAGGGTCTAATGCTCTAGCATCATCACTGTTCCATCCAATCTTAATTTCATTTCCTAATTTAATATCTAGATTAGATGAGCTGTTGGGCACTTTGAGAATGAATTCAGGATTTCCTAATAAATTTATTCTAACTCTTGTATGATCACCGTGATAAATAACTTCTTCAATTTTACCTTTGTGAATATTATCCATTTTCTCACTAGGATTTATCAAAGCTCTTTCCGGTCTCAAAGATACAGTTGTTCTTTCACCCTTTTGCTTAATAGAGATAGGATTAGCAAGTATTTCAGCATTGGGAAGCTTTACTTTACACTTGCTACCTGAAATATCTGAAACCTCACCTGCAAAAGTATTATTCTCACCAATAAATTCAGCCACAAATGAATTAACTGGCTTTTCATATAATTCATCAGGACTTGACAATTGTTGAACTTTACCATCATTGAAAACGGCAATACGATTGGACATTGTTAATGCTTCGCTTTGATCGTGAGTTACATATACCACAGTAACACCGATACTTTCATGAATATGTTTAATCTCATATTGCATGCTCTCTCTTAAATTTTTATCTAAAGCGCCAAGTGGTTCGTCCATTAAAACTAATTGTGGATCAAATACCAATGATCTTGCAACTGCAACTCTTTGTTGTTGTCCACCCGATAATTGGCCTGGCATTCTTTGAGCAAATCCTTGTAAAGATACCATTGATAATGCTTTATCTATTTTTTTATCAGCTTCATCTTTTGGAATTTTTCTTACTCTCAATGGAAAAGCTAAGTTTTCGTAAACTGTCATGTGAGGAAATAATGCATAATTTTGAAATACCATGCCAATGCCCCTTTTGTGTGGAGGTATGCTCGAAATAGCATTTCCATCTAAATATATTTCACCATTAGTAGGTGTTTCAAAACCTGCTAACATCATCAAACATGTTGTTTTACCTGATCCAGATGGGCCTAACATTGTAATGAACTCGCCTTCTGCAATGTCTAACTGAAGATCTTTTACAACTAAAACTTTTCCATCGTAGCTTTTGTCTACTTTATCAAACTTAACAAATTCTTTATTTACCGTCATAAATTTAAATACTATAAAACATTAGTGTGAAAAAATATCAACCATTAATAATTAGCTTTTGACGTGAAGTTCTTTTGATAAATTACAAAATAATTCTGCTCCAGTGTTTGTTACTCTAATTGCTTCTGATGCCTCAACACCCCAATCCCCAAATTGCATTACTGCAATCATATGGAAACAAATATTAGGTTCTAATTGTGTCATGTCTCCTTTGTAAATGTTCAGAGTATGCTCGCCCCAATCTGGTGGATAACCAATACCAATTGAATATCCAGTTCTAGATTTTTTTTCTATTCCATATTTATCTAATATTTTCCAAAATGCTTGGGCTACATCATTAACAGTATTTCCTGGTCTTGTTGCATCTATACCTGCTTGGAGAGCTTCAATTGTTTTTTTCATTGTATCTATTTTTAATTGATCAGGTTTACCTAATAAGACTGTGCGAGCCATCGGTGCATGATACCTTTTATATACTCCTGATAACTCAATTATTGTTGCTTCACCTTCAATAAATTTATCCTGGGTAGCGGTCAAATGTGAAGCAGAGGTTCCCTTACCTGTAGGAAGTAATGTTGCAATGCTTGCGTATTCTCCTCCAAATTCTGGTGTACCATAAAATAGTGCTTTCTGAATTTCACCGACAGCATCACATTGTCGAACACCAGGTCTAATAACATCAAAAGCAGTTTTCATTCCAATCTCTGAAATTTTCGCTGCTGATTTCATATAACTTATCTCGGTTTCAGATTTTATCAGCCTTGCCCAATTAACTAATCTGTCTGAGTCTTTGATCTTCGCGTTTGGTAATCCCTGCTTAATCTTTTCGTAACAAAAAGCTGTAAAATAGTGAGCATCCATCTCGAGTCCAATTGAAAGTTTATCCCATTTTTTATCTTTAATTATTTTTACTAAATAATCATAAGGATGTTTTGGCCAAGTATGAATATAACTTTCATCATAAACAATTATATTTTCTTTTTTCATGTAAGTTTTAAGAAAAGCACCTCCCGCATCCTGATCTCTTACAAAGCAAAGCGGTTCATCAGCATTAACGTGAACTATTACGCATTGTGCATAATAGAAAGACCAAGCATCATATCCTGTCAAATAATTCATATTATTAGTATCATGCGATATTAATAATTCGATGTTTTTTTCCTGCATCATTTTTTTTACTTTTGAAAGTCTTTGTTTGTATTCTTCCTTAGTAAAAAGCATAATTAATTATTAAATAGCTCACCAAAATCTTTGATATTATTTTTGTAATTTATTTGTTTTAATGTATCCCAAATTAAGGTTTGATTACTTGACAAAACAATCTTGCCTAATTTCTTCTCCAAATCTTTTATCATTGTTAAAACTGGAAGAGCTGTACAGGAGACAAATAATGCATCATTTTTGGAAACATCTAATTTACAAAGTATTTCAAATAAATAATCGGGATTAACTTTGCCTATGTCTATATCAGAGGCAATATCAAAAAAAGCAAATTCTGAAATTTCAATTCCTTCTTTATTAAAAAAATCGATAACAGAGCGGTTTATTTCATTAGTATAGGGTGTAAAAATAGATAATTTTTTTATCTTAAGTTCATTTAAAGCATTCATGGTTGATGTAATTGGTGTAGTCACTTTAGTATTTGGTTTAGCAATATTCACTTTGTCATGAATTGATTTATATCCCGCTGCAATAGTTCCAGATGTACATCCATAAGCCACACAATCTAATTTTTGGTTTGGTAAAATATCAGCGGCAACATCTGTTATATCATTTGCCATTTTCTTTAAATTTTCATTCGTTAAAGGATTGTAACTATGGATTCTATTACAATACAAATCTATTTTTTTATGATCTATTATTTCGTTAAAATCTTTTTCTATATTAAAATCGGTTGCTAAGGTAATTAAACCTACTCTTGGGTTGTTTTTTTCTTTAAATCTTGGCTCAATTTTTTTTAATTTCATTTAAATAATAATATAGATCAGATCTTTAATTTAATCTCTTAAAATCTGCAAATTTGCTTGTTGTAAATTATTCCAATTTAGATTTAATTTATTAAATAAAAAATATTATTTATTAAATTGAATGAAAAAACTTTTATTAATATCTTCTTTATTTTCTTCCATTTTTTTTTCATCTGCATTTTCAGAAATAAAAATTGGAATTTTATTTGGTTTTACTGGTCCAATTGAGAACTTAACTCCAATTATGGCTGAGTCAGCTGAACTCGCTTTTCAAGAAGCATCAGAGTCAGAACTTTTGTTAGATGGTGAAAAAATTGTTTCAATCAAAGCAGACACGACTTGTAATAACCCCGATGCCGCTTCTGAAGCTGCGAAGAAGATTTTTAATGACAATGTGGCTGCCATAGTTGGAGCTATTTGTTTGGAGGAAACAAAAATGATCTTATCAAAATCAAATTTCTCAGATAAAATTGCGATTATTTCGCCAGCAGCGAGTTTCCCATCATTAAAAGATTTACAACGGAAAAATTTTTTTTATAGGATTGGAACTTCAGACAATAGAGGTGGGCAAATCCTAGCAGATATTACAAAGGATAAAAAAATTAAAAAAATTGCAATTATTCATGCCAATGACGATTATGGAAAAAATCTAATAAAAGTTTACAAACCGGCAATTGAAAAAAAAGGAATTATGATTACTACAATTCTTGATCATGAAAATGAAAAAAATGATTATTCATCAGAAGTTGCAACACTAGCTTCTGCAGGTGGAGATGCTGTTGCAATTTTAGGATCTTATGAAAAAGGTGGTAAGGAAATTATTCAAGCATCTTTAGACTCTGGTGCTTTCGATCGTTTTATTCTCTCTGATAGAATGATCAATCAATCTTTACTTGATACTTTTGGAAACAATCTAAAAAAATCCTCTGGCTATATTTCTGGATCAACAGGTAAAGGAGCAAATTATTTTCACAAAGTTGCCAAGTCAGGTGGTATTGATAGTTCTGCTCCATATGTTGGTGAGTCATACGATGCAGCCGCTCTGATAGTTTTGGCAATCCAAGCTGGTGGGTCTGCTGATAGAAAGACTATTGCAAAGAATATAATGAAAGTTTCAAATTCTCCTGGTATCAAAATTTTTCCTGGAGAATTAAAAAAGGGTTTAGACTTGTTAGCAAAAGGTAAGGAAATAGATTACGAGGGGGCAACACGGGTAAATTTTACTAATGATGGTGAGGCTATAGGTTCTTTTTTGGAGTTAAAATTTAAAGGCAAAAAATTCATAACAAAACAAAGATAGTTTTAAAAAGTTTTTTTTGCAAAAATTTTAAAACATATATTTATCAGCCATATACATGGTCCAAGCTAAAGCAGCACCTAATATGATATATTTCATAAAAATTTTTATTTATATAGTCGTTTATAAATGAGGCTTAATGTTTTCTCAATAGAATTGAAAACTCTTTTTTTCCTCATTTCTTTCAGCCCTTGCTCATTAAGGCCTTTAGGAGTTTGTGAAACTTTTACTAAATGCCTTAAATTTTTTTTTGAATTTACTACCGCATCTTCTGATAGTGCTAAAAAAAGTGAAGTTATATATTTTTGAGCGTCTGCTCTTTTAATACCCTTTTTTACCAACCAGTTACTCATAATATTTAACATATTGTAATATGAAGCCATCATGCCTGACATTGACCAAAAATTAATAGATAATTTTTCACTTTTGATTTGAATCGTTGAGCCAATTTGATCAAAAAAATCTTTTACTTTCTTATTTGGTGGACAAATAGGTACTGGTCCTTTTCCTAATGAAATTGGTGGTAAAGGAATTGCCCTTACTACATTTGCTTTTACTTTTACCATTTTTTTTAAATTTTCAATATTAATTGTTGATATAAAACTAATAATTGTTTGATTAGACCTAAAATTTAAATTTTTAATTATCTTTTCACCTACTGAAGGTGTAACAGCAAGAAAAATCCAATTGCAGTTATTAACAATTTTTTGATTATCTTTTTCAATAAAAATTTTTTTAAATTTTCTTTTTAGTTGATTAGCAACTTTATTATTTCGCGAAGAAATAATTATTTTTTTATATTTAATTGATGAGTTACAAATTCCATTAATTACTGAAGAGGATATCTTTCCTGTTCCTATAAATCCTAAATTCATAAATAAAACTTTATAATAATCATTTTGATATCAATTAATAAAAAAAAATCTAATATTGTTGACTTATAATTATTATAAAGGCAATTACTACTAAAACACTCGCAGAAATTGTATTAATTGTTTTTGGTTTTGCTTTAATCCAATTAATTAATTTTTGTGCAAGTAAAGCATAACCTATTAGAGAAATAAAATCTAATACTACGTAAGTTGTAATTAATATAAAGAATTGAATTATATAATTGGAATTAAAATCAATAAATTGCGGGAAGATCAATGGAAAAAATAACCAAGCCTTTGGGCTCGTGCCTGCAACTAAAAAACCATCCCTAAAGAACGAAAAAAAACTTTTTGAGCTTAATATTTTTGAATTAATTTCTTTTGGAGATGATTTATAAACATCATAAGCTAAATAAACTAAATAAAACACACCAATCCACTTAAATAACCTTAAAAATTCTGGATTATCGGAAAAAAAAGTTCCTAATACAAAAATTACTAAAGTCGCTTGTATAAAATTAGCGGTAACATCTCCAAAAGCTGTCCAGATACAATTTTTTACTCCATAATTTATAGAGTAAGATATAATTACAACTCTAGGAGTGCCGGGTGTAATGAACAAAAAAATAATTATTTGTAAAAAAAGAATAAAATCTAATGGGAGCATGAAAAAAGAAGATAGTCCTTAAAAACCGGGAGCTAAAGATGGCTAAGAAGGACTATCTATTTAAATATATCAGATCTCAAAAAAAATGCATAATAGAATTTTTTCAAATATAAGGTATTTATGAAAAAAAAAGGTCACAGGCCGGTCACCAAAATCAAGAATCCAGAGCCAAACCTTGAAAGTCCAGATTGGGTCATATGGGCGGCATGGGCAGATCGGATCACATTCGAGGAAATTAAAAAAAAAACTGGTTACTCTGAGTCTGCTGTTATCAAAATAATGAGAAGATCTCTTAAACCTTCCTCATTTAGATTGTGGAGAAAAAGAGTTCATGAAAAAAGCATAAAACACAGAAAAAAATTTGAATACTCCAGAAAGCAAATAACTAGTAAAATTAAAAAAGGTGACTATTTATAGGTTATGAAAAGAGTAACTATCTACACAGGTCCAATGTGTAATTATTGTGAAGCAGCAAAAAGATTATTAACTAGGAATAATGTAACTTATAATGAAATTAACATTGCTACAGTTGATGGAGCTATGGATGAGATGATTAAAAAAGCAAACGGTAAAAGAACTATCCCACAAATATTTTTTGATGATGAACACATTGGTGGTTATGATGAAGTCAGAGCGTTAGAAAAAGAAAATAGACTTCAAGAATTACTAAAAAATGCCTGAGATTTCAAAATTTGTAAAATAATCAATATTATTATTAAATCCTAAATAATTTGTATTTAATTTAACATCGAAACCATTTACTTTTTTTGTGTAGCTCAAGTTTGCAGGATTATCTGAAAGCGGATCGAAATTTAACGCAAAACTACTATTATTTTCCTCTTTCGTTCGACTAAACTTAATTATGAATGTCTCAGAAATAGTTTGTCTAATTTTCCCTCTCTCTATTTTAGAAACTTTTTCGTAAATAGGAGTTACAGTATAACCGTCCCCATATATAGATTCAAATCCAATAGAAGTTCTTAAGTTTCTTTTAGAATAAGCACCGTTAATTGTATCTCGGTTTACTTCACTGGAATTTTGAATTGAATAATTGTAATGAATATCAGGAGTAAAGTCATAAAAAAGATTTATTGCCCCCATCGGACGAAAGCTTCCTCGCTCAGTTTCAAATTTTTCTGTTTCAAATAATATACCTGCTGCTAATTCTCCACTTTCAAAAGTATCTGACTCATATCTTACATCGGTTGTAGGTCCGTCTATTGTCATACTTATAAAATCAGTGTACTCAGACAATCTTGTAATCCCGTAAGTAAATTTTCCAGATGGGGTAATATTTAATTTACCGTAATTATTTTTCGTTCTTAGATTTATTGATGAAAAGGCTTGTTGACCATTCCTACGCCCAGAAATCTTTCCTAAATAAATGCTATCAATTCTTAAAGCGCTTAAACCCAAAACTGCATTTATGTATTTGTCGTCTTTTGTTGGTGTAATTCCATATAAATTTAATGTTAACGACTCCATCTCAGTGTTTTGTTGGGAGGTATATATATTTGATTTATTGTCCCCATACCGTATAGCCCAGCCAAAAAATTTATTTTCACCAAATTTTCTATCAGCACCTATTGTTACTCCTTTTGCTTTAATACTTTTTGCATTTTCAAATCCTAATTTTTCAAAGTTACCAATATAAATATCTCCTAAACTCCACGTGGACCATTTAGACTTTTTCTTATCTTTTTGATTTTTACTTACTAGAGATGCTACAGTTTTTTTTGCAGATGGTTCCAGGTTCAATGCTAGAGCTTCTAACAAAGGATTAGGATAATTTAAATTAATCTTATGGCTTGTTAGATTTTCTTCATCTCTATTTCTTTTAATCCATTCAAATCTTTTAAAAATTGTAGAAATATTTAAAGCAATATTTTGTTTAGCTAATTCAACTTGTGAACCAATACTTGCGGTTGGATCCGATACACAAGCAACCAGACCATAAGGACACTCTAATTGATATGAATTTATTTGGTCAACACCGGCTCCTGTCATTATTTGTACCATAAACATCCGCATTCCATCACTCGAAAAAGTAAATCCTACTGGATGTCCTAACCCATTTCCCGTGTTTAAATTATTAACATCATAGTTCCCAACAAATGTGGCTGTTGATACGTCAAATTTCTTTTCTAAAGTAAATTGATAGATATCAGATTGGTCAACAGGGGCCCCTGCCCTACTGTCTTGAATTAAAACAAACATTGCATGACCTGACTTGCTAAATTCAATATCTCTTCCATAATTAACACCCGTTGGTAATGTAATACCAATATCAGTTAGATCGACTTGATGTATCTGTGTAATAGAACTAATGTCGTAAGGATTAGGTAATTGATAAGTTGTTACTAACGGAGTACTGTCAGTAAAACGTATAGTAATAAGTTTTGTACCGTCATCACTTAATGCAAAACCATGCATTTCAGCGTGAGTAACAATACTTTGAACAAATGTATTTGTTTTAAATTCATTCGGTGTAGACAAATCAAATCTCATAATTCTTCCTACTCGATTGGATATAAAAAATTTACTACCCCCATCAGCAACTACTATATTACGTAACCTATTGTTACTAGCACCAGCCAAATTTGCTACTTTAAAAGAGTCTATATCATCACAATTCAAAGAAGGTTTTCCAACTCCTGGAGTATTATCACTTATGACTGATTTCATATCAAAAGGTTTACTAAGCCTATTCATATTCATATTACCATAACCTGAATGTGCACTCGATTGGCTAAAGTTTACTGAAAATACCTGTAATCCATCTGTGCTAAAAGCAACATCTAAAGGATCTTCTGTTGAGTCTTTGTTCAAGTCATACTCTCCAGCAGAATTTTTACAAAAACTTGAATTATGAGATGGTATTCTTCCATCTATTAATGTGACTGTTAAGGTTGCTGCAAAAGCTAAAGATGAAAAAAATAATGCAAATAAAATTAAAAATGCTTTAGGTTTAAGCGTACTTTTTAAAATTAATCTTTTAAATTTTTTGAATTGTTTCAACATTTTTACTTTGTTTTTTTAATTAATTCGGTATTTTCAATGTTGATTGCCATACAAGTAATATCATCTCTTAATTTTTCAGCACCCCAATTTAACTCTTTTTCAATAGACTCGACAATAGTTTTTGGTGTCACTTCTGACATACCATCTATGATTTTTTGCACTCCTTCTGCGCCTAATTCCTCACCATTTTTCAAATAGCCTTCCGTTACACCATCAGTATAAACCACAAATGTTTTATCTTTAAGGTTCATAGTATTGGATTTAACCATAGACTCTGTGAAATATTTAACAATTCCAATGGGTGGCATATCTGATTTAATATATTCATAGTTTTTATTTTGATCAAAAGTTAAAATACTTTCGTGCCCTGCATTTATAAAAACTAGTTCTCCTGTTTTAATATTTAACTTACCAAAAACAGCTGTAACGAACATACCTTTAAACTTAGCTTCAACAAGTTCATTGTTAACGCCAAAAACAACTTTTTCTAATGGAAATTTTAAATTAGTAAGTGTTCTAAATATGGATGATGCTTTTGCCATATACATACCTGCTTTAACCCCTTTTCCAGATACATCGGCTAAAGTGAAAAAATATTCTTCAGGTGTAGCTCTCACTACATCAAAATAATCTCCTGACACATCTCTTGCTGGAACGTTTTTAGCAAAAATAAAATTTTCAAATTTTGAGATATCTGGGAACAAGCTTTTTTGAACTCCTGCAGCAAGTTCTCTTTCTTTTAAAAGTTTGGCTTCTTTTTGTAAATTTGCAAGAGCAATTCTATTTTCCTCGATAAATCTAAAGTACAGTCCTGTTAAAAAGGTCAAAGTGACAATAAAAATTGGATAACTAAAATCCACAAGTTCTGATCTAAATTTATAAATTGAAAAGCCAATAATAATTATTGCTAAAATATTCCCAAAAAAAATGGATAAACTGTATTTAGGTTTTATTTTTTGTGAAAGAATAAAAGTTAACAGTGCAACAATTATTGAAAATAATAATTCAAAAATATATGTATTAGGATTTCTTATTAAATAAGATTGATCTAAAATATTTTCTATTACATTAGCATGCACTTCAACTCCTGGAACAGTAACGCCCAATGGTATTTTTACTAAATCAAAAAGACCTTGAGCTGATGCACCGATTAAAACATACTTATCTTTAAAAAATTCAGATTGAAATTTTCCCTCATAAACATCACTTGCTGATATATATTGTTTTTGGTCAGGTCTTTTATATTTAATCCAAATAATTCCATTAGGATCAGAGCTTATTTTATAGGGTCTGGCACTTATTCTATTGATACCAACTTCATTAAGTTCGATATAAATATTTTTTTGATTTGACCCAACTCGCACCATTTCCAAACCCATTGTTGGATATATTTTTTTATTAAATTGTACGATGAGTGGTAGAGATCTTATAATTCCATCCAATTGATCTAAGAAAGAAATTGAACCTAAGCCTTTCACATTTTTCTCTAATTTTTCTAAAGATCCAATAGAATACGGGTAGGCGTATGTAAATTTTTTTGGTTCTCCACCTTTTGATAAAAATCTTGCTTTTGCTTTTCGATCGTAATTAGAATGTGAGGGAACATTGCTTCCCAATACAGCAATAATAGATTTTGTCTCTTTTAGTTTTTCAGAAAAAATATCATCTGGACCTTTTAATTTTTGTAACTCACTTACATCCGATGGTATCAAGTCATAAGATTTAATTATTTCATCCGGAGATTGTTTATCTTTTTCTGTAAAAAAAATATCAAATCCAATTGCCTTAGGATTGGATGTTTGAAGTTGGTCAAGTATTTTTGCAAAGACATTTCTATTCCATGGAAACTGACCAAACTTACCGAGACTCTTTTCATCTATATCAATAATAACAACATCGCTGTCTTTTTTTTCTGCAAACACCTTTTGATACAAGTCAAAACTTAAATACGATATTGATTGTATGAAAGATGGATTAATAATTTTTAGCGAAATTAGTAGGACAAGAATTAATAAGAAAGATAAATAATTAGTATTTTTTTGCAAAAATGCTTTCACACAAGAAATTTATATCTAATTTGATTAAAGTAAATAAATCTTATTAGGGGAAGCTAATTTATCT
>CACIZB010000002.1 GCA_902591025.1 uncultured Pelagibacteraceae bacterium
AAAACGTAAAACTTAATTATGAAGATAATAAAATTTCTTGTAAAAATATAATTATTAAATTTTCAGAAAATTATGCTATTTTGTCTGGTAATTTAGTTTATAACAATTTATTAACAAGTTTATTTGCCGACCAAATGAAAGTTGATTTGATTACAAGAAAAACTAAAACATCAATGACAAATAATAACGATAAAGTAAAAATAGTTTATAAAAATAATGGCACTAATTAAAAAATTTAGAATTAAACAGTTTAAAATTCAAAAACCAATAGCAAAACTTGAAAAGGTCTCATTATCTTTTGGTAAAAGACAAATTTTAGATAATATTAATTTTGAACTGAACTCTGGTGAAATTGTCGGACTTTTAGGGCCTAACGGTGCAGGAAAAAGTACATTATTTAATCTTCTTATAGGTTTAATAAAACCAGATTTTGGCAAAGTTTACATTGCCAATATTGATGCAACTAATTATCCAATCTATGAAAGAGCTAAAAAATTCAAAATTGGGTATGTTCCACAATACGGTGGATATTTTCATGACTTAACTTTAATAGAAAATTTAAAAGCGGTTGGAGAAATTTTAATAGAAAATGAGAGGGATAGACAAATAAAAATTGATAATATGATCTCTAAATTTGCATTGGATAATGTAAGAGAAATAAAAGCTAAATTTTTATCAGGAGGTCAAAGACGTAAATTAGTAATATGTATGGCTTTGTTAAGTGACCCAAAGATTCTTTTATGTGATGAGATTTTTGCTGCGCTAGACGTGCTTACCATACATATGCTCAAGGAAATTCTCGTCAATCTTCAAAATGAAAATCCTAAAATTTGTATTGTAGTATGTGAACATCAGGCACGGGAGCTTTTAACAATAGTGGATAGAGCAATGGTTTTATCAAATTCTAAGATAATAGCAGAAGGCTCACCCAATAAACTTATTAAAGATGAGAAGGCTAAGTCACAATATTTTGGAGATTTCTTTAACAACTAATCTCAAAAATCACAATTCATGGAAAATTTTATTAGAATAAATAGAAAAATAAGTTCTTTTAGTAAAAAAATTAATGTTGAAGGGGATAAAAGTTTATCAATCAGATGGGTAATCCTCTCATCTTTATCAAAAAAAAAATCAATTGCTTATAATATTTTACAATCAGAAGACGTCTTAAGTGCACTTGATTGCATAAAGATTTTAGGATCAAAAGTCAAAATTTCAAAAAATAAATGTGAAATTATTGGAAATGGACTCAATTTTGAAAATTTCAAAAATAAAAAAAAATTAATTTTAAATGCAGGAAATTCTGGCACGTTAGGAAGATTAATACTTGGATTGTTAATAAATTCAAAAAAAAAGATAAAATTGATTGGTGATAAAAGTTTATCAAAAAGAGATTTTTCGAGAGTTACCATACCCTTAAAAAAATTTGGTGCAAAGTTTAACAAATCTAAAAATCTGCCAATAGAAATGGAAGGATTGGAGAGTCCAAAAAGAATTGATTATTTAGAAAAAAGAGGTTCAGCACAATGTAAGACAGCTGTAATGCTTGCGGCACTTAAGTCTAAAGGGATAACTAAAATCAAAGCAAAAAAATCTCGAGATCATACAGAGCTACTATTTAAGTATTTAAAAATTCCAATAAAAATTAAAAAGGATAGAAATTTTGACTATATAAGTATCAATGGTGTTAAAAAGATTAAACCCCTAAATTATAGAATACCGGGTGACATAAGCTCATGTGCTTTTTTCATTGTTTTGACTTTGTTGACAAAAAACTCTCAATTATTAATTAAAGGTATAAATATAAATCCCTCGAGAACAGGAGTTATTAGAATTTTAAAAATGATGGGTGCAAAAATAAGATTTATTAATCAAAGAAAATACAAAGGAGAAAAGATTTCAGATATTTTTGTAAAAAGTTCAACAAATCTAAAGGGAATTAATTGTCCAACTAATTATAACAGCAGTGCAATTGATGAATTTTTAGTAATTTTTTTAGTTGCAGCAAAATCTAAGGGTATTTCCTATTTTAAAAACTTATCAGAATTAAATCAAAAAGAAAGTCCTAGACTCATATGGGCTTCAAAGATACTCAAACTATTAGGAATAAAAAATATAACAACCAAAAGCTCAATCAAAATTTATGGAAATCCAAATCTAAATTTTAATAAAAAAATAATAATAAAGAGTTTTTTAAAAGATCATAGGGTATTTATGATGAGTGTAGTAGCTGCACTTACCTTTGGAGGAGAATGGAAAATACATGATAGTAATTCTATTAAAACTTCATTTCCTAAATTTTTAGAGATTCTTAAAAAAATAAAAGCTTAAAACATAATGTTTCCAACATATTAGCTTATTTAAGAATTTTTAAATATATAAGATTTACTATTGATTAATATCGTAATTTTAAGTAGAAAATCATGCTTTTTAGATAAAAGCAATTAACTATGGAATTATTTAAAGATTTAAACACACCTCAATCAAAAGAATTTGAACAACTCCTAAATAATCAATTATCAAAAACTAAAATTGAAGAGGGAAAAATAATTGATGGTAAAATAAATAAAATTACAGAAAAATTCGTATTCTTGTTTGTGGAAGGTTTAAAAAGTGAACCTGTGCTAGATATAAACGAACTTAAGAGCATGGGTCTTACTGAAAAAATTAAAATCGGTGAAACAATACCAGTTTTATTGGAAAGAATTGAAGATAAAAATGGTGAAGTTGTTGTATCAGCTAGTAAAGCTCAGAAAATAAAAGGATGGGACAAACTTGTTGAGGCTTATGAAAAAAATGAACCGATAATGGGCCGAATTCAATCTAAATGTAAGGGTGGCTGCATAGTAGAGCATATTGAGACTGGATCTTTAATGTTTCTTCCTGGTTCTCAAATCTCTGACAAACCTTTAAAAGATATTAGTCACCTAATGAATGAACCTCAAAAATTTGCTTTAATTAAATTAGATAAAACTAGAGGGAATGCATGCGTTTCAAGAAAAGAAATAATATCATCTTTTAAAAAAGAGGATAAAGCGAAAATTATAGAAAAATTTAAAGTTGGTGACATTATTAAGAATGCAGAAGTAAAAGGTTACAGTTCCTTTGGATGTTTTTTTAATGTAAATGGAGAATTAGACGTATTAGTCCATTTACAAGAAATTTCGTATTCAAGAGTAAATCATCCTGATGAAGTTTTTAATATTGGTGAAAAACATGATTTAAAAGTAATTTCTGTAGATAAAGAAAAGCTTCAAGTCGGTTGCTCAGTCAAACAATTATTACCAGACCCATTTGAAAAAATTAACAACTATGAATTAAACAAAACTTACAAATTTAAAGTTATCAAGCTAATGGATTTCGGCGCGTTTTGCGAACTTTCTGAGTTGCCAGGGTTAACTACACTACTTCACTCAAGCGAATTAAGTTGGACTAAAAAAAATCTTTCTGTAAAAAAAATGTTTAAAGTTGGAGATGAAATAGACTGTGTTATTACTGAGATAGACAAAGAGAAAAGAAGAGTTGCAATCTCACACAGACTTACAAAAGAAAACCCTTTTGATGTTTTTGAAAAAAAATATCCTGTTGGAAGTATAGTTGAAGGAGAGGTGGTTAATAAAAATGAATACTCTCTGTTTGTAAAAATAAAAGATATTGATATAGATGCTTTCCTTCACTGTAATGATTTAACTTATCTTAACAATGGTGAAGAGGAATTGGAAAAATTTAAAAAAAACGATAAAATTAAGGTTAAAGTCTTAGAGATTAAAGCTTCAGAACAGAAAGTAAGAGTTGGTTTAAGACAAACTAAACCTGATCCATTTGAATTTTTTAAAGACAAAAATCTTAACCAAACGATAACAGTTAAAATTATATCAGCAGATAACAAAGGTCTAGTAGTTAGACCAGAGGGTTGTGAAATGGACTTTTTAATAAAAAAATCTCAGATTGCAATTAATGCTGCAGATGCTAGGCCATCTAGATTTACAGGTGGTGAAAGAATAGATTGTGCAATTCAAGAACTCGAATTGAAAAAAAGAAAAGTTAGTTTAAGTATCAAGCTATTAGAAGAAATAGAAAAAAAAGAGGCTTTAGAAAAATATGGATCTGAGGGTTCAGGTAAAAATTTACCGTTTTCATCTCTTTCTGAAGATCTAAAAAAAAAGAAGACTAAGGACAAGTAAATTAAAAAGTATAAATTGGCTGTTGCTAAATCAAATATTTTAAGGAAACTTTCGAAAAATTTTCCAAATTTTTTAAAAAAAGATATTGAAAAATGTGTAAATATTATTTTAAAAGAAATTAAAGAGACCTTGAAAAGAGGTGAAAGAGTTGAATTAAGAGGATTTGGAGTTTTTTCAACTAATATTCAAAAAGCTAGAATATCTAGAAATCCCAAAACTGGTGAAAAAGTAAATACCCCAATGAAAAAAACAATTCACTTTAAAATGGCTAAAGATTTGTTTAAAAAAATAAATAATGCTAAAGAATAAAATATTTATTGCTTGTGATAGTTCTAAAACATCAAAAATTAGTAAAATAATCAGAGAAACACAAAATTCTAAAATTAAAATTGGTTATAAATTTGGATTAGAATTTTTAAATTCTAAAAAAGGTAGAAATTTCTTATCAAAGTTAAAAAATAAAATCACCTTTGCAGATCTAAAGCTTCATGACATACCCAATACCTGTGTTTCAACAATTAAAGCTATTAAGGATTTAAGAATAAACTATTTAACAATACACATTAGTAGTGGTCTAAACGCTCTTAGAGCATGTAAAAAAATTTCCGCAAGAACTAAATTAACTGGGGTCACAATTTTAACTTCTTTAGATAACAAGGAGTTAAAAGAAATAGGTTTCGATAAAGAAGTAAAAAAATTGGTGTATCATCAGGCTAAGCTAGCAAATAAGGCAAAATTGGATGCTATAGTTTGTAGTCCGCAAGAGGTTGGTATAGTTAAAAAGGTTTTCAAAAAAGAGATAATCACTCCTGGAATTAGATTTGATAATATATCAAATGATCAAAAGAGAGTTTTAACTCCAAAACAAGCTTATAAAAATGGTAGCGATTGGTTAGTCATAGGAAGACCAATAACAAAAGGTAATATAAGAAAAAATATGCTTTCATTAATTAACCATCTGAAAGTATGACACTTAAATCTAAGAAAGTATGACACTTAAATCTAAGATATGTGGAGTTTCCGACTCTAGGACATTAAATTTTCTAATAAATCATATCTACTCACCTGAGTTAATAGGTTTTATTGTGAATTATCCAAAATCAAAAAGGTTTGTTAAAAAAGATAAACTACAAGAACTTCTTAGAATTGATAAAAAAAAATCTTTTTATGTAGCAGTTTTGATAGATCCCAATAATGATACCCTTGAAGACATAAAAGAATTACCTTTTGACTATTATCAACTTTATAATTGCAGTGTATATAAAGTTAATAAAATAAAAGAAAAATACAAAAAAAAAATAATAGTTGCTTTGACTATTGAAAATGAAAAAGATGTAAAAAAATATGAATTATACAAAGATGTTGCTGACATATTATTATTTGACAGTAAAGGTTATGAAAAAAGTATGTCTTTTAATTATTCTCTCATCAAAGATGTCAGATTTGATAAGGAGATAATGCTGGCTGGAAACATACAAATTAACGATAATCTTGAAAAATTTACGGAATTAGCAGATATTATAGATATATCTGGAGGACTTGAAACATCTGGATCAAAAGATATTTCCAAAATAGAAATTTTTTTGAATAAGATGAAAAGCTTAAATAATGAAACTTAAAAAAAACATTCCCTTAATTGATCAACACGATAGGCAAGGATTTTGGGGTGGAAAATTTGGAGGGAGTTTTATTCCAGAGACTTTAAAAAAACCTATTGAGGATTTAACAGAAGAATTTCATAAACTTAGAAAAAATAGAGAATTTATAAAAAAGAAAAATTACTATTTTAAAAATTACATAGGTTCCCCAACACCTTTGATAAAACTTGATAACCTATCTAGACACCTAGGAGGAGCTCAAATTTGGGCTAAAGTAGTCTCTGAAGCAAATGGTGGAGCACATAAAATTTATAATGCAACAATTCATGCGCTAATTTGTAAGGCAATGGGAAAAAAATATATAGTTGGAGATACAGGTGCTGGGTATGCAGGAAAAATGCTTAGTATGGCAGCAAAAAAATTTGGCTTAAAATGTAAAATTTTTATGGGTGCAAAAGATATTAAAAGACAAAAACCTAATTGTGATGCTATCAAAAAAAATGGTGCAAAAATTATACCTGTATACTCAGGTAGCCAAACTTTAGTTGATGCGGTAAGCGAATGTATGAGATACTGGGTTTCTAATTGTGACAACACACATATGTGTGTTGGCTCAACAGTCGGTCCCAATATTTTTGTAAAAATTTGTGGATATTCTACATCACAAATTTCAAAAGAACTAAAAATTCAATTAATTGATGAATTCAATAAAATCCCTAATAAATTGAAGTTAATTAATTGTGTGGGTGGTGGAAGTTCTGCCTATGGATTTTGGAGTGAGTTTATTGATTACAACAGAAATCAAGTTGAGTTAATTGGTGTAGAGGCAGGTGGTCCAAAAAAATCGAAATTACATGCTGCTCCTTTAAGTAGAAATGCAAAAATTGGAATTTTGCATGGCGCAGCATCTTATGTCTGTCAGAGTCGTGAAGGTCAAATTCACGAAACAGAGTCCATTAGTGCGGGATTGGACTATCCTGGCGTGAGTCCCATCCATTGTTTTCTCAAAGATACGAAGAGGGCTCGATATACATATGCTACTGATGAAGATGCATTAGAAGCATACAAACTTGTCACAAAATTTGAAAATCTTAATCCTAGCTTAGAGCCAAGTCATGCTTTTGCTGAAGCAATAAAAATTGCACCTAAACTAAATAATGAAACTATTTTAATAGTAAACTCATGTGGAGACGCAAAAAAAGATAGGGATATTCTAAAAGAAAGATTGGGTAAATTTTAATGTTAAATTCACTCATTCATCAATCTTTTAAAAAAGCTAAAAAAGAAAATAGACCTGTTCTTCTAACTTATACAGTGGCTGGTGATAACACAAAAAAAAAATCCTTAGAAATTTTAAAATCGATTTCAAAATATGCTGATATTTGTGAGTTAGGATTTCCACATAATACACCAATTGCAGATGGTGGTCAAATTCAGACAAGTTCTTATCGAGCGATTAGAAATGGGATTAAAATAAATGATGTGTTCACAATTGCCCGTAAATTTAAAAAAGAGAAAAAGAACAAGCCGATAATCTTAATGGGATATTACAATATGATTTATCAATTCAATGAAGATAATTTTATTTTAAAATGTAAGAAATCTAAAGTTGATGGTTTAATAGTTGTTGACTTACCTTACCCAGAAAATAAAGTTTTTGCATTAAAGTGTAAGAAAAAAGGAATTAATTTTATTCAATTGATTGCACCAACTACATCCAGATCAAGATTAAAAAAAATCATAAATGACTCCCATGATATGGTTTATTATATTAGTATGTTATCTACCACCGGAGGAAAACTAAAGGTTTCACCAAAGAAAATAATTAATGAATACCAAAAAATTAAAAAAATAAAAAAATCAAAGAATATTGTAATAGGATTCGGTATTACACAAAACACTATTGGGTCTCTCAAAAAAGCTGATGGATTGGTTGTAGGAAGCGCGATTTGTAAGGAAATTACTAATTCTATAAAAAAAAGACAAAATCCTGTCATAAATGTTACTAATGTAGTAAGAAAATTAAAAAATAAAATTATATGAATTGGATTACTAAGATTATTAAAGCAGGCGAAAAAATTAAATCTGCTATTCACAAAAGAGCTACTAAAGAGGACATTGCTAATAGCGATTGGACTTCTTGTTGTAAAGGACCAATTTTAAAAAAAGATTTAGAAAAAAATTTTTGGGTTTGCCCTGAATGTAACAAACATCATAGAATTAAACCAAAGCAAAGATTTGATATTATATTTGGAAAGAACAATTATGAAATTTTTAAAACGCCTATTCCTAAAGATGATCCATTAAACTGGGCAGACTCAAAGTCATACAAGGAAAGACTGAAGAATGCTCGAAAAAAAACCGGTTTAGAATGTGGGATGATGGTCGTATCTGGTTCAATAAATAATATTAAAATCACAGCAGTAGCGTCAGATTTTGAATTCTTAGGTGCATCAATGGCAGCTGCTGAGGGTGAAGCTTTTTTATATGGAGTACAACATGCTATTGAAAATCAAACACCTTTTTTATGTATTACTGCTGGCGGAGGAATGAGAATGATGGAAAGTTTAATTTCGTTATCTCAAATGACAAGAACAACGCTTGCAATAAATGAATTAAAAAAAAATAACCTTCCATATTTAGTTTGTATCACAGATCCTACAGCAGGTGGTATCACTGCATCATATGCAATGTTAGGTGATATTCATTTCGCTGAGCCAGGTGCACTAATTGCATTTGCAGGGGCAAGAGTTATAAAGGGAACTGTAAAAGAAGATTTACCTGAGGGTTTCCAAAAAAGTGAATATGTTGAAAAAACAGGTTTTGTAGATTTAATAGTTGACAGGAAAGAACTTTCAAAAAAAATTGGAACATTATTATCAATATTGTTAAAGAAAAATTCTGCTATAATTTCTGAACAAAATGAAACTTCAGAAAATACTACACAACTTTCAAAAGTTGCATCCTAAAGAAATTGATCTTTCACTAAATCGTATCAAAGAACTTTGTAAAAAATTAGGTGATCCACAAGATAAAATCAAAGCTATCTCTGTGGTAGGTACCAATGGTAAGAATAGTACAATTAATGCAATGTTTTCTATTTTAAAAGAAGCTAATTTTAAATGTAATGTTTACACGAGCCCCCATATTCTAAAAATAAATGAGAGATTTGTCTTCAATAACAAAGAATTAAAAGATGATGAGTTAGCTAATTTATTTGAAGAAGTAGAAGACATTAACAATAATAAACCGATTACATTCTTTGAAATATTAACTGCATCATATTTTTATAAAGCGGCTCAATACCCAGAAAATATCAATATTATAGAAGCTGGCTTATTTCACCGATTTGATGCTACTAATGTATTAAAAAGAAACTTAGCTAGCGTTATATGTTCATGCTCTATTGATCACACAGATTGGCTCTCAAAAAACGAAAAAACGATTGAAAAAATTGTGTTTGAAAAAACATCTGCGCTTTTAAATTCAAATATAATTGTAGCTAAACAAAGTACAAAACATACAATGGACTGTATCAAAAGAACCATCTCTCAAAATGAATCAAGAAAAAAGTTTTTCAATGATAACTTTAGGTATTCATTTTATGAGAATGACTTCTTCTATTATGAAGATGAACTTGGTAGACTTAAACTACCAGTTCCTAATGTTCCAGGTCAATTCCAATTAGATAATATATCAGCTGCAATTGCAACTCTAAAATCTTTAAATCTGGATATTAAAGTTGAGCATATTAAAAAAGGAATAACTAAAATATCTAATTTGGCAAGGCTTCAGGAGATCAAATCTGGTAAATTAAAAGATTTGGTAAAAAATAATAAGCTGATAGTCGATGGAACCCATAATGAGGATGGCGCGAGAGTTTTAAATGAATATCTTAAAAGTCTTAATTGTAAAAAACACGTCATTATTTCAATGATGGCTAATAAAGAACATGAAAAATATATTAGTTACTTTAAAGATGTTTCATCAATAACGACGATAGATTTAAAGAGTCAACCTAACTCTATAAGTGGTAAAGATTTAAAAAAAAAATTCAAAACTATGCCAAACGTTCAATATCAACCAAGTATAATAGAGGCTATCAAATCAATAAATTTGAAAGAAGGTGACCTTTTGTTAATTACTGGATCTTTATATGGAGCTGCAGAGGTTTTAAGTCTAAACTAAATGTTTTTATCCAAAAACTCTTTCATATTTCCTTCTGGAACTCCTCCAACTTTTCTATCCACTTCAACACCTTTTTTATAAATAATTACAGTTGGAACTCCTCTTATTCCCGCAGCGCTACCGGTGTTTATACCACCCTCCTCAATATCAGCATAGTAAAAGTTTGCTTTATCCTTATATTCATCAGAAAATTTATTCATTATCGGAATTAAATTTTTGCAAGGCACGCACCAAGAAGCGGAAAATTGCACTACAGAAATTTCTTCATTTTTAATTTTATTATCGAAATCTTCATCTTTAAAATTATTCATCATATTCAAATTGATATAATAGATTCACAAAAATTATCAATGGTCAAAAAAAGTTTTTTTTGATTTATAAAATTATGCATCTGAATATTTTTGCTCTAAATTCATTACATAGTCATTTATTCCATCCAAAAATTTTAACTTTTCATCGACTGTTTTAAATGAAAACATTTTATCTTCATTTTCTCTAATTTCATCACACTCTGAATAGAAAGCAGATACAGTCCACCATTTCTCTTTATTCGTACTTAAAATTCTTGTAGCTATACGCCTTTTAATTTTTTTGTATATATCTTTTGGTAAAATTTCTGGTGCTTCATTAAATATCAAATTATGACCAAAGGTCACTAGGCGATCATCCTTAAATTTGTCTAATAAATATAATCTCTCTTTCCAATTAGATGAATGAAACTTTTCAAATAGTGGAACATCTTTGTTAAAAGTATCAAAACCTCCTGAATAAATTGTTTCTTCTGGTTCAAAATCTTCCTGTGAAGAAGTTTCCATTTTTTCTTCTGCAGCTTCTTTTAGAACCCTGCAGATATCTACTGAAAACTTTTCATTAGATTTCATTAATTCTGCTCTCTTGTTTAATAAATTTACACCAATATTTTTATATGGATCGACTTTTAAGGCTAAGTTTTTATCTAAAATTATTGGAGCTTTATTAGATTTAATTGTTTTATAAAATCGAGGAGATTTTTTCATCTCTTTTTTAAGATCTTGAAAGCTAAGTTTTTGAAGCTCTTCTATGTTAGCTGACAAATTCACTACTTGGCCCCATTTATAAACAGGGTGCTTCCATGAGTTTGGGTGTAAGGGTGCAACTAAAAATAAATAATTTTTTCCAAAAAAATTTTCATTAATCGTAAACATTTTTTCTTGTTCTATTAGATTTTCTACGACAACTTTACTTTTTGTTTTTAAATATTCATGCCACAAATCAGACTGTTTTTTTTTTAACAATCCTAATACTTTAACTGTTAACTCTGTATCAAATAAAGCAGAATGTGCACCTGAGGATTCAAAACCATTAAGTCTTGCAAGTGACTCTAGTTTCATAGATTTATTGCCTTTTGAATTAAGTTCAGTTTTCAAAATATTTTCATCAATAGCAAACGCAGCTTTAATTATATTTAATGCATCATGTCTTGCATTACCTTCCGTATTAATAAGATAAGGTTTTCTGAGTGACTTAAAAAACTCTCGCCTTAAAATTTCATCGTCAAACCCTATGGAGCTAAATCCCATAAATGTTGCTGGTGACCATTCACGAAATTTTTTTTCTACTTGAGCAACCATTTGATAATGGCTTAAATTGCCTTTAGTGATTAAATCCACATTTGACTTGTTTATACATAAAGCAGTTGCGGATGGAACTCGATCTTGTGGCATCCTACATCTTGCATTGAATCTCTCTTTTTCATTAAAATTCTCATCTAAAAGAATTGCCCCGATCTCAATCATCGTAGCCCAATCAAGTTGGGCTGAGTCTGTCTCAATATCCCAAACTACATAATTCAATTTGCAATCCTTTGTAAATAAAATTGTTCAACTTTTTCTAAAAATTGGTTTTCATAATTTATTAATCTTTCACCTTCAACTATAAATCTTTGAAAAATATTATCTTTAGTACATAAAAGGATTGCTGCTTGGGTAATATTTGATCCATGAACTTTATTGTGGGCTAATGAATAAGCTGCGCACTGTAAATAATAATCATCAATCCACTCATCTCTTTTTGGTTTGTTACTTTGTTTAAAATCTATAATCGTTTCTTTATTTTCGTAAATACCAATACAGTCAGCAGTTCCTGCATATTTTTCTGGATAGTATAAAGTTGCTTCACAACCCCAAATCTCACTTAATTTATCTCTAAGTCCATTTTCAATAATTTGATCAGCCATCATTTTTTCGTGGGTATTATCACCAAGTAAATCCAAATTTAATTTTCCAAGCAAAAATTTTTCCAAATAATCGTGCATCGAACTACCTCGGCTAGTAGCTTCTCTTGAAATAATTTCAGCTTGCTTGTGGCCAACTCTATTCTTCCACTCAGCTAGTTTTAATCTTTTTTCTTCGGATTCAGTTGCTTTTAATATTGTAGTAACTGAAGGAAGATTTTCCTCATTTACAGAATAGTGTCTAGAGCCTTGTATAATTGATCTTGTAGATTTAGGATAAATAAATTTATTATTCCATTGCATGTGATTTCTTATAGTCGGTATTATCTGAAAAAAGAAATTATTTTTTGACTTGTTTATTTCTTTCAACAAAACTCTCAACGTTTTCTGTTAGAACAGCTTTTTCAACTTGCTCGGGATCTTTTATACTTTCTAAAGTTCTAGTAATTGATCTTGCATCTTTTCCAAAACTATCAACAACCGTCATGGCCTCTTCAAGTTTTTTTCTTAATTTATAAATATTATCAAAATGACTAGAAAATCTTGTGCTTATAGTTTTTAAATGATCATAAATCTCTGTTGCATGTTTTGAGATTTTAAGAGACTGAAAACCCATGTGTAAAGATTGTAAATAAGCTGAAAGAGTATTTGGACCGCAAATTACTATTTTATATTTCTTCATTAATTCTTGAGTTAATAGTTCTTTAGTGCTTGAGTCTTGATACTCAGTTAATTCTTTATAAAGACTTTCTGTAGGAGCATACACTATTGCAAAGTTTGAAGTTTTAGGTGGAACAATATATTTCTCCATGACACTTTTTGCTTTGGCCTTAAATGCACTTGCTAATTTTGTTCTAGCATCAGCAACTGCTTTCTTATCATCTGCTTCATGCGCATCTGTAATTGCCTTAAATTTTTCTACTGGAAAATGAGAATCTACCGGAACCAAAACATCTCCTTGAAGCTTAATTGCAAATTCTACATTTTCACTTGTATCTTCTTTCATTTTAACATTGGTCATATATTGAGATGCAGGTAACAAATCCTTGATTAAAGCATCCAAAGAATATTCAGCCAAAGTTCCATACTTTTTAACCCCCGCTAAAATTTTAGTAATCCCCTCTTGGCTTTGATTTAATAGTTGTACTTGTTGATTAAAGTTATTAACTTTTTCATCAACTTTAGTGAGGGCCTCTGTCATATCCTTTGTAACCCCGGTTGATAAAGAATTAAATGAGGTAGACATCGAACTTAGAGATGTATTGATTGTAGAGTTTAAGCTATCTTTTAATCTAATAATTTCCGCATTCAAATTTGCTATTTCATTATTCTCATCAGTTCTATTCTCATACTTAGACTTTATATTTAGATACAAAATAGCCAAGATTGCTCCAAACATTAAAATCAAAATTATTAATAAAATTGTGTCCATGATTCGTAACTTATATTATAAGGGTTTTTTATGGAATTATATCTTATTTTGAAAATTATTTTTGGAATAGGAATTATAATAGCTACTTATGCGATAATAAGAAATTTAGATATCATCAAAATTATTCTCATATACTTTAAAGATAAATTACTTGGAAAGTAATTTAACAAAGTTTTTTAAACCTTTTTTTTTACTATTTTTTTTTGAAATAAAAATACAAGCTTGAGATTTTAAAATTTCTCCATCTTTCAATATGCGTAAATTATTCGCTCTAAGAGTTTCACCTGTGGATGTTATGTCTGTAATTAATTCTGCTGAACCAGTAAAAGGGTATACCTCAGTTGCTCCCAAACTATCAATTAATTTAAATTGTGTAACACCTTTAGAAAATAAAAAATCCCTAGTTAAATTTGGATACTTAGTTGCAACTCTTAATCTTTTTTTCTTTTTGTCTCTAAATTCAAATGCTATTTCTTCTAGGTCAGCGATTGTTTGAACATCGATCCAAAGATCCGGTATAGCTACAACTAAACTAGCTTTTCCAAAATTAAATTTTTTTATAACATTTATTTTGTTTTGAGTATTTATTTCACTTTCTCTTAATAAATCAAAACCAGAAAAACCGATATCTAAAGAACCATCTCCTAATCTCTCAATAATTTCTCTTGCGTGCAAATATAAAATTTTTATGTTTGATTTATTTTTGATTGAGCCGATTAAATCTCGTTCCCCTCTTTCAGAGATAAGATTTAATTTTTTTTTTGTAAAAATTTTTAAAACATCTTTTCTTAATCTTCCTTTGCTAGGTATTCCTATATTTATTAAATTTTTCATAATTGAGAATTTAAGTTAAGAGCTGCTCCAACTGCTGGTACATGTTTTTTTGAGCCAAGATCAGAAATTAATTTGTCATAACGACCACCATTACAACAATTAATAATTTTCGAATTTGATTTGATATCTATCTTAAAAACTATTCCAGTGTAATACTCTAATTGTCTACCAAAGGCAGATGAGAATACCACATTTAATTTAGATATTTTGTTTTTTGAGATTGGAAAATATTTCTGATCAACAAAAAGGTTTATTTTATGTTTTTTAAAGAATTTATTTAACTCCTTCGCAGCTTTATTTATCGGACATTTAATTTTCAAAAACTCTTTAATAATTTTTGATGTATTACCTCCTTTGCTTGCTCTTCTTGGATCTTTAATTTTTTTGTCGAACCTTTCTGAAATTTCTTTTAACGTTCTGCCAGCAATAATAGATGATTGATCATCACTTAACATTTTTAAATATCTTCTTTTATCAACTTCAACGATAGTTGGATCTACGTCAGAATTCGTCTCTAATCTTTTTAGTAAATCACTGAAATAATCTTCCCGCCAAAAATGTCTTGTAAGTCTTAATTTCCATCTTTTTGGAATATCTAATTTAGATATTAAAAGATTAAAAATTTCCACATTGCCAATAGTGAGTGTACCTGTAGAATATTTTAGATCTTTTATTGATTTAAGTGATGTATTTATTATTTCTTTGTCATCATTTTTTTCATCCTTAGATCCTATAATCTCAAAACCAACTTGATTTTGAATTATAGAGTCCTTTTTATTTTGAGATTTTCTATAAGCCTGTCCGCTATAAAATATTTTTTCTTTACCCTTTAAATCATTTTCTAAATATCTAAGACAAGAAGCAATTGTTAGATCAGGTCTTAAACATAATTCATTACCTGTATCATCTATAAACGAAAAAATAAATTTTCTGAAACTCTCACCAGATCTTTGAACAATATGATTAGTTTCAATTACCGAGGGTAATTCGATATATTTAAATCCTTTAGCTTTTACTGACCTTAAGATTTTTTCAGATAAGTTTTTTGATTTCATTTATTAAGTTTGATTTTGGAATAGTTTGATTGTTTTCACCCCTAACACCTTTAAGGTTTTTAATGGTCACGGTATTATTATTAAACTCATTTTCTCCACAAATAATCGCTACTGTTAATTCACGCTTGTTAGCTAAATCGAGCTGTTTACCAAGATTTTTTTTAGTACTTAAAAAAACTTCTGCGTTAATATTATTATCTCTTAATTGATCGACAATGTCATAATAATTCTTTAAGTATTTTTCATCCATGACACAAACTAAAACCGGCTTTTGATCTTCCACTTGAATTTGGTTTAATTGTATTAAAGCAAATAACATCCTGTCCACACCAAAACTAATTCCAGTCCCAGGAACATCGATACCTCTAAACCTTGAAATAAGTTTGGCATATGATCCTCCCGAACAGATACTGCCTAAATCAATTTCCTTACCTTTGTTGTTGGTTACTTTGAAATTTAAATTTGTTTCAACTATGAATGAGTCATAGTAAGAAAGCCCTCTAACAATTGTAAAATTTGTTTTAACTTGATTTAAATTTGAACCATACCCAAGTATTTGAAATATATCCTCTAACTCTTGAATTCCTTCTTGAGATAATGGATTTTTTAAAGTTTCTTTTAATTTTTTTAAATCTTTTATTTTTAGAAAATTTAATATCTGCGCTGTCTGATCATCAGTTAATTCAGCACCCTTTTGTATGGCTCCACTTTGATCTTTTCTTTCTTTCTTAAGTAAATCTTCAACCCCCCTTAATCCAAAACCAGGCTTGTCGAGTTTATCAATTGCTCTAATAACTTTTATTTGTTTTTCCTCAGAAATTTTCAAATCATCAATTAAACCCTGAACAATTTTTCTATTACTCACATTAATTGTAAATTGATCTTTTTTTAATCCGCAGTCTGAAAGAGTACTTGATATTAAATTACAAAGCTCTGCATTTGCTTGGGCAGGATTAACATTTCCAACTATATCAAAATCTGCTTGCAAAAATTCTCTATACCTTCCATTGCCAGCTTTTTCATTTCTGAACACATTTTGAATTTGATATCGCTTAAAGATTGATGGAAGTTGTTGATTATTTTGAGCATAGAATCTCGCCAACGGGCTTGAAAGATCATACCGAAGAGTGATATTTCTGTCTCCATCTTTAAATGAAAATACATCAGACATAGGATTAGTTTCATCTTCTGCCAAAAAAGATCCGATGTTTTCTGCGATTTCAAACGAGGGAGTTTCTAAAGCTTCTGCTCCAAATTTTACAAAATTATTCTCAATAGCTTTTAAAAGCTTTTTTTTGAGAAGAAGTTTTTTATCCCAACGATCTTCAAATCCTGAAGGTAATCCAGGAACTAATTTATTATCTTTAATCATTTTTTTGGTACCCGGGCTGAGAATCGAACTCAAACTTAAAGTTCCACAAACTTTCGTGCTAACCGTTACACCACCCAGGCATTCCTTATTTTTATATTATTTTTATGTGGATTAAAATTATATTATAAATTAATAGCCTATAGGCTATGGAAACAGTTTTTATGTGAACTGTTTAAAATTACTTTAACTGTAATATTTATAATCATTGAGGATCTTTTAGACAATAATTAAGATTATTCAACCCATAAAAGAAAAGGACGTCAATCTAAAACCTAGAAAAACGCCCCTTTATAAATTTTACGATTAGTCCAATTTTTTTAAATTTACAGCTGATGGACCTTTTGGACCATCCTCAAGTGTAAACTCTAGTTTATCACCTTCGTTAAGATATCTCATTCCCGCAGCTTTTACTGCACTTGCGTGCACAAACGCATCTTTTTCTTTGTCTTCTCTTTCGATAAATCCAAAGCCTTTTTTTCCGTTAAACCATTTAACAGTTCCTTTTAATGTACTCATCTTATTTATTAGTCCTTTGTTTTATTTATTATCATATAAAATTAAATTTTTTTTAACGAAATTCAAGATATTTTGGTGGTGCCTCGGGAAGGATTCGCACCTCCGACACAAGCCTTTTCAGGGCTCTGCTCTACTCCTGAGCTACCGAGGCAAAAGATTAACCTCTGAAGATTATTCTGCCTTTTGTAAGGTCATAAGGAGTCATTTCTACTGTTACATTATCACCTTGCAATACTCTAATTCTATTTTTTCTTAACTTACCAGCGGTATGGGCTGTTACTGTGTGTCCATTTTCAAGTTTTACTCTAAACATTGCATTAGGCAACAAGTCTGTAACTTTACCTTTAAATTCAAGTAAGTCTTGTTTTGACAAATTTATTTTCTCCTAATTCTTTTTTTAATAGATTGAGCATGTCCAGCTAAACCTTCGTAATTTGCAAGAGTTATAACTGATGGTCCAAGACTTTCAATACCCTTTTTTGATAAATTTATGTAAGAAATTCTTTTATAAAATTCATTTACACTTATCCCACTTGAATATTTTGCTGAGCCATTTGTGGGTAATATATGATTAGAACCTACATTGTAATCAGTCATAGCCATTACGGCATACTTACCTAAACAAATAGATCCAGAATTTTTTATCTTAGAAATAAAAGATTTAAAATTCCTTACATTTAATTCTAAATGTTCAGGTGCAATTTTATTTACAACATTAATAATTTTTTTATCAGTTTGAATATGAATTAAAATTCCATATTTATTTAAACTTTTTCTTGCTATCGTTGATCTTGGAATATCCTTTAATTGACTATTAATTTCTAATTTTACTTTATTTAAAAAACTTTTATCTTTAGAAATTAAGATACATTGGGCAAGTACATCGTGCTCCGCTTGACCTATTAAGTCGCTAGCTACCCATTCAGGATTAGATTGTTTATCACAAACTATAGTAATTTCTGATGGGCCTGCAGTCATGCTTTCTATACCAACGTCTCCAAAAACCTCTTTTTTTGCAGCGGCAACATAAATATTTCCCGGTCCTACAATCTTATTAACCTTTTGAATTTTTTTAGTCCCGTAAGCAACTGCTGCTATTGCTGAGGGGCCTCCTATAGAATAAATTTCTTTAATTTTACATTTTCTTGCAGCATATAATACTGCCGGATTCTGTTTGCCTTTATTGCTTGGATTTATCATTACTATTCTTTTTACTCCTGCTACTATTGCTGGAATAGCATTCATCAATACAGTTGAAGGATATGAAGCTGAAGAGCCAGGAACATAAATTGCAACGGACTCTATCGGTAAATATTTATATTCCAATTTATTTTTAAATTTATCCGTATAATAAATATTTTTAAATTTTTGAAGAGAGTGAAATTTGTAAATTCTTTGGTAAGCTAAATCAATTGCTTTTTTTACTTTATTTTCCAGAAATGATATTGATTTTGAAATCTGTTTAGAATTCGGTTTTATAATTTTATTTTTGTTATATTTTTTTTCATATTTTAGTAGGGCTTTGTCACCATTCTTTTTAATATCCTTTATTATATTTGTAACTGAAATAGACTCTGATTTTACTTTATTTCTTCTTTGTAAAAGCAAATTATCAAGGATTTTATCAAAGTTTTTATTTTTACTACTAATTTCTATCATTAATCTTCAATTTGAATTTGATCTTCCAATCTTACTTCGATTGCTTCAGTAGTCAAAGCGATGTGGGCATTATTATTAAAAATCAGATTAATCTCGTAATTATTTTTATTTTTCATAAAGTCTATAGCCAATAATTCCAAAATTAATTTGTTATTTTTTTGATTTATATTTTTGGATTTTACTTTATCAACAAAATCAAATCTACAAATACTATTAATCTTTCCACTTTTGTGATTTGTTTCAACTCTATTTCTTTCAATTGACATCAAAAAAACTTTATTCAATGCTAAATATTTAATATCTGCCACTTTTATTTTAGCTCCAGCACTGTAAGCTGATATCATTTGTAACCCCTCACTATCTGTTGCTATAATTTGTGCTGAATATTTTTTTTCCATCAATTAACTCTTCTTATCTTAGCCCCAACTTTTTTTAATTTTTTTTCTAAATCTTCGTATCCTCTATCAAGATGATAGATTCGATTAATTACTGATTTTCCTTTCGTACTTAACGCTGCAAGAATCAAAGAGACAGAAGCTCTTAAATCAGTAGCCATCAATTCAGCTGGTGCAAACTTTATATTCCCAGAAATAGATGCTTTGTTACCATTTATAGAAATTTGCGCTCCCATCCTATTTAGCTCAGATACATGCATAAATCTATTTTCAAAAATATCTTCCTTTATGTAAGATCTGTTATTGGCTTTACATAACAATACCATTATCTGAGCCTGCAAGTCAGTTGGAAATCCGGGATAAGGAGCAGTTTTTATGTTCGTACTCTTAATATTTTTATTTCCAAGAATTTGTATTTCGTTTTTTTTTACAATCACTCTTGCACCAATCTTTCTTAAAATATCAATTTCAGTTTTTAAAATACTCGGTGAAAGATTTCTTATTTTCAAATTACTTTCTGTTATTGCTGCCGCGATTAGATATGTTCCTGCCTCGATCCTATCAAACATAATAGAGTAAGTTGTTTCATTTACTTCTTCCACCCCTACAATTTTGATCGATCTTTTTGCAGTCCATGTTATATCACATCCTAACTTTACTAAAAAATCTACTAAATCTTTAATCTCTGGTTCAATTGCACAATTATTTAAAATTGTTGTTCCTTTAGCAAAACTTGCTGCAATTATCAGATTTTCCGTCGCCCCTACGGAAATTTTGGAGAAACGAATTTTCGAACCTATTAATCCTCTTGGGGCGCAAGCATGAACATATCCTTGAAAAATTTTATATTTTACACCTAATTTAGATAAGGAATTAAGATGAATATCTACTGGCCTAGTCCCAATTGCACAGCCGCCTGGAAGTGAAACTTTTGCAACTCTAAACTTTGCTAACAAAGGGCCAAGCACCAGAATTCCTGCACGCATAGTTTTCATAAGATTATAAGATGCAAATTTTTTATTTTGTTTTGAATTATCGATCACTAACTCTTTATTCTTAAATTTTATTTTAGATCCTAATGATCTCAATAAATCTATCATTGTTTCAATATCCTTAACTTTTGGAAGATTTCTTAAAAAAATTTTTTTATTTGTTAATAAACTTGCTGCAAGTATTGGTAATGAAGCATTTTTTGATCCTGATATGTCGATTGTTCCCTTAAGTTTATTTGATCCAAAAACTTCAAGTTTTTGCATAATTAAACTTTGGGCAATGTTACTCCAGTTTGACCCATATACTTTCCCTTTCGGTCTGCGTAAGTCACTTCTGGTTTTTCATTTCCTTTAAGGAAAATAAATTGAGCAACACCCTCATTAGCATAAATCTTAGCAGGTAAAGGGGTAGTATTGGAAAATTCAAGAGTTACATAACCCTCCCAACCTGGTTCTAAAGGTGTGACATTTACAATTATTCCACATCTTGCATAAGTTGACTTACCAAGACAAATCACCATTATATCCTCTGGAATTTTAAATTTTTCTACTGTGCTCGCTAATACAAATGAATTAGGGGGAATAATGCATTCTGAGGTATTTTTGCTTACAAAATTTGTTGGTTTAAAATTTTTTGGATCTACGATTTCAGAATTTACATTTGTAAATATTTTAAACTCATTAGAAACACGTGCATCATATCCAAATGATGAAAGCCCATAAGAAATACTATCTCCTCTTATCTGTTTTTCCTCGAAAGGAGAGATCATATCATTTTCTTTGGACATTTTCCTTATCCACTTATCTGATAAAACTGACATTTTAGTTATTTCTTTTTCTTATTCTTTTTTTGAGAAATTTTTCTTTTCCTTAAATTCTTTCTAAGAGCTAAACTTAATCTTTCATCTTTATTTTTTGCACTCATTTTTTATTAGGATTGGTGAGAAAATCTAAAGTTATGGGCTTTGAGGCATCAAGGGTGTTATTTTCTTTCTCAATTTTTGGACCTTCTTTTGCTAGTCTTTTTGCTTTTTTTTCTGCAAGCTTTCTTTCTCTTTTAGCTTGTTTTTCCATTAATTTTGCACTTTTAGTAGATTTATAATCGTAATGAATACCCATAAAATTTCCTTAAGTAGATATAAATCATATTATCAAAAAAATTAAGGCAATAATTTGAGAAAATACACTATATTAGTCTCAAATTATTAGTTTATAAGATCTGCCCTCATAGTTAAGTGGTATAACGTGTCCATGGTAAGGATAAATCTCAAGTTCGATTCTTGGTGGGGGCACCACTAAAAAATACTCTATTCAACAAATTTTTGGTGAAATTTAATGACAGGATTGTTTTGAAATAGTCTAATACCTTTATAGTCAAATATAATTTTTGAGGAATTATAAACGATCTTATAAAGACTATTTGTTGCTATATCTCCTGTAATTAAAGTTTTAGGATTCCAGTAAAATGCAAATATAAAAAAAACAACAATAAGTAATTTTTTTCTTTTTATTAGAAAATTAATATAAAAATTGTAGTTTAAATTTTTACTGATTATTTTATGTTTCACAAAATACAAGTACAACAAAATTGACATAGAATATTGAATATGAACCCATCTACCCCAATCATGACCAAAGGCATATAATAACAACATTGGAGAATAAAGTATAAAAAATAGATATATGGGCTTAAAATTTTTGCTAATAAAATTTTCTTGATTTGTAAAATTTTTTTTATTTATGCAAAGATGTAAAGGGAAAAAACCAATCAAAAAAATCATAATATATCTAAAATAATGAAAAAAATTAGTTCTTTCTAAGTGAATCCAAAATGTATCAAAATAAATTGTATTTGTAATAAGTAAATCTGCTGACCCATAACACCTTTCATTAAACTTTGTTTCTAAATATTTACACATAACATTATGTCCCTCACTGCTTAAAGGTAGAGTAAAAATTATTAAAATTACAATTATCGATGGCAAGAAAATTAAAAATATCTTTATAAATGTTTCTGCAAAAGAATATAATCTGTTTTTATTTATTAGAACCACTGCAAAAAAAGGAGCTAATAAAATTACTTGTTCCCAAATCAAGCACAAAATAGGAAAAAAAATCAGTACAAAAAGATTAACCAAATTTGCATGAATTTTTTTATCAGAAAGGAAAATTACGATTAAAAAAGAGAGAAATATGGACATTTCTTTTCTTCCTAGACCTTCAAGTTCTGCAATAGGGTATAATAAGAATAGTGGACTAAATAATGCAAAAATTTGAATAATATCAAGTTTAAGATCTTTAATTAAGATAAAAAACAATATTAAATAAGAACTGTGGAGCGTAATCTGAAGAAAAAGAATTGCATCTCTTAGTGAAATTGAAAAAAAGTTTGATAAAAAAATATTTATTTCACCTCCAAGCCCTCTTCGAGTAAAACCACCTTGATAATTTATAAGCCATTCTGAAACAGACCAATCAAGTCCACCATTGTGTTTACGAATTAAATAAAAAACTGAATAAAAAATCAAAAATATTGTAAAAAACAAAAATTTATTTTTTATTAAAATTTTATTCATTAGTTTTTATAAAAAAATTTTCTTACAATTACTGAAAATATTATCAATATAAAAAAGATAATTATCGGAATATATATATCTCTTGAACTAAGTAAGTCAATTATGCTTGGGGCTTCAATATTTTCATCTATAATTTTTTCTAAACCACTTCCAATCGAAACTGCCAAAAAAATTTGGGGTATAATACCAATAAGTGTAGCATAAAAAAAATTGCTTACTTTTACATTAAACATTGTTGGTATGATGCAACTTAATTGCCAGGGTATACCTCCACAAAACCTATAGATTAGTAAATAAGTGAATTCTGATTTTTTGAATTTTAATTCTAAATTTTTAAACTTATTTAAAAATTTTTCTTTTATAATATCTTTTAAAAAAAAATTTCCAAATATATATAAAAATGTTGCTCCAGTGCTTAATCCCAATACTACAACAATTGTACCTATCCACTTTCCAAAAATAAAACCTCCAAGAAGAGCAATTGGAGAACCAAACCCTAAAAATGGAAATACCCATAAAATTGTTGATATCAAGAAAATAATAAAAACTAAAAATAAATTAGAGGTTTTAAGACTCATAAGATATGAGCTGTTTACTTTGATAAAATCGTAAGATGTTATTTGTTGCAAACTAAATTTTGAAAAGAAAAAAAATAAAAAAACACTCACTAAAATAATGTATGAAATTCCAACATAAAATTTAATTTTCGTATTTTTTTCCATTTTTTTTTAAATTAATTTTAAAATCTTCTATTTGCTATTTATATATTTAATTATTATAAAGAGCCAAATTTATTAAATAATGCGTTACATTTTATGAAAAGAACATATCAACCCTCTAAAATTAAGAGAGCCAGAAAACACGGGTTTAGATCAAAAATGAAAACCAAAGGTGGCAAAAAGCTATTAGCAAGAAGAAGAGCAAGAGGCAGAAAATCTCTTACGGTCTCTGGTTAAATTAATGAGAAGCAAAATACTTGCTCTTTCCAAAAATGAAGAATTTAAACAACTACTAAAAAAAAATAAAGTTTCAAATGAATATGTAACAATTTTTTTTGGTTATTTAAAAAATAAAAATAAAGAAAAACTTAATATCAGTTTTGTTACAAAAAAAAAAATAGGGAATGCCGTAAAAAGAAACAAGATTAAAAGAAGACTTAAAAATATTCTTGACGAAGCGTTCAAGAAAATATCAATAAACATTAACTATTCATATCTTGTTATTGCTAAGCCAACTATGCTAAACAATGAATATACAAATATAAAAGAAACCTTAATACAGAGTTTTAAGAGAATAAAATAATGAAAATTATTACTAACGTTTTGATTATTCTAATAAAGGGATACAGATATTTGTTAAGCCCTTTATTGGGTAGTACTTGTAGATATTTACCAACGTGCTCTGAATACAGCATAGAAGCATTAAAGACTTATGGTTTTTTTAAAGGTTCTTGGTTAAGTTTAAAAAGAATTTTCTCATGTCATCCGATTAAAACTCTCGGAGGTGGTGAAGGTCTTGACCCTGTTATTAAAAAAATAGAAGGAAAAAAATAATGGATTCAAAAAATACAATTGCAGCTATCGCGTTATCCTCAGCAGTAATTGTTCTATATTCATTATTTTTTATACCTGAAAAAACAGAGCAAAAGAAAAGTTTGATAGAAAAAGATAAAATAGAGCAAACTAATGATACACCAAGTTTAGATCAAAAAGAAAACCTGGAACAAGTTTCAAGAGAAGAAGCTTTAAAAGAAAGCGAAAGAGTTAAATTTGAAAATCAAAGTATTGTTGGGTCAATATCTTTAAAAGGAGCTGCAATTGATGATCTTACTTTTAAAAACTACAATACATCTCTAGAAAGTAACGAAAAAGTCAAACTATTAGGTCCAAGAAATATCGAAGATGGTTATTTGATAGAAAGTGGTTTTGTAACGTCTGATAAAAATATAGATATTCCTGATTCTAATACAGTTTGGTCAATAATTGGAAATAAAAAACTTACAAATCAATCTCCAATAAAATTATCTTGGACCAACAAACAAGGGATCACTTTTCAAAAAGAAATATCTTTAGATGAACAATATTTGTTTAATATTAAACAAAGTGTGACTAATTCAACTAATAAAAGATATGATTTTTATTCCTATGGCCAAATTATAAGAAACAAAATTCCTGAAATATCTAATTTTTATATATTACATGAGGGTTTGATTGCTACTTTAGATGATGAGCTAATAGAGGAAGATTATGATGATATTCAAGAACAGAAGTTTTCAAGAATTTCACAAAAAGGATGGCTGGGAATTGGTGATAAATATTGGATCACTTCTTTAATACCACCAAAAAATAAGGAATTTAAAACCACATTTGATTATAAGAAAAAATTTAGAGCTAATTTCATATCGACTGAACCATTGGAATTAATTAAAAAAAGTAAAATTGAGGAGGAATTTCAAATTATTGTAGCTGCAAAAAGAGTTGATGTTATTGATGGATATTCTCAGACACTAGATATTGATAAATTTGATTTAGTTATTGATTGGGGTTTCCTTTATTTTATAACGAAACCTCTTTTTTTTGGAATTGACTACTTCTTTAAACTCTTAGGAAATTATGGTTTGGCAATCATAGCTATCACAATTTGTATTCGGCTAGTTTTTTTCCCTCTTGCTAACTTCTCCTTTAGAAGTATGGCAAAAATGAAAGCTCTACAGCCAGAGATGATGAGACTAAAAGAACTTCACAAAGATGATAAAATGAAATTACAGCAAGAAATGATGGCTTTATATAAGAAAGAAAAGGTTAACCCAATGTCTGGATGTTTACCAATCCTTGTCCAAATTCCAGTTTTTTTTGCTTTATATAAAGTTTTATTCGTAACTATTGAAATGAGGCAAATGCCTTTCTTCGGATGGATACAAGATCTAAGTGAAAGAGACCCAACAAGTTTATTTAATTTATTTGGTCTATTGCCATATGATGTTCCCTCTTTTTTAGTGATAGGAGCTTGGCCAGTTGCAATGGGTGTTTCAATGTGGATACAACAGAAATTAAATCCAGCACCTACTGATCCAATGCAAGCTAAGATATTTATGTTCTTCCCTCTTTTTTTGACAGTGATCCTTGCGCCATTCCCTAGTGGACTAGTTATTTATTGGACCATAAACAATATTTTAACGATGGCTCAGCAATTATTTATCATGAAAAGAACAACTATAAAGACTACAACTTGATATTATTTTAATCTCATATACAAAAATTAATGGATCTAAAAAAATTACTCCCCGAAAATGGGCCTCCAATAGAAGAGGTATCCAAATATATTGAAAAATATAAAGATGAAATAATTGTAATTAAATATGGTGGAAATGTTTTTATTGATAGAAATATATTTGATAATTTTATAACTGATATAAGTATATTAAATAAGTTGGGGTTATCAATAGTAGTTGTTCACGGAGGTGGGCCAAGAATTAAAAGAGAGTTGGATAAATCTAATATTCAGACAAAATTTATTAGAGGATTAAGGGTAACTGATAAAAGTATTATTAATATAGTAGAGTCAGTTTTAATTGATTTTAATGAAGATATTGTTTCATCCTTAGAGAAAAAAAGTTCTCGGGCACTATCAATAAATACAAAAAAAAATAATATAATTACAGTTGTTCCTGAATCTAAAGAGCTTGGCTTTGTTGGAATACCTAGTAAAATAAATATTGAAATTATTAAAGATGCAATTAAAAAAAATATAATTCCAATTATATCTCCTTTGGGTCTTGGAGGTGAAAATAAAACTTATAACATTAATGGTGATATTGCAGCGGGGGCAATAGCTAAATCTCTAAAATCAAGAAGATTATTATTAATGACGAATGTGAGGGGAGTACTTAACAACAAAAAAAAATTGATAGAAGAAATTTCATCATCTGAAATTTTAGATATGATAGATAAAGAAATAATAACTGAAGGTATGATACCTAAAATAAATACGTGTCTAGATGCAATTAACAATGGTGTGGCTGCAGTTGGTATTATTGATGGAAGAGAAAAACATTCATTATTATTTGAAATTTTTTCAGACAAAGGTTCAGGTACGCTTATAAGAAAATGAATTTAAAGAATAAAAAATACCTTTTGCTAGATCTTGATGGAGTGTGTTATGGAAAACATAATAATTATTCATTAGAGAAAGTTTTTGGACAAGTATCTCAACGTATGACAGAATTTATATCCAAAAGGCTTAAAATTGATATGAAAGCTGCTAAAGAACTTCAAACAAATTATTTTTATAAATATAATACAAGTTTAAATGGTCTTATGATCCATCATGATATACCGCCACAAGAATTTTTAAAATATGTGCACACCATTGATCTCTCTTTTATGAAAGAGGATAAAGTAATGAGAAGTGAACTTGAAATGTTAGACATGGAAAAATTCATCTATACTAATGGAAGTGCTGATCATGCTGAAAATATTTTATCTCATCTAGGTATTTTTGATTTATTTGGGAGGGAAAGGGTATTTGATATCCAAGACGCCGGTTATGTACCTAAGCCAGAAGCAAAAACATTTGATTTAATGACAAAAAAATTTGGTATTAACCCTAAAGAAACAATATATATAGAGGATATCGCTAAAAATTTAAGTATAGGTTTCGAGCGAGGCTGTACAACTGTTTGGCTAATTAACGATGAACATTTCGGAAAAATAGATTCAGATAAAGATTATATCTCTCATAAAATTGAAAATCTATCTTTATTTCTTAAAGAAATAAGGTTATTAAAAAGTCAATAAACTATGTCTTTAGAAAAAATTATCAATGATGCTTGGAATATTAAAGATAAGATAAACCAAAATTCAGAACAAAAGATCAAAGATGCAATAAATCAAGTTATTGATGATTTAGATGCAGGTAAGTCTAGAGTAGCAGAAAAAATAAATGGTGAGTGGGTAACACATCAACATTTAAAAAAAGCAATAATGTTGAGTTTTAGAATTTACCCAATGGAAAACTTAAATGGTCCTTACAGTAGCTGGTATGATAAATCGCATTTATTAAAAGGTAAAACTGCTGGATGGTCAAAAGAGGAACACGAAAAAGCTGGCTTTAGAATGGTTCCCAATTCTCCAGTGAGAAAAGGATCTTTTGTAGGAAAAAATGCTGTGTTAATGCCATGCTACATAAATATTGGTGCGTATATTGATGAAGGAACAATGATAGATACATTCGCAAGAGCAGGTAGTTGCAGTCAAATAGGAAAAAACTGTCACATTTCTGCTGGCTCTGGAGTAGGTGGTGTTTTAGAACCTGCTCAAGCCCTACCCACAATTGTTGAGGATAATGTTTTCCTCGGCGCTATGTCAGAAGTGGTAGAGGGAGTTATTGTTGGCGAGGGTTCAGTTTTAAGTATGGGGATGTATATTGGTCAGTCAACAAAGATAGTTGATAGAAAAACGGGAAAAATTTCATATGGTAAAATTCCACCTTACTCAGTGGTTGTTCCAGGTTCATTACCTGATAAAAATAATCCTTCAGCGCCTTCACTATATTGTGCTGTAATAATAAAGCAGGTTGATGAAAAAACGAGATCGAAAACATCTATAAACGATCTTTTAAGAGACTAGAAATGAAAATTTTAAGTGAATTACAATTAGCTAAAGAGCTAATAAAGTTTCCCTCAATTACTCCTGTTGATGCTGGTGTAATGAATTTTTTAGAGAAAAAGTTAAAAAAACTTGGTTTTAAAACGAAAATTCTAGAATTTAAAGAAAACGGTTTTCAGCCTGTTAAAAATTTATATGCAAGAATAGGAACTAAAGGACCAAATTTTTGTTATGCAGGTCATGTAGATGTTGTTCCACCAGGAAATATAAAAAAATGGACAATAAATCCATTTAAACCATCCATAAAAAAAGGTCATTTAATTGGAAGAGGTGCTAATGATATGAAAAGCTCTATTGCAGCTTTTGTGTCCGCAGCGAGTGACTTTTTATCAAAGAATAAAAAATTTAATGGATCAATTAGTTTATTAATCACGGGAGACGAAGAAGGTGATGCGGTCAACGGTACAAAAAAGGTTGTAGAATATTTAAAGAAAAAGAGAGAGAAAATAAATTTCTGCTTAGTAGGTGAACCAACAAATCCTAATGTATTAGGTGAAATGATAAAAATTGGTCGAAGAGGTAGCTTAACTGGCAAATTAACCGTTTTTGGGTTACAAGGTCATGTAGCGTATCCACAAAGAGCAAATAATCCTTCGACTATAATTGTCAAAATTTTAAAAGAACTAAAAGATATCAAATTTGATAAAGGTACAAAAAATTTTCAGCCTACTAATTTAGAGGTGACAAAGATAAACATAGAAAATAAGGCAGATAATATCATTCCAGCAACAGCTGAAGCAACCTTTAATGTAAGGTTTAACAACATTCATACCTCAAAATCTATAAAAAAAAAGCTAAACAAAATTTTTAAAAAAATAAATAAAAAACACAAATCTAAATTTGAAATTGAGTATAAAGTCTCTGGTGAAGCATTCCTAACAAAACCTAATAAAACAACATTTATGGTGAAAAATATTGTAAGAAAAATTACCAAAATTACTCCAAAATTGTCTACAACTGGTGGAACATCAGACCTAAGATTTATAAAAACTATATGCCCTGGACTTGAATTTGGTTTAGTTGGAAAAACTATGCATAAAGTTGATGAAGCAGTATCTTTAAAAGACTTAAAAAATCTAACAAAAATATATCTTAGTATATTACAAAGCTATTTTAAATGAACACAGCAATAATAAACTCTGACTCCTATGAAAAACATTTCACAGGGGATGGTCATCCTGAACAGCCTAAAAGAGTAATTGCAATAAAAGATAAATTAAAAAAAAGAAATGATCTTATCTGGGAAAAACCAAAAAAAGTGCCAGAAAAAATATTGGAAATGACACATTCAAAGGATTACATCAATTATTTGAAAAACTCATTTCCACAAAAAGGTCTTAAGTTTTTAGATGGGGATACAGTTGTGTCACCTTCCAGTAAGAAAGCCATTTTTGAGGCTGCAGGTTCAACAATAAGAGCTGTAGACGGAATAGAAAATAATCAATTTAAAAATGCATTTTGTTTAGCAAGACCTCCTGGACATCATGCTGAAAAAAATAAAGCAATGGGATTTTGCTGTATATCTAATGCGGGTGTTGCGATGAATTATTTAATAAATAAATACAATTATAAAAAAATAGCATGTGTAGATTTTGATGTTCATTGGGGCAATGGAAACTATGATGTTATGCGTGATAATGAAAATTCATTATATATTTCTACTCATCAATATCCTTTCTATCCAGGAGGAGGAACAGATAAAGATAAAGGTGATTTTAACAATTCCTTAAATATTCCCTTGCCAGCAGGCACTAACTCTGAACAGTATTTTAATGCGTTCGATAGGGTCTTAGAAAGATTAATTCAATATAAACCTGAATTTCTAATTTTCTCAGCAGGTTTTGATGCACATAAAGACGATCCTTTGGCTCAATTTCAATTAAGTTCAAAAGATTTTTATGAGATCACAAAAAGAACTTTATTTGCTACTAAAGATTTCACTCAAGGTAAAGTAATCTCAATTCTCGAGGGTGGTTATGATCTAAATGCATTGGCTGAAAGTGCAAATGAACATGTGAATGCTCTTGTTGAATTCAATTGATAAATTTTATGTTAATTTAAATCACACTAATGAAATTGTATAAGATCAAAAAATCTAAAATTGATAACAAAGGTCGAGGTCTTTATGCTTCATGTGATATTAAAAAAGGTACAAAAATAATAAATTACATTGGAAAAATTATTACGAATAGAGAAGTAGATGAGTCAAATAAATTCGATAATAAAAAACGTATTTATTTATTCACATTAAATAAAAAATATACTCTTGATGGAGATTTTCCTTGGAATATTGCAGGACTCGTAAATCACAGTTGTGATAACAATTGTGATTACAATGGTAAAGGTCTTAAAGTTTGGATTTCCGCAAAACGCGATATTAAAATGGGGGAGGAGTTCACTTGTGATTATGGTTTTGGTTTTGACAGAGACTATAAACAATTTCCTTGTAAATGTGGTTCAAAAAATTGTTGTGGTTATATTGTTAGAGAAGAGTCTAGATGGCGAATTAGTAAAAAATTTGCTATGAGCAATAAAAAATTTAATAGATAACTTTTGATAAATAAAGACCCTCAGGTGGTGCAGGAGGTGCACATAAAGTTCTATTTTTTAATTTAAAAACAGAAATAAATTTTTTCAAAGTCCATTTTTTCTCACCTACATATTTTAAACAACCAACCATTGAACGAACCTGTTGTTGTAAAAAAGATTGAGATTGGAACACTATATCTATATTATTATTATTAGATTTTATTCTGACAGATTTCATAGTCTTAACCGGACTCTTTGCTCTACAAGTTGATGCTCTAAAAGTTGAAAAATCATTTGTTCCAACTAACTCGTTTGCTGCTTTTTTCATCATCTTAACATCAAGTTTATTTATAACATGCCAACCTCTATTTTTTTCCAACATTGGTTTACTTAAACGATTGATTATTACGTATCTATATATTCTCATTTTTGCGGAATATCTTGCATGAAAATCTTTACCTCGTTTTTTAATTCTAAGAACAGTAATCATCTCCTTATTTAGAAAATGATTTAATGATTTAAGAAATTTGTCTAAATTCAAAATCTTTGTTTTACACTCAAAGTGCGCTGATTGTTCAGTTGCGTGAACTCCTTTATCCAATCTACCAGCTCCTACCAAAATAATTTTTTCTTTTAAAAGTTTTGAAATTTTATTTTGAACTAAACCTTGTATGGTTTTTCCTTTTGTTTGGATCTGCCAACCTCTAAAATTGGTTCCTACATACTCTATTAATACCTGAAACTTAAACATAATGAATTATAGAACCTTTTTTAATTAGAGATCCAGGTAAAAACTCATGAATTTTTTGAACTTTTTTACCCTCTCTTTGAATTTCAAGAACTTTAATTGATTTATTATCACCACATCCAATTTCAAGTCCATCTGAAATTACTTCCCCATTCTTACCAGTGCCATGTCCTATTTCCGCTCTTAAAATTTTATATCTCTCACCATTAAAATTAAAAAAAGCCCCTGGAAATGGATAAAGTCCATTAATTTTTCCAATAATCATTAAAGCGTCATCATTCCAATTAATTTGTCCTTCACTTTTACTAATTTTTTTTGCATAAGTCGCAATTGAGTGATCTTGATCAATAAATTTTGATTTTCCATCGAGTATATTCTTTACATTATCTAAAATTTTATCTGCTGCTAGGAGTGAAAGTTTTTCTGAAACTTGCATAGCATTGAGTTTTTTATCAAGTTTTATCTTATATATGTTGCTTAAAGGTCCACTATCCAAATCTTCATTCATTTTCATAATACTTATTCCTATTTCCTCATCTAAATTCATAATTGATCTCTGAATAGGAGCTGCTCCCCTCCATCTTGGAAGTATAGATGCATGAATGTTAAAGAAACCTTTTTTAGTTAAATTCAAAAATTCTTTAGGTATAATTTGCCCATAAGCTACGACTATTGAAAGATCAGCATCGGTTTTTTTCAAGAACTCATGCTCCTGATAGTTATTTTTTAATTTTTGTGGACATCTAAAATTTATATTCAAATTCTCAGATATCTCTTGAATTGCTGATTTATTCATCTTTTGACCCCGATAAGATCTTTTTGGAGGCTGGGTATACACTACTGTTATTGGATAACCATTAAGATGAAGAGATTTTAAAATTGGCACAGCGAATATTGGAGTACCCATGAAAATAATCTTTTTTGACATGATTAAACTATAATTCTACTAAGATTCTTTTTTGATTTTAAAACTTTCTTGATTATTAAATCTCTTTTTAATTTTGATAAGTAATCAATTATTAGTTTACCATCTAAATGATTTATCTCATGCTGAAGGCAAGTTGATAAAAGTCCATCACACTTTAAAATTTTTTGATCGCCATTGATATCAATATATTCAACTTCACAAGTTTTTGGTCGTTCAATTTCTATAAAAGTTTCCGGTATCGATAAACATCCCTCTTCATATATTGAGGTTTCATTACTAAATTTTTTAATAACAGGATTAATAAAGCTCATTGGGTTTTTTTTTTCATCTTTTGCTGAAACGTCAATAACTAAGATTCTTTTAAGTATACCAACTTGAACCGCCGCCAGTCCGATACCATTAGAGTCATACATCGTATCAACTAAATCTTTGATAAGTTTTTTTTCGTTTATTCCAATCTTTTCAATAGGTTCTGAAATTTTTTTTAAGGTTTCATCTGGCACAGTAATGATATCTTTGATTGTCATTAGTAAATAAATAAACTAATTTTTAAACTTTTAAAGGCAGAACTTTTAATAAAATTTTGTTCCTGATTATGTCGATATTTAATTGATTTAAAGCACTGATTATAAAAGAAATTGTTTCATCATCAATTCTTTCGAGTTCATCTTGACCTATTACCTCAACTATTCTTAATAAAGCAGCGCCTTTTTCATCATTATTAATCATTACCTGAATATCGGTTGGCATCTCTGACAAACTTTTTTTATATAAATCATTGTATTTCTTATCTAACTTTACTCCATCTGATTTTAATGACTCTATAAAAATTTGATCTTTCATTGAAAAGAAATATTTCTTATTTTTTTTGATTTTCTTTAGATAATTATTTACATCTTTCTCAATTTTCGACTCTGAATAGTTACCATTAAAATAATTTATCAGTTTCGACTGATGTAATACATCATTATTAAATTTTATTTTCCTTTTATCAACATTTTCATTCACAATATTTGAGTAATAGAAATTTGACAAATTATCTGGAATATTATCTGGATTTATTTCCCTCAAGAATTTTTTAAGTTCGATATCAAAAGCATTTTCTAAATTTTCTTTTTTAAATGACTCTTTCAAAATCTTAAGCAATTTAAGTTTATTCTCAATCTTAGACTCAAGAAGAATTTTTTGATAAACTAGTGCTCTACCCTCAATATTTGTTAAAGACTTATAAAAACTCTCTGCGTTTAAAAGTTGATTTATATTAAATTGAAATCTTTTATATAAATCAAATAAATCTTTTTCTGGATAATTCTTATTATTAACAGCTTTTTCAATTAAAGAAATTTTTTCTAATTCTGTAACCTCAATCTCTTTAAAAGAGGTAAGTAAATTCGCTGATGAAAGATATTTCCATATTATCTTTTTTGTTTTTTCATTAGGGTCAAACGAAAAATTTGGATTTGTTTTATGGGCAAGAAAAAAATCTATTATAGATTCCTCAGAAATTGCATCGTCAGTTTTAGAGCTATAATTAAATAAAATATTTATCTTATTATCAAAATATTTATCATTGAATCCAAGTTCCTTTTTAAGATCATAAATAAGTTTTGCTTCTTCAATTCTGTCATTCTTAATTAAACAATATATTAAATATTTATTTATATAATCATCATTAATAACTTCAGAGTTTTTTTCAAACACCTCACAAGCTTTATTAATATTCCCTACGGATAGGTGCTCATCTAATAAATACTTTGTAAGTTTTGGATGAGAATTGATAATTTGATTTTCAATTAAATAATTTTCAATTAAATTAAGGTCAGAATTTCTCATTAGCCAATTAGATTTGAATTTTAAAAACTCTTTGTTTGTTATATTTTTTTTTGGACTATGAGCGTTTGTAAGTAAGGAAATATTAAGAATTTCTTTAGCATCATTTGAGAGCTTGAGTTTGTTTAATTTTGAAAAAATATTTTTGAGTTGATCACCATCAGAGTTAGACCACATGTTTATGTCTAGATCATAATCACTAGGATCATATAATCCAATAATTTTTAATTCATTTGTTTTAGGATTCATATTAAGTTCTATTGAGCTAGAATTTCTCTGAGATTGCATTTTATATATACTCATTTCATTTTCTTTAACAGGAAGGTCACTCTTATTAAGTTCTAATGATTGATTTTCAGAGGGAGAGGAAACTAGTTCTTGTGTATTCCAAATGTCCGCAGGTTGATCGTCTGCTAAGGAGGTGAGTCCCAAAAAAAAATACAATACGAAAAAATAGAAATATCTATTTAATAATCTTAAAATTTTCATTAGGAATTATTTTTTCTATTTCTTTATTTGGTGAAGGATATTCGATTTTATTTAGTAAAAATATAACTCCAAGAATTACAATAAAAACTAAAGCTAATTTAAATACTAAACCGAGAATATTTCTTCTCAAACTTGTTTTTTTAACGAATTGCATATAGTTTTAATTAATTTCAAAATAAGACATATTTGTGTTTTTTCAATATAGAAACTTATGGAAACAAAAGAAAATCTTGTTTTTTTAGGAATGATGGGATCTGGAAAGAGTTCAATCGGTTTGCAAATTGCAAAAAAATTGAAATTAACTTTTGTAGATATTGATAAAGAAATCGAAAAAGAATTAGGAATATCTATCAAAAAGATATTTGAGACTAAGGGTGAAAATTTTTTTAGAAAATTTGAGGAGAAAATTACTCTTAAAAAGCTTAAACTTGAATCAGTAGTTATTTCACTTGGAGGGGGAGCTTTTACAAACAAATCAATAAGAAAAGAAGTCTTGAGGAGCAGTGTTTCCTTTTGGTTAAATTGGAACACAACTATTTTATTAAAAAGAATTAGATATAGCAAAAAAAGACCTTTGGCATTTAATGCGACAGATAATGAATTGGTTGATTTAATAAAAAAACGAAATAACATTTATTCTAAAGCTTTGTATGAAATAAAGTGTGATAATTTGTCAAAAAAACAAGTTATTGATAAAGTTTTAAAAATTTATGAAACACATTAAATTAAATATAAAGACAAAAAGCCAAGAATATCCAATTCTAATTGGATCAAATTTGATTTCAAACTTATCAAAAATACTAAAAGAAAACTCCATTAAATTTAAAAATTGTTTGTTAATAGTTGATAAAAACATATCAAAAAAATTAATCTCAAAAATAAAAAAATCTTTAAATAAAAAAAAGATTTTTATTTTTTATTTCAAAGCAAATGAAATCAATAAAAATATAGATTATATTAATAAAATTTTAAATTTTTTACTTAAAAAAAATTTTTTAAGGGATGATTGTATAATTTCTGTGGGGGGTGGAATAACAGGTGACATTAGCAGTTTTGCTGCTAGTTTGTTTAAAAGAGGTATAAAATTTATAAACATCCCTACAACACTTTTGGCTCAAGTTGACTCATCTATTGGAGGGAAAACTGGAGTAAATACAAAGTATGGAAAAAATCTTATTGGTAGTTTTTATCAACCAAATTTAGTCATTTCAGATACTCAATTTCTTAAGACACTTCCAAAAAGAGAAATAATTTGTGGATATGGAGAAATTTTGAAACATTCACTAATTGCTAATAAAAATTTTTATATATTTCTAAATAAAAATAGTGAAGAAATTTTAAAACTTACATCCCCATTTATAGAAAAGGCAATTTATGAGAGTTGTAAAATTAAAAAAAATGTAGTTGAAAAAGATGAAAAGGAAGGTGGATTAAGAAAAATTTTAAATTTTGGTCATACTTTTGCACATGCTTATGAGGCATCTTTAGGTTACTCTAAAAGATTGAATCATGGAGAAGCTGTTATTTTGGGATTGAAAACAGCTTTAAACTTTAGTCTAAAAAGAAATTTAATTAAAAAGAATGAACACAGTTCAATTATAAATCATATCTATAATTGTAATCTACCTTCAGAATTAAAAGAATATTTTAGAATTAATGATACTAAAAAAATTATTAAGTTTATGCTTAAAGATAAAAAAAACAACTCAGACAAAATCAGTTTAGTTCTTTTGAAAAAAATTGGCACTCCATTAATTGATCAGAAATATACAAAGGAAAATCTAGGATTATTTTTAAAAAGTGAATTAAGTAATTAGGAGTTGTATAGAGTGAATGAATTTTTTTAATTCATTGTCTAAAGTTTTATAAATTTTTTTATTACTCTCTAATTTATTCATTTTTTTTAATTCAAGAGATGTTAAAGTAATTTTCAAATGAAACTTACCTTTTACATTGCCTGAATGATTTTTGTGTAAATAAGATTTATCTTCAATCAAAATATCCTCAATATCAAAATTATTGTAAAGTTTTTTTTTTATAATTGCAATTAATTCATTTATATTCATAAATATTATTATATATCATGAAGTATATTTGTGACTGGAAAAATTGTAACAAGATTGGTGAGTATAGAGCACCTGTTGAGAAAGATAATAGTAAAAAATTCAGAATGCTTTGCTTAGAGCATGTTAAAGAATTTAATAAAAATTGGAATTATTTTTCTGGAATGAATGAAGACCAGGTAATTGAATTTTTAAAATCTGATATGATTTGGCATAAACCCACACAAAGTTTTAGTTCCTCAGATAATTTCTTTAAAGTTTTATGGAATAATACTCTTAAAGATGAGCTAGACAAAGATAGATTTAATGGAGATTTTAATCATATGCGTCAATTTAAATTTGATCATAAAGATATAAAAGCATTTGGTATTTTGGGAGTTTCAGTCGGTTTAAGATGGAAAAAAATTCAAGATAAATTCAAAGTGCTTGTTAAAAAATTTCACCCTGATATGAATTCCGGTAATAAAAAACATGAAGAAAAATTAAAACTAATTACTTTAGCTTATACGCAATTAAAAAACACTTATAGAGAAAAAATTGAACCAAAATCTTAACATTCAACCTGATATAAAAGTATCTTTAAAACAAACTTTCGGCATTGATACTGAAATGGAAGTAGATGCTTTTTCTAAAAAAAATGAGTATGTACCTGAAATAGATAAGACTTACAAATTTGATAGAGATACTACTCTAGCAATTATTTCTGGTTTTGCTCACAACAAAAGAGTTTTGATACAAGGTTATCACGGAACTGGTAAATCTACTCATATAGAGCAAATAGCTGCAAGATTAAATTGGCCTTGTATTCGCGTTAACTTAGACAGCCACATAAGTAGAATAGATTTAATTGGAAAAGATGCGATAGTTCTTAAAGATGGAAAACAGATAACTCAATTCAACGAGGGTATTTTACCCTGGTCAATACAAAATCCTGTTGCTCTGGTGTTTGATGAATATGATGCTGGTAGACCGGATGTAATGTTTGTAATCCAAAGAGTTTTAGAAGCTGAGGGAAGTTTCACACTTCTTGATAAAAATAAGGTTATAAAACAAAATAAATTTTTTAGATTATTTGCAACTTCAAATACTGTTGGTCTAGGGGATACCTCAGGGCTTTACCATGGTACTCAACAGATTAACCAGGGACAGATGGATAGGTGGAATATAGTGACCACTTTGAATTATCTTAGTTTGGAGAGAGAGCTTGAAATAATATTATCTAAGAACAAAAATTTTGATAATCCAAAAGGTAAAGAACAAGTTGCTAACATGATAAAAGTAGCCTCTTTAACTAGAAAAGGTTTTATTGCTGGTGATATTTCTACGGTGATGAGTCCTAGGACAGTTATGCATTGGGCCGAAAATAGTGAAATTTTCAAAGATATTGGTTACGCATTTAGAGTCACTTTTTTAAATAAATGTGATGATATGGAAAAAAATACTATTGCTGAGTATTATCAAAGGTGCTTTGGTGAAGAGTTGCCTGAGTCATTGATTAATATTCAAATCTAAATGAGTAATAAATTTTCTAATTTAAAAGAAAAATTTAAAGTCGCACTAACTTCTACTGCAAAAGTAATTTCGGATGATTTAATATTAAAAAAAAAATTACCAAAACATGGGGATTTAAAAGATTTTAGTAAAATAGAGATTAATGAAATAGAAAAACCATCAGATTTTATTAAACTTCGTGCTGAAACTGACTCAGCTGCATTAAAAATAAGGTTTTCTAACGAAGAAATCTATAAAAAAAATCTCCCAACTAACAGTTCATCAAGATCACTTTACAACATCGCTGAAAAAATAAGATATGAGTTATTGGGTGGTAAGATGCTTAAAGGTATTAAAAAAAATTTTTCTCAAAATTATGATCAAATGATTAATTTAAAAAGAAAAGATCAGCTTAAATCAAAAGAAGATGTCTCAGTCGCAGAGGCCTTTGAACTTTATATGTTAAAAAATTTTCATCAAATACGTTTAAATTCTTTAACAACAAAAATCTTAAGTTTTTGGGAAAAAGATTTTGAGAAATCAATTCTTAAACATAAAAAATTTCTAGAGGAAAATTTAGAAAATCAAATTGTATATAATTCAAAATTTTCAGAAATTTTAGATGAAATGGATATTTTTCAAGACAACGATGATGAAAAAGAGGATAAAAATCAAGAAAATGGAAAAGACGATCCATCGAATGAAGACCAAAATCAAGACCAAGAGGATAAAAGAGATGATAATAACGATCAACAAACTCAAGCAAGTCTAGATGCTGATTACAATGTTAATGAATACAATTTAGACGAACAACTTCCAGATCATGATACAAATGAGCAAAACTCAGAACAAATCATTCAAAAAAAAGTAAATCCAAATGATCTAGATTATAAAATATTTACAAGTCAATTCGATCAAGTAATCAAAGCAGAAAAATTAGAGAATACAGATGAAGCAAGTAAACTTAGAAAAACGTTGGATCAACAATTAATTGGTTTTCAGGATTTAATCACCAAGCTTGCTAATAAACTTCAAAGACAGTTATTGGCGAAACAAAATAGATCGTGGGAATTTGATTTAGAGGAAGGATTACTCGACAGTTCGAAATTACCTCGAATTATAATGGATCCTTACAATTCTTTATCGTTTAAAAGAGAGAAAGATCTAGACTTTAAAGACACTATTGTAACTTTGCTTATAGATAATTCTGGATCCATGAGAGGAAGACCAATTACAATTGCTGCTATTTGTGCAGATATTTTATCTAGGACACTTGAAAGATGTGCTGTAAAAGTAGAAATTTTAGGTTTTACAACAAAGAATTGGAAAGGCGGTCAATGCAGAGAAAATTGGAGTAAAAATGGTAAACCTAAATTTCCAGGAAGACTAAATGATTTGAGACACATAATTTATAAAAGTGCAGATACTCAATGGAGACAATCTAAAAATAATCTAGGTTTAATGTTAAAGGAAGGTTTGCTAAAAGAAAATATAGATGGAGAGGCAATATCTTGGGCGTTTAACAGGCTTAAAAAGAGAAAGGAAGAAAGAAAAATATTAATGGTTATTTCAGACGGAGCACCAGTAGATGATTCAACTTTATCAGTTAATTCAGGAGATTTTTTAGAAAAACATTTAAAAAAAATGGTAAAATATATCGAAACTCAGACAGATATTGAAATATTAGCTATTGGTATTGGTCATGATGTATCGAGATATTATAACAAAGCAATTAAGATAACAGATGTTAATGAATTAGGAGATGTAATGATCAGTCAACTAAGTTCTATGTTTGATAAAAAAAATAAACTTAATTAAAGATTAAATAAATCATTATTCTTCCATTTTATTTTTACTTCAGCACCACCCCTTGTTTTAGAATTTCTGAAAGTAAGAATTGCAAAATTTTTTTCCAATAAAGTTTTGCCTATAAATAGACCAAGCCCTAAACCAATTTTTTCTTTATCTATGTCTTTTACTGTTTTTAAATAAGGTTCTCCAATTTTTGACAAAATATCAGCCGGATAGCCATCTCCATCATCCTCTAAATTTATTTCAGTAAAATTCATATCGCTTTTTAAGCTTATAAATATTTTATTCTTACTAAACTTGTTTGCATTACCAATAAAGTTTCTTAATCCATATACGATTTCGATAGATTTAGTTATCTTTTTAGGATTTGAATCTTGATCAAAATTGAAAATGAATTCTTTATTGCTTGTTTGTTGAAATGAAAATATTATTTCTTTTATATAATCTTTCATGGTTAAATCATCATCAATAAATTCATCCTCTTCTATAGGATTTAAAGAAAGGCGCTTTAAAATTTGATTACACCTCTCAACTTGGCTTGATAATAATTCAATATCCTGAATGACGTCTTTTTGATCTTTGAGTTGTTTTAATAGCTCTTGAGTAATAACTTTAATAGTTGAAAGAGGAGTACCTAATGAATGTGCTGCAGCAGCTGCTTGCCCTCCTAAAGATAACATTTCGTGTTCTTTTGCCATTACTTCCTCCATTTTCTGTAAAGCCTCTTTTCTAAGTCTAGACTCAGAACCAAAAATAATAGCAAATAGATTTAAAAATATTAAGGCAATTATCAAAGCAACAGGAATTGCGTAATAATAATATGGACTTACATGAAAATGATTATTTAAGGGTTCAGGTAATTCTTTAGAATAAAAGGTTAGAAAAATAATTATAAATATTGTCGTAATAATTATAGTTAAATTCGTTCTCAAACCCAAATTTGATGAGGCAAAAATACTCGGTATTATCAAAAATATGATAAAAGGATTTAATATTCCACCTGTTAGATAAATTAATGTTCCCAGTTGGATTATATCTATAAGAAGAAAAATTAAAGCTGCTCGATCTGAAACCTGAGTTTTTTTGTACACGTATGTCAAATAGAGGTTACTCAATATCCCTATAATGATAATTATATTTGAATAAACAAAATCAAAAGTAAAGTTTAGATAAAAATAAACTAAATAAATTGATATTAGTTGTCCAATAATCCCAATCCACCTTAGTGAAATATAAGTTGATTTTTTTAAAGAGTAATATTTTGAAGTTTCAAAAAACTTCATTTTTAAATATCAAGATTTTGAACATTTATAGCGTTCGAAACAATAAAATCTTTCCTTAATGAAACATCATTACCCATTAATGTATGTATCAATTTTTGATCTTTTTTTGTGTCTTTAGAGTACTGAACTTGTAGCAAGTTTCTACTTTCTGGATTTAGCGTAGTACTCCATAGTTCTTCAGGGTTCATTTCTCCAAGACCTTTAAACCTCTGTATATTCATATTAGATTTTTCAGCTTCTATTATTCTAATAAATTCTTTCGAACTTTTTTTATATTTTTTAATATCTTTGTTGTTCTTAATAATATAATCCTCTAATTCTTTTTCATCCTTAATATAAATTCCTTTAGACCCTTTATTAATTTTAAATAATGGAGGTTGAGCTAAATATACAAATCCATTTTCGATTAATTTATTAAATGGTTTGTTATTAAAAAATGTGAGCAACAAAGCTCGAATATGAGATCCATCGACATCTGCATCGGTCATTATTACGATTTTGCCATATCTTAAATCTTTTAAATCTATTTCTTGAGCTTTAGGATCTAATCCAAGTGCATTTATTAAAGTCATTATTTCATTAGAGGAAATCATCTTTGATAAAGTTTTTGTCCTGTGATCAGAACCATTTTTATTACCATTAGAATTCTTATTAAATTCTTCAACATATGTATTCAAAATTTTTCCTCTTAATGGTAAGACTGCTTGATTTAATCTGTTTCTACCTTGTTTGGCTGAGCCGCCAGCAGAGTCACCCTCAACTATAAATAACTCTGTTCCTTCTTGTTTTCCAATTTGACAGTCTGCCAATTTTCCTGGCAAACCACTTAGTTCAAGAGCACCTTTTCTTCTGACGCTTTCTCTAGCTTTTCTAGCTACATCTCTTGCTAAAGCGGCTTGAATAATTTTTGCTAAAACTATTTTAGCTATTGAGGGATTTTGATCAAACCAAATAGAAAGTTTTTCATTAATTATTGTTTCTACTATCATTCTTACCTCTGATGAAACCAATTTGTCTTTTGTTTGAGACGAAAATTTAGGATCTGGAATTTTAGTTGATAAAACACATGTTAATCCCTCTTTAATATCATCTCCAGATATTGTAAGTTTATTCTTTTTTAAAAGATTGTTTTCATTAGCGTATTTATTGATAACTCTTGTTAGAGCACTTCTAAAACCTAATAAATGAGTTCCTCCATCCTTTTGATAAATATTGTTTGTATAAGGAAGAACATCTTCAGCATAACTAGCATTCCATTTTAAAGCACATTCTATATCTATGCCATTATTTTTACCTTCAATTTGAATTGGTTTTTTAAACAGATCATTATCATTTTTATTTCTAAGTTTTTCTCGTTTATTATCTAAAAATTCAACAAATTGCACTACGCCTCCATCAAATTTGAATTCTTCAACTTTCTCCTTCTTAGAGCTGCCATCTGTAAAAGTAATTTTAATTCCTTTATTTAAAAAGGCTAATTCCCTCATTCTTTTAATAATTATATTTCCACTAAATTTAATAGATGAGAAAACATCTTTAGATGGGAGAAAAGTTATCTTAGTCCCAGTTTCTTTTGATTTTCCTATTACTTTAAGTGGTGATTTTGCATCTCCATTATTAAATTCAATAAAAAATTTTTTTCCATCTCTATTAATTTCTAATTGTAATTTCTCAGACAAAGCGTTAACAACTGATACTCCAACTCCATGTAAGCCTCCTGAGACTTTATAAGAATCATGATCGAATTTACCTCCAGCATGTAATTGAGTCATTATTACTTCTGCGGCAGATTTTTTTTCTCCTTTATGAGTGTCTGTAGGTATACCTCGACCATCATCTTTTACTGTAATAGTTCCATCATTATTAATTCTTACATCAATATTTTTACAAAAACCTGCCAGAGCTTCATCAATAGAGTTATCTACAACTTCATAAACCATATGATGCAGACCAGTACCATCATCGGTATCTCCAATATACATTCCAGGTCTCTTCCTGACGGCTTCTAAACCTTTTAAAACTTTGATTGAATCAGCTTGATAGTTGTTATTTTTCATTTTTTTGGAAAGGATTATTTTAACATAAATTAAACTATTTAAATACAGAAGTTTTCATATATATCTTGTGTAAATATAAACTAAAATGATTAAAAAAGGCATTATTCTGGCTGGTGGTCATGGAACAAGAATGAGTCCATTAACAAAAGCTGTTAATAAACAACTTTTACCAATATATGATAAACCTTTGATCTTTTATCCATTATCTATTCTAATGCTATCAAAGATAAAAGAAATTTTAATCATAATAAATAAAGGTCAACTAAATCAATATAGAAAAATATTACCAGACGGAAAAAATCTAGGTATAAAGATTATTTATAAAGAACAGTCCTATCCCAAAGGACTGCCAGATGCTTTTCTTTTGGGAGAGAAATTTATAGGTAAAGATAATGTAGCATTGATATTGGGTGATAATTTTTTTTATGGGCAATCCCTCTCCAAAACATTACTAGACTGTGTAAAATTAAAAAAAGGTGCAAAAGTGTTATTGCATAAAGTTTCAAAACCTGAGCTGTATGGGCTAGCAAAGGTTAAAGGGAGAAATAAAATTGTATCAATAAAAGAAAAGCCAAAAAAATATTTTTCTGATTTAGCAATCACTGGTCTTTATTTTTTTGATAAAAATGTGGTGAAATTTTCAAAACAATTAAAGCCATCAAAAAGAGGTGAATTAGAAATAACAGACTTATTAAATAGATATAAAAAAAAGCAGCAACTTTACGCTGATTATATAGGCCGAGGTGGTGCATGGTTAGATACGGGATCAATCGAGGATTTTTACAAAACTAGTGCCTTCGTATCTGCTATTGAAAATAGGCAGGGATTTAAAATATCTTGTATTGAGGAAATTGCACTGAATAACAAATGGATATCTAAAAAAAATATAATTGAAGCGATAAAATTCTATGGGAAATGTCAATATTCTGATTATTTAAGAAAATTAATTTAATAATTCATGAAAAAAATAAAAACAATATTTAAAGACGTTAAGATATATCAAGGTAAAAAATTTTATGACAAAAGGGGTTTTCTTGAAGAAGTATTTTTAGAAAATAAAATAAAAAAAAAGCTTATATTTTCTATAGTTTCTAAATCTCATAAGAATGTTTTAAGAGGACTACATCTTCAAACTGTAAGAACACAAGACAAATTTATAACAGTCTTAAAAGGTCAAATATTAGATGTGATTGTTGATCTTAGGAGAAATTCGAAAACTTTCGGAAAATATTTCAAAATTATTTTAAGTGAAAAAAATTGTAGATTTTTATTTATACCTAAAGGTTTTGCTCATGGCTTTTTAGGTCTAAAAAAAGAAAATATTGTTTTATATAGTTGCTCAAACTACAGAGATATAAAAAGTGAACAAACAGTTCGGTGGAATGATAAAGATCTAAAAATAAGTTGGGGAATTAAAAAACCAATTTTATCAAAAAAGGATAGAAATGCTCAAACATTGAGCCAATTTTTAAATAAATGAAAAAAAAAAAGATAAAAATAATTTTTACAGGAGGTACTGGAAGGTTTGGAAAAATTTTTAGACAGATAAAAACAAATTACGATTTATATTTTCCCACCAGAAACCAGTTTGATATAACAAATTTTAAAAAGTTAGAAAATTACACTAAAAGGGTAAAACCAAAATTTTTAATACATGCAGCTGCTTTATCCAGACCTATGGAAGATCATGATAAACATATTTCTAAAAGTATAGACACAAATATAATTGGAACATCTAATATTGTAAAAATTTGTTCAAAATTTAAAATTAAATTAATCTACTTCTCAACAAATTATGTCTATCCAGCTAAAGCAGGAAATTATACTGAGAAAGATCCTGTTCTTCCTCATAATAAATATGGGTGGTCAAAACTTGGTGGTGAGGCTGCAGTCCATATGTATAAAAATTCTTTAATTCTTAGAATTTGCATGACAGAAAGACCTTTTGCCTACGATAAAGCTTTTGCTAACATGAAAACAAATTTTATTTTTCATGATGAAATCGCAAAAAATCTTTTTAAGTTGATAAGATTAAAAGGAGTTTTGAATGTTGGTGGCAAACCTCAATCAATTTTTAACTTTGCAAAGACATTTAATCCAAAAGTAAAAAAAATATTTGTAAAAAAAAAACAGTTAAAAATTTTTCCACTTAGCTCTACAATGAACATTTCAAAATTTAAAAAAATTTTAAAATAAAATTTTAAGTTATTTTTGGATAAGGAATATGGGAAATAAATTTTCCGCCTTGTTTAATAAATTTTTTTTCTTTTTTAAAAATTTCATCTTTAAAATTCCATGCTCCTAAAAAAACATAATCAACATCATTTTTTTTTAATTTTTTATATTTCTTTATCTTAATTTTTGAACCTGGTAAGTATTTGTTTATCTTAAAAGAAGTCGTATCATAAAAATATTCAATAAGTCTTCTGTCGACACCACAGTAATTTAATACAGTGCAAGATTTTGCTGTAGCACCATACCCAATTACTTTTTTTTTATTCTTTTTAAGATTTTTAAGTATACCTAAAAGCTTAATTCTTGAAATGCTTACTTTTTTTGCAAATTTTTTATAAGTAACAAAATTTTTTAAACCATATTTTGTCTCTTTTGAAACCTCAATTTTAACTTTCCTCGTAATTCTATGAATACTATTTGTTCTTTTTTTTATGTAATATCTGTTTGATCCCCCATGGGTCGATATATTTTCAATATCAAAAATCTCTAATTGAAAATTATCTAAAATTTTTTGTAAAGAAATAGTAGAAAAAACATATAAATGCTCACAATAAAATTGATCATATGCTACTTTCTTCACACATTCTAATAGTGATGGATCTTCCAATATAAGTATACCATTGTCAGATAACGAATATTTTATAGCTTTGAAAATTTCATTAAAATTTTTGATATGACTGAGCGTATTTGCAGAGTAAATTAAATCTGCTTTTTTGTCTTTAGTAATCTTTTTTGCTAACCTAATATTCCAAAATTGTGGATAAATCTTAAAATTTTTTCTTTTTGTTATTAAAGCCAAATTCTTACATGGTTCTACACCTACCACTTGGTCTTTTTTAAAATTTTTAATAAAAGCACCATCGTTACTTCCAATCTCAATAACAAAGTTAGGATTAAATCTCCTTTTTATTTTCTTTGCTAAGTTTATGAATGAATTTCGCATAGTTTTTGACTCTGATGATTTATAAGGATAATTTTTATTAAACATTTTTTCTTTACTTACTGTATTCAATATTGAAACTAGATAGTTCTTTTCATTAAATCCAATTTCTAAACGAAATTTTTTTTCTTTCATTTTTAAATTTTTTTCCAAAATATAAGAATTTGCTAAAGGCTGAAGACCTAAGTCTAAAAATTTTTTCATAATTAATATCTTTACTTATATAAAAAATTTTTTTTATCAACAATTAATGGCGGAGAGAATGGGATTCGAACCCATGAAAGAGTTTCCCCTTTACACGCTTTCCAAGCGTGCGCCTTCAACCACTCGGCCACCTCTCCATTAAAAACTATTGAATTTTTTAATCTATCCATTCATTAAGTTTAATTTTATTTTCAATTATATATTTTGGAAATGATTTATCGAGTTTAATTGTCTCATAAAGATTATTTCTTTTAAATAAATCTTTTTTTTCTAAAATATTTTTTTTAATAACATCTATATTTGAATACTCATCTCCAGCAAAGTTTTCATGTGCAAATGTTTTAAGTTTTAAAGATATCTCTTTTGCATCCATTAGAGAATTAAAATGCCAACCACCATTCTGAATTAAGCAAATATCTTTCTCAACATAGAATTTCCACAATGCTTTTTTTAAATTTTTAGCTTTTATATTTTGTCTCATATAATCAAATGATTTTAAATCTTTAAACTTACAAATTCTTGTTCCTTCCCATGGAGTCTCATATTTATTGAAGATATTAAATTTGTAGCAAAAACAGTCTTGTAGAAAAATTCCATATTTCGAGCTAATTTTAAAATTTATAAGACTTTCAGGTCTAGGTATCTCATCAGGGTCAGAAAACATTATTAAATCATCTTTGTTTGCAATCTTTAAACCCTCAAATAAAAACTCTCTTTGTTTAGCCTGATTTTTCCAAGGGTCTGTGCTTATAAATTTATCCTCCAGTACAAGATAGATCACTTTTGATTTAAATTTCTCATTTAATAATCGAAAATTAAGACTTTTTTTATTATTTTTGTGATCATATTTTGACTCACAAACAACAAAATAATCAACTGCTTCATTTAAAATTTCAAATCTTAAATTTGTTATAAAATTTTCTCTAAAAAAAGTTATACAATCAAAAATTTTTGGTTTCATGTCTAAATTAATCTTAATCCTTCGTCAAAAGTTATAGTTCTCATTATCTTTTGATAATTATTATAATAGTATTTAAAATTTAATTTTCTTAAATCTTTTTTAGTTAAGTCTAGAATGCATGTATTTTTCTTTTTTTTAATAATTCCTAAACCCTGATCTGCTAAAATTGTATACGTATCTAAATCTTCTTTCGTTCTAATTTCAACAATGGCTTTCCAAACATCTCCATTCCATTTATATCTAGTTCTTGGAACTCTTTGGTGAGATATACAAGATGGTAAACAATCGTGTAAAATTATTATTCCATTTTCATTTAAAAATTTTAATGAATTTAAAATGTCTTTCTTTACTTGTTGATAGGTGTGAAGACCATCAATAAAAATACAATCAAATTTTCTCTGATTTTTTTTGAAAAATTGATCACTTGTTCCTCTAAAATTACCTCCACTGATGGGATCAACACCAATTTTATCAATTTTAACCTCATTAAAGATATAATCTAAATGACAACCTATTTCTAGGTAAACCTTGTAGTCATTTTTTTTAATTGCATATTTTATTAAATCCAACCTATTTCTTTTATCAAATTTAAAATTTATCTTTTGAAAAAATTTTTCGCCAAAAAATAAATGGTAAATTTTATTAAAAAAAAATTCAACTTTTCTATTAGACTCCATTTTATTTATCTTTATTTATTCTTAAAACCCCAATAAAAGCCTCCTGGGGAATTTCTACTCTACCAAATTGCTTTGATCTTGCCTTTCCTTTTTTTTGCTTTTCAAGAAGTTTTCTTTTTCTATCTGTTGCTCCTCCACCATGAATCTTTGTCAGAACATCTTTCTTAAAACCCTTAATTGTTTCTCTCGCAATAATTTTGCCACCAATTGCAGCTTGAACTGGTATCATAAAATTATGTCTGGGTATCAAATCTTTTAATTTTTCACATACTTCTCTTCCAGTTTTTTGAGCAAAATCTTTATGAATCATCATAGCGAGCGCATCAACTGGTTCACTATTAACTAAAATACCAAGTTTTACTAAATCTCCCTCTCGATGCTCTAAAATTTCATAATCAAAACTTGCATAACCACTTGTCATAGATTTAATTCTGTCATTAAAATCAAAAACTACTTCATTTAATGGTAGTTCATAATTTAAGACAGCTCTATTACCTGAATATGAAAGATTAGTTTGAACTCCTCTTTTATCCTGACATAATTTTATTATCGAACCCAAGTATTCATCTGGAGTTATTATGGTTGCTTTAATCCAAGGCTCTTCAATTGAACTAATAATTGTTGGATCAGGAAGAGTTGATGGATTTTGTAAATCCATACTTTTACCATTGTTTAAATTAATTTTATAAACTACTCCAGGTGTAGTTGTTAATAAATTTACATCAAACTCTCTTTCTAATCTTTCCGTAATGATTTCAAGATGTAAAAGGCCTAAAAATCCACATCTGAATCCTAATCCTAAAGCTGATGATGACTCTGCTTCATATGAAAAACTTGCATCATTTAATTGTAATTTAGCAAGCCCATCTTTTAATTTTTGATACTCAGAGCTATCAACTGGAAATAACCCACAAAAAACTACAGGTTTACTTGGTTTGAAGCCAGGCAATGCATTTACAAGTGGTTTTGATGCATCACAGATAGTGTCGCCAACTTTTGTTTCTGAGAGAATCTTAATTCCTGTAGTAATAAAACCTATTTCACCAGTATTTAATACATCTATGTCTTTTGCCTTTGGCGTAAAAACTCCAACTTTTTCAACTATATAATCTTGATTAGTAGAAAGCATTTTAATTTTCATATTTTTTGTAAGTTTACCATTAATTACTCTAACTAAGATCACGACACCTAAATAAGTGTCATACCAACTATCAACTAATAAGCATTTTAAATCTTTATCAGAGTCCCCTTTTGGACTCGGTAATTGATCAATAATTTGCTCCAAAATATCATTTATACCTTCTCCTGTCTTTCCTGAACATGGAATTGCATTTTCAGTATCAATTCCTATAACATCCTCGATTTGTTTTTTTGTTCTATCTAAGTCAGAAGCTGGCAAATCTATTTTGTTTAAAACAGGAATAATCTCATGATCAATATCTAAAGCTTGATAAACATTAGCCAGTGTTTGAGCTTCGACGCCCTGAGTACTATCTACAATTAATATTGATCCTTCGCAGGCATACAAAGATCTACTTACCTCATAACTAAAATCTACATGACCAGGAGTGTCTATAATATTTAAAATATAATTTTTTCCATTTTTTGCTTTGTAATTTAACTTTACTGTCTGTGCTTTTATTGTGATACCTCTTTCTCTCTCTATATCCATAGAGTCGAGCACTTGTGACTTCATTTCTCTCTCAGTCAAACCGCCACATTTATGTATTATTCTATCAGCTATTGTAGATTTCCCATGATCTATATGAGCAATGATTGCAAAATTTCTGATATTATCGATTGTACTCATTTCAATTTTAAGATCGAATTTTAGCGCCAGTTTTATTTTCCACTGCTTCTATGATTAGATTATTTATTTTCTCTAAATCCTTATCGTTCAAAGTTTTTTCTGATGACTGAATTGTTACACTGATGGCTAAAGACTTTTGGTTATCTGGAATATTTTCACCTTCATAAACATCAAAAACTTTTATATTACTAATGAGATTTGGGCTCACTTTAGAAATAACATTTATTAGCTCTTGCGCTTCTACATCTTTATTAACTACAAATGCAAAATCTCTCTCTGATTTTTGAAAATCTGATACAGAAAACTTCAATTTTTGATCTTTCAATGTTTTTCTTGAGAGTTTTAAATTTTCTAAAAAGATTTCAAAACCAATTAAATTTTCAGTTTTGATATCAATTTTTTTGAGAATATTGGGATGAATTTCACCAAAATAAGCTGCAACTTTGTCTTTACTGTGATCTAAGAAAATTCTACCAGACTTACCTGGATGATAATAATTTGGTGTTTTACTATCAATAAAAAATTGATCAGAATTATAACCTGCCTCACTTAAAGTTTGCACTACATCTCTTTTTGCATCGAATAAATCAATATTTCTCTCTTTTTCGATCCAAGAAAATCTTGATTTTTTACCTGCTGACAAACCACAAACTACTGTCCTTTGTTCACCTGGGTCATAACCAGTAAAAATAGGACCTATCTCAAATATAGATAAATCTTTAAAACCTCTATCCAAATTTTTGCTCATATACATAATTAAATTTGAAAATATAGAATTTCTTAAAACTCCCAATTCAGAACTTATAGGGTTTACAATTTTAATTTCTTTACCAGCTTCTCTAAAGTGATCGTTATAATTTTGATCTGTAAATGACCATGTTATTGTCTCTATATAACCCTTTGAAGCAATTGCTCTTTGTAAAAAATGGAATAATCTTTGAGTTTGAGTTAAAGTAGATTTAGATCTATCTTTAATTGGATTTATTGTTTTTATTTTTTCGTAACCACTTATTCTTACCAACTCTTCAATAATATCTATTTGCTGTGAAATATCTGGTCTCCAAGAAGGAACGATCAACTTTAAAAATTTTTTTTCTTTTTTGATTACAAAACCAAGATCAGTCAAAATTCTTTGAATTTCTTTTTCGGAAATTTTAAATCCAATTATGTTTTCAAAAGAATTTACATCAAAGTTTATAGTTTTGGGTTTATAAGACTCAATTTTTTGGATATCGATTTTACTAACTTCACCGCCACAAATTTCATGTATTAGTGATGCTGCTTTCTTTAAACCAGTTTCGATGGATAATGGATCAATTCCTCTTTCAAATCTAAATTTTGCATCTGTATCTAAATTCAATTTTTTTGCTGTACTTCTAATTGATCTTGGATCGAAATAAGCAGACTCTAATAATATATTTTTTGTATCAAATTCTGTGCCTGATCTGGTTCCTCCAATAATTCCACCTAATCCTAAAACTCCTTTGTTGTCACTTATAACGCACATGCCTTTTTCTAACTTGTAAATTTTATTGTCCAGTGCTTTAAATTCTTCTCCAGATTTTGAGTTTCTTACGATTATCCCTTTTTCAATTTTATCAGCATCATATGCGTGTAATGGTCGATTTATATCAAGCATTATATAATTTGTTATATCAACAATAGCTGAAATAGGTTTTTGACCGACTGAAATTAATTTATCTTTGAGCCATTGAGGACTCTCAGTATTTTTTACATTTTTAATTAAACAACTACCAAAAGCTCTACATCCTTGCCCTTTCTCCTTATTAATCTTAACTTTTAAAGTTTGTTTTGTTTTTGATTTGATTTGCTTTTCTTTAGGTACTATTAACTTTCCAAAACCTGAAGCGGCAAGGTCTCTAGCTATTCCTCTCACACCAAGACAATCTGGTCGATTAGGCGTGATGGATAAATCAATAAAATTAGATTTTGATTTTGAAAAATAACTTTTGCCAATATTTTTTTCATATTTTTTTGATAATTCGGTAATACCATCACTTTCATCAGATAAATTCAATTCAGACTCAGAACAAAGCATTCCGTAAGAAGTTACACCTCTAATTTTTACTATTTCTAATTTTGTATTAGTCTTTGGGATAATTGCACCCGGAGGTGCATATATAGTAATAAGTCCCTCACTTGCATTAACGGCACCACACACAACTTTTTTAAGCTCTTTTTCACCGACGTTTACATCACAAACTTTAAGTCGATCTGCATTCGGATGTTTTTCTATCTTGATAATTTTAGCAACTTTAAATAATTGGTTGTCAGATGAAAGACTTTCTACACTTTCTACCTCTAGTCCTATATTAGTAAGTTGCTCTAAAAGATTTTTTTCTTTCAAATTTGTCTTTAAATGATTTTTTAACCAATCAAATGTGATTTTCATCTGCTTAAGCCTCTATAGTTCGAAGGTACGTCTAAAGGATCAAATCCAAAATGATTTAACCATCTATAATCACAATCAAAGAAAGCTCTCAGATCATTAATTCCATATTTTAACATCGCTAATCTATCAATTCCTATTCCAAACGCATAACCTTGAAACTTAGTTGGATTGACTTTTACATTTTTTAAAACATTAGGATGAACCATCCCACAACCTAGTATTTCTAACCACTGATTACCTTCTCCTATAAGAATTTTTCCATCTTTGATTTCATATCCAATATCAACTTCAGCAGATGGTTCTGTGAAAGGGAAATGGCTTGGCCTAAATCTCATCTTTATTTTTTTAATTTCAAAAAATTCTTTAATAAAATAATTTAAACAACCTTTCAAATGACCCATATTTATATTTTTATCTATATGAAGACCTTCAACTTGGTGAAACATTGGTGAATGTGTTTGATCGCTATCCGATCTGTATGTTCTGCCAGGTGCAATTATTTTAAAAGGTGGTTTATCTTTTAACATTGTTCTAATTTGAACAGGGGACGTGTGAGTACGTAACAATCTTTCTCTTTTATCATCAAGATAAAATGTATCATGCATATCTCTTGCTGGATGATTATCTGGAGTATTTAAAGCAGTAAAATTATTATATTCATTTTCAACATCTGGTCCCTCCTCTACACTGAAACCTATTTCAGAAAATATAGAAGATATTTCATCAATTGTTTGTGATACAGGATGAATTTTGCCCCTTACAAACGATCGCTCTGGTAAAGTAACATCAATTTTTTCTTTTTCTAATTTTTCATTGATATTTGCTTTTTGTATTTCATTTATTTTCAAATTAATAAGATCTTGAAGTTCATCCTTAATTACATTCAAATCAGATGCAAATTTTTTTCTTTCTGAGGCATCAATAGTTCCTATCTTTTTAAATTGAGATGAAACCAGCCCATTTTTGCCAAATAGATCTGATTTAATTTGATTTAGTTCTACTAGATCTAACTTACTTTTTAATTTTTGGATAAATTCGTCTCTTATTTTTTTTAGATCAGACATTTTTACAGATTATTTCTTCAGCGAAATAAAACAATAGTGAAGATTAATTTAAAGCAGATTGTGCTTTTTGGACAATAGTTTTAAAGGCTTCTGGACTATCATAAGCTATTTCTGCTAAAATTTTTCTATCCATTTTTATTCCACATTTGCTAAGTCCATTAATAAATTTAGAGTAAGTCATTCCCTCTGCTCTAACACCGGCATTTATTCTTTGTATCCATAGAGACTTAATATCTCTTTTCTTATTTCTTCGATCTCTATATGCATACTGCATTGCTTTTTCCATCGCCTGCTTGGCGACTCTGATTGTATTCTTTCTTCGGCCCCATTGACCTTTGACTGCCTTTAAAACTTTCTTATGCTTTGCTCGGCTTGTAACACCTCTTTTTACTCTCGCCATTTTAACCTCTTAAACTGTAAGGCATATACGATTTAACTATTTTTCCGTCTTGTTTTGACATCGTCGTAGTACCTCTTAGTTTTCTAATCTGTGAATTTGTACGTTTAATCATGCCATGTCTTTTACCAGCTTGAGCCATAATTACCTTTCCTCTAGCAGATATTTTGAAACGTTTTTTAGCTGAGCTTTTAGTTTTTAATTTAGGCATAATTGGACGAGTTTATACAAAGAAAGCTTTTGATTTACAACTAATATTAAAGGCTATATTGGCTGTATTACCATTATCATTTGTTTGCCATCAAATTTAGGGTGTAATTCAACCTTTCCAATATCTTTCATATCCTCTTTTATCTTTGACATAAGTTCATTTCCTAAATGTGAGTGTTGCAACTCTCTACCTCTAAATCTAATTGTGAATTTAACTTTATCACCTTTAGCAATAAATTTTTTTGCGTTTTTAACTTTAAACTCATAATCGTGGGTTTCTGTCACTGGCCGCATTTTAATTTCTTTTAAAGAAACAATTTTTTGTTTTTTTTTTGCAAGATTAGCTTTTTTTTGAGCATTGTATTTGAATTTTCCCATGTCCATAATTTTACACACTGGAGGATTTGCGTTAGGTGCAATTTCAATCAAGTCTAATCCTTGGTTCTTTGCCATTGTAATTGCTTCATTCGTATTAAGAGTACCTAGATTTTCACCATCATTTGCAATCACTTGAACCTCAGGAGAAGAGATTCTATTATTAGATCTGGGACCACGATCTTTAGTTCTTCGTTGAAAGTAATTTTGTTTAAAATCTACCACTTAATTTGAAGATGCTTTATTTAAAGCAGAGAATGTTTTTAAAAATAAATTTAATTCCATATTTTCTTGTTTATCAGAATCCAATCTTCTAATGGTTACTGAGTTACTGTCAACTTCTTTTTTACCACAAATTAATAAAATTGGGACTTTTGCAAGTGAATGTTCTCTGATTTTATAATTCAAGTTGTGATTCTTTAAATCAACTTTTGAACTCATTCCTGCTTGTTTAATCTTTTTTGATACCTCTAAAGCATAATCTTCAAAATCTTCTGAAATAGGAATCACAACTGTTTGTAATGGTGAAATCCAAAATGGAAATTTCCCTGCGTAATTCTCAATTAAAATACCAATAAATCTTTCGAGCGATCCAAACAATGCTCTATGTAACATCACTGGAACTTTTTTGGTTCCATCTTTATCTACGTAAGTAGCACCTAATCTACCGGGTAAATTAAAATCAACCTGCAAAGTTCCACATTGCCAATCTCTTCCTATAGCATCTCTTAAAACAAACTCAATCTTAGGTCCATAAAATGCACCTTCGCCTTTATTGATAGAATATTCTAATTTAGTAGCTTTTACAGCTTCTAATAAAGCTGCTTCAGCTTTATCCCAGACGTCATCATCTCCAACTCTTGTCTCTGGTCTATCAGAGTATTTGAGAATAACATTTTCAAAACCTAAATCCTTATAAATTCCCAAGATTAGATCAGTTACAGTTAAACATTCCTTTGTAATTTGATCTTCAGTACAAAATATATGGGCATCATCTTGTGTGAATGCCCTTACTCTTAGAAGACCATGAAGTGCACCAGAAGGCTCATAACGATGGACCTTTCCAAACTCAGACATTTTTAATGGTAAATCTTTATAACTTTTAAGACCTTGATTAAAAACCTCAATACAGCCAGGACAGTTCATTGGCTTTATGGCAAATATTTTTTCATCTGGGGTAGTTGATGTATACATATTTGCTCCAAATTTTTCCCAATGACCAGATTTTTCCCACATACTTCTATCTAAAACTTCTGGCGTATTTATTTCTTTATAACCTGCAATTTCTTGTTTCATTTTCATGTAATTTATTAACTTTTGAAATAGGGTCCATCCCTTCTCGTGCCAGAAAACAGACCCTGGGCTTTCTTCTCTAAAATGAAACAAATCCATTTCTTTTCCAAGTTTTCTATGATCTCTTTTTTCAGCTTCTTGGATTCTATTTAAATAATCTTCTAAATCTTTTTTTGACGCCCAACTTGTTCCATAAATTCTCTGTAACATTTCATTTTTTGAATCTCCACGCCAGTAAGCTCCGGCGACTTTTGTTAATTTAAAAGCCTTACCGATTTTACCAGATGATAAAAGATGAGGACCCCTGCATAAATCATGCCAAGTTTCACCATGATAATAAACAGACAGCTCTTCGTCTTGAGGAATACTCTCTATTATTTCAGCTTTATATTTTTCTCCAATTTTTTTGAAATGCTCAATTGCTTTTTCTCTTTTCCAAACTTCTCTTCTTGTTTTGATGTCTTTATCAATTATTTCTGCCATTCTTTTTTCAATTTTTTTTAAGTCATCCTCAGTAAATGGCTCTTTTCTCGCAAAGTCATAATAGAAACCATTTTCAATTACTGGTCCAATCGTCACTTGCGTACCAGGATATAACTCTTGCACAGCCATTGCCATAATATGTGCAGCGTCATGCCTAATAACTTCTAATCCTTCAGGATCTTTAGAAGTAAAAATTTTTACTAAAGAATCCTTATTTATGGAAAAATACAAATCTTTTAGTTCTCCATTTACGCTCATAATTAAAGCTTGTTTAGATAATGACTTACTTATCTTCTGAGCGATTTCTAATCCTGTGACCTCTTTTGAAAAGTTTAGATTTTTTCCATCAGGTAGTGTTATATTAGGCATTTAATAATCTTTTATACTCTGAATAAGTAGAAAAACACATTTTTTCAACATTAAATTTTTTAATAACGTTTTTTCTACCCTGTTGACCTAATAATTTAAGAGAAGTTTCGTCCATAGTTATAACTTTGAGAATTTTTTTACTCAAAGAATTTGGACTACCAGACTCAAATAGAAAACCAGATTTTTCATCAATTATTGTCTCATTTGAACCACCAATATTGCTAGCTATGATTAATTTTTCCATAGATTGTGCTTCAACTGCTACTCTTCCAAATGCTTCGGGTTCAATGGAAGGAGAAATAACTATGTCAGAAACTTTGTAAGCCAAGGCCATATCTTTACAGTGATCTATAAATTTAATTTGATTGGTCAAACGGTATTGCTCAGTTAAACGAATTAGTTTTTTTTTATATAAATTTCTACCCTGATCACTTCCTAATATAATAACATGAAAAGCTTCATAACCTAATTCAACATTAACCAAATTAATTGCTTCAATTAACATTTCATGTCCTTTCCAAGGCGTAAGTCTACCAGGCACTAAAATAATCTTTTTTTCTTTATTAATTTCCCATTTTTGAAGTAGTTTTTTTTCTTCGCTTTCTAATTTTGTTGTTGGATCAAAATAATCGACATTAATACCTCGAAAGATTACTAAAAATTTTTTCTTAGGATCTAAATATTTTGAATAGTGGTCTTTAATATGTGAAAATATAAAGTTAGATCCTGCAATGATTAAATCTGATCTTACCATAACAGAATTATAAATTTTTTTAATTGAACCAATAAAATTGTAAGTGCCATGAAATGTTGTAACAAATTTTCTACCAGTTAATTTTGTTGCTAACAAACAAGACCAAGCTGGCGCACGACTTCTCGCATGGACTATTGAGATATTAAAAAATAAAATTATTCCAACTAAGATAATTGCATTTATCAAAATTAAAATTGGATTTTTACTGTTCACAGGTAATCTAATAACCTTTACCTTTTTTTTGTTGATAAACTTTAATAATTCTCCACCACTAGTTACTATAAAAGATTTGCAGTTATTTTCTGCTAAGTAATGAGCAATGTCATAACAACCAGTCTCTGCACCCCCGTAGCCTAATTTTGGTATAACTTGTAAAACTTTTATATTAGATGACATTTGATATGATTATATAATAATAGATAAAACTAATAAACTTTAATGACGAACTTTAAATACTTGAAATTAACAAAATCTAAAAAAATAAGATACTTGATGAAAGGACAAAAAAACAGTGACTATGTCGTTTTTTTACACGGTTTTATGTCAGATTTAGAGGGAAAAAAACCTAAAACATTTTTTAATTTTGCAAAAAGAAATAAAATAGGTTTTCTTGCACTTGAATACTCAGGTCATGGTAGGTCATCAGGAAAATTTACCAAAGGAAATATATCAAAATGGTCAAATGAAACTAAATTTTTAATTAAAAAATTAATTAAAAAAAATAGATTTATTTTAGTTGGTTCAAGCATGGGTTCGTGGATATCTTTAAATCAGTTCAAATTTTTTGAGAAACAAATTAAAGGCTTCTTAGGAATTGGATCAGCTCCTGAATTTTTAGAAAAATTGATGTGGAAAAAATTTTCAAAAAAAATCAAAAAAGAATTAATAAAAACTGGAGTTTATAATCTCAAACATGGAGATTTCATTTATCCAATAACTCATCAACTGGTTAAAGATGGAAGAAAAAATAAAGTTTTAGAAAAAAAGATTAGAGCAAAATTAAAAGTAACAATGATTCATGGTCAGAAAGATGAAGTTGTTCCCGTCTCTTTTTCTAGAAAAATCCTTAAAATTTTTAGTAACGCAGAGAAGAAACTTGTTATTATTAAAAATGGAGATCATAGCCTTTCCTCTCCTAAATGTTTAAAAATATTAGAAAAAGAGCTAAAAAAAATTATTAACTAACTTCTTTAATTTTTGGATTTAAAGAAATCGGGTTTTCTAACTTATCGATCATTTCTTTTGGACAGACTTGCAAGAAGTTTTTAATTTCTTCATCAAAATTTGATATTATCTGTTTTGATAAATTAGAATTTGTTTCTTTATGATGATCTTGGATCAATTTCTTAAGAATACTTTTCCAATAATCTGTTTCTACTTCCTGCCAAACAATGGTCTCTTCATTTACTTTTTTTTCAAATTCATGATCTTTATCATAAATAAATGCCATTCCTCCTGTCATACCAGCACCAAAATTATCTCCAACTTTCCCCAAAATGACTATTGTACCCCCTGTCATATATTCACAGCCATTCGAGTCACATCCTTCTATCACTGCTACTGCTCCAGAATTTCTTACTGCAAATCTATCTCCAGCCTGTCCGGCAGCATAAAGTTTTCCTGACGTAGCACCATATAAAACTGTATTTCCTATTATAGTGTTTTCATGTGATATCAAATTACTTTCCTCTGGAAGTTTAATTATAATTGTTGCTCCAGATAATCCTTTGCCAACATAATCATTTGCATCACCCTTTAAGTCTAATTTTAGACCTTTTGACGAAAAAGCACCAAAAGATTGTCCAGCTGAACCTTTGAATTTTAAAGTTAAAAAATTTTCATGTAATTTTTCATATCCATATTTTTTATACAAATTATGTGAAATTCTTGTTCCTACTGCTCGATGAGTATTTTCAATAATAAACTCTTTATCTATTTTTTCAGAACTATCTAATTTTTTTTCAATCTCTGGCCAAATTTTTTGATCTAAAGTATCAGGCACAGTATTGATCTCCATTTTGTCACAATATCTTTTGTGACTTCCTGGATCTGCTTGAACAAATAATGGGTTTAAATCCAAATCATCCAGATTTGAGGAACCTTTGTTAACTTGCATTAGTAAATCAGTTCTACCTATTATTTCGTTTAAAGACCTAAATCCTAAATTAGCCAAAATTTCTCTTACCTCTGTAGCAATGAAGGTAAATAAGTTTACTATTTTGTCTGGAGTTCCAGTAAATTTTTCTCTTAATTTATCATCTTGAGTACAGACACCTACTGGACAAGTATTCGAATGACACTGCCTTACCATTATACATCCCATTGCAACTAAGGCCGTTGTTGCTACTCCATATTCTTCTGCACCCATCATTGCAGCTATAACGACATCTCTTCCAGTTTTAATTCCACCATCAGTTCTCAAGGTAACTTTATGTCTTAAATTATTTAAAGTCAGAACTTGATTTGCCTCTGTGAGACCCATTTCCCAAGGGATACCGACATACTTAACACTCGTTTGTGGCGTTGCTCCTGTCCCTCCATTATGGCCGGAAATCAAAATTATATCCGCCTTGGCTTTAGCAACCCCTGCAGCAATTGTGCCAATACCAGATGAAGCTACTAATTTAACACCAACTCTTGCGTTAGGATTTATTTGTTTAAGGTCATAAATTAGCTGAGCAAGATCCTCTATTGAATAAATGTCATGATGAGGTGGAGGGGAAATTAGTGTCACTCCTGGCGTTGAGTGTCTTAATTTAGCAATCTCTTTTGTTACTTTAAAACCAGGTAATTGACCACCTTCACCAGGTTTTGCACCTTGGGCAATTTTAATCTCTATTTCATTACAATTATTTAAATAATTTATTGTTACACCAAATCTTGCAGAAGCAATTTGTTTAACCCTTGAGTTTGCACTATCCCCGCTATCCATTTTCCTGAATCTATTTTCATCCTCTCCACCCTCCCCACTACAAGAGGCACCTTTAATTCTATTCATTCCTATCGCCAAAGTTTCATGAGCTTCTTTTGACAAAGCTCCATGAGACATACTTCCACTCCCAAATCTTTTAAGTATTTTCTCTATAGGTTCAACCATTGTTAAATCAATTGATGGACCTAATTTTTTTTTTCTAAAATTAATCAGATCTCTTAAATTAATTGGTGGTAAGTTATATATCCCTTCAGCATATTTTTTATAAGCTTGATATGAGTTTGAGCCAACTGCGCTTTGTAACAAGTGAATTAATTTTCCTTGATATTGATGTGTTTCACCATTTTTTCTATATCGATAAATACCACCAATTGGTAACACTGTATCAGTGCTCTCGAATGCCTCTTTATGAATTTGACGTATTTTTTTTTCAATACCGTTAAGTCCAATGCCAGATATTTTTGAAAGCACACCTGGAAAATAATCATCAACTATAGTCCTACTTAATCCAACTGTCTCAAAATTACATCCTCCTCTGTATGAGCTTAGAACAGATATTCCCATTTTAGACATTATTTTTAAAAGGCCGGAGTTTACAGATTTAATATATCTTAGTACACATTCATCAAAACCATACTGATCAAATAGTTTCTTCTCATATCGCTGAAACAAACTATCAAAAGCCAAATATGGATTTATCGTTGTTGCACCAACTCCAATTAATGTTGCAAAAGAATGGGTATCCAAAGCCTCACCTGATTGCACATTTATTGAAACATATCCTCTTAATTTTTTATCTATTAAAAAGGTATTTATTGCGCCAACGCATAATAACATTGGTATTGGCAATTTTTTCGAAGAGATTTCTTTATCGCTTAAAATTATTTGTGTAATTCCTTGTCTTACAGCAATTTCTGCTTCACGTTGAATTCTTCCAATAGCGCCTAATAAATTTTCCTCATTTGAAAAAGTGCAATCAATAGACAGTGAATTATTTCCAAAAAAATTAATAAATTTATTAAATTGCGAGTTGGAAAGTATCGGACTATTTAAAACGTATATATTTTCCTTTGTTAAAGTATCAAAGTCAAGAATGTTGCCTAAATTTCCAAATCTTGTTTTTAGACTCATGACTTTATTTTCACGTAGAGAGTCTATCGGTGGATTTGTTACTTGACTAAAGTTTTGTCTAAAGAAATGATAAAGTGGTCTATATTTATCAGATAAAACTGCTAGAGGTGTATCATCTCCCATAGAACCGGTTGCTTCTTTTGCATCTTCTGCCATTGGGTGTAAGATTAATTCTAAATCTTCTAAACTTACCCCAAACGCATGTTGTCTTCTTCTTAACTCATCTCCACTAAATTGATTTTTTTCATTAGCGATCGTTAACTTTTCATCAAGGTCAATTATTTGCGAGTTAAAATGTTTAAATTCTTTAGCTAAGTAATCTTTAATTTGATCATTTGAAAAAATTTTTCCTTTTTCAATTTTTATACCTATAATTTCACCTGGGCCTAATCTACCTTTAGAAAGAATTTTTTTTTCATTAAGTTGGATCATGCCTGTTTCAGATCCAGCAAAAAGTAGTTTGTCTTTAGTGATTGCATATCTTAATGGTCTTAAACCGTTTCTATCATTAGCAGCAATTACCCATTCATTATCTGTAGCAGCTATTGCTGCAGGTCCATCCCACGGTTCCATTGTGCTATTTAAAAAGTTAAATAATTGTTGATGACTTTTTGGTAAAGTTTTATTCTTTTTTGACCAAGCATCGGGCACTAACATTAATTTAGCTAAAGGTGCAGGCTGTCCTGATTTATTTAATAGCTCAAAGACATTATCTAATGCAGCAGAGTCAGATACTCCTTTTCGAATTACAGGCTTTAAATTATTTATATCCTCAAAAAGTGGGCTCTTCATCTCTTGTTCATGAACCTTCATCCAGTTTTTATTTCCCCTGTACGTATTAATTTCTCCATTATGAGCAACAGCTCTAAAAGGCTGAGCTAAACTCCAACTTGGAGCGGTATTGGTTGAAAATCTTTGGTGAAAGATTGCAAATCTGGAGACAAATCTTTTGTCTTTCAAATCTAAATAGAAATCAGAGATAGCCTCAGCTAAAAACATTCCTTTATAGATTATAGATTTTGAACTGAAAGAGCATATGTAAAAATTGTTTAAAGATTGCTCAAAAGCTTTATTCTCAATTTTTTTTCGAGTTTCGTAAATTTTTCTCTCTAGTTCTTTGTCAACTAAGTTTATGTCGTTGGATTTAAATAAAACTTGAATTATTTCAGGCATTGTTTGTAAAGCCTTTTCACCCAGGACTTTTGGGTCAACTGGAACTTGTCTCCATCCGTAGATACTAAAATGATTTTTGGTCAACTCACTTTCTACAATAGTTTTGCAACTTTCTTGTGAGGAATAGTCATTCCTTGGTAAAAAAATCATACCAACACATATATCTGCATTATCATAGTCATGACCTGTAACTTCAATTTTTTCTATAAAAAAATCTTTTGGTATCTCCAAATGTATTCCGGCTCCATCACCTGTTTTACCATCAGCGTCCACAGCTCCTCTATGCCAAACCGCTTTTAGCGCTTCAATTCCATAATCAACAACAGTTCTTGATTTTTTTCCCTCCGTAGAGGCAATAAGTCCTACTCCACAGGCATCATGCTCCATTTCTTTGGAATAGATATTATTCTTACTTAATAGTTCTAAGTTTTTTTTATATATTTCCATTATGCTACTCTTGTTTTTTTCAATTCGATATCTTTAAGATAGTTTTTCATTGCTTGTGCCGCATCCCGTCCATCTTTGATAGCCCATACTACTAATGAGGCTCCTCTAACAATATCTCCAGCTGCAAAAACACCATCTAGATTTGTTTGCATTGTATCAAAATCTGTCTTGATAGTTCCCCATTTAGTAACTTGTAATTCTTTTGCATCAAATAAATGGGGTAAATTCTCTGGATCAAAACCTAACGCTTTAATTACCATATCGGCTTTTATCTCAAAATCAGATCCCTCTTTTATTACTGGTTTTCTTCTTCCAGACTCATCAGGTTCACCAAGTTTTATTTGGTCAATTAATAAACTTTCAATTTTATTTTTCCCCTTAAATTCTTTAGGACTCGATAACCATACGAACTCAACACCTTCCTCTTCAGCATTTGCTACTTCTCTGGCAGATCCAGGCATATTTTCTTTATCTCTTCTGTAGAGACATTTAACTGATTTAGCTTTTTGTCTAATTGATGTTCTTACGCAATCCATTGCTGTGTCTCCTCCTCCTATTACCACAACATCTTTGCCTTCAGCATTTAAAACACCTTTGTCAAATAATTCTACTTTATCTCCTAAACCTTTTTTATTGGAAGCTGTTAAAAAATCCATTGCTGGAAAAATATTTTCTAAATCATTGCCAGGTAGATCAATTTCCCTAGGTTTATAAACACCAGTTGCAATTAAAATTACATCATGTTTTTTTCTTAATTGTTCTAAAGTAGCATCTTTCCCAACTTCAAAATTTTGGACAAATTTTATACCTCCATCTTTTAGAAGCTTAGTCCTTCTCTCAACTACATGTTTTTCCAGTTTAAAGTTTGGAATTCCATAAATTAACAAACCACCTGCGCGATCGTATCTATCATAAACTGTAATTTGATAACCATCTTTTCTTAATTGTTCAGCTGCAGCTAATCCAGCTGGTCCAGCACCAATTACACCTACACTTTGATTTTTTTCAAACTTCACTTCAATTGGTTTGATCCATCCTTGTTCCCAGGCATTATCAGTAATATATTTTTCCATAGAGCCAATTGTTACTGTTCCATGGCCAGATTGTTCTATTACGCAGTTGCCCTCACATAACCTATCTTGGGGACAAATTCTTCCACATACCTCGGGCATATTATTTGTACTTTGGGATAGTTCATAGGCTTCCTTTAGTCTTCCTTCAGCTGTTAATTTTAACCAATCAGGAATATTATTGCTTAATGGACAATGAACTTGACAAAAAGGGACTCCACACTGTGAGCATCTGCTAGATTGCTCTTGGGCTTTTTGATTAATAAATTCGTCATATATCTCCTTAAAATCGTCTTTCCTAGTATCAATATCCCTTTTAGGTGGAGTTTGTTGACCTATTTCCACAAACTTAAGCATTTTATCAGTCATAATTTTTAAAAATTTATAGCAGAATATACTTTGTTTTTATTAGTAAAAGAACTTTTTAGGTCAATATATATGACTTATATTTGACTAAAATTAGCTTTAATTAAAGATATTTTAGTTTTTGCATATCTATTATGTAAAAATCGAATTGTTTAAAATGAAGTTTTTTTGAGCTACGACATTATTATGTTCCAAGAATTTATAGAAATTTTTATTCTCTCTGCTATTCAAGGAATATCAGAATTCCTTCCAATTAGCTCATCAGCACACTTAATTTTGGTCTCAAAATTTTATGAATTAAAAACAGCTTCACTAATAATTGATATAAGTCTTCATTTAGGATCGTTGTTAGCAATAATCTTTTATTTCAGGAAAGACTTGATAAGTATAAAAAATGATAAAAAAATTTTAAATTTAATTTTATTTGGATCAATACCACTTATTTTTTTTGGATATATTATCTATGCTTCAGAAATAATTTACCATTTAAGAAATATTAAAGTAATCACCTTTACAACTTTTCTTTTTGGTTTAATTCTCTTTTATTCTGATCAAAAAAAAGTTAATAAAAATATTTCAGTCAATTTAAACTTAAGATCAATACTTTTTATAGGTTTTTTTCAAATTTTAGCGTTAATACCCGGTGTAAGCAGAGCTGGTATTACATTGACTGCAGCGAGATTTTTAGGTTTTAGTAGAGTTGAGTCTAGCAAAATTGCTTTTTTTTTATCAATACCAGCTTTAGCCGGTGCAAGTTTTCTAAATCTTAAAGATATGTTCCAAAAATCATTTGAAATTAACTTTTTAGTAATTTCAGCAGTTTTTTTGTCTTTTGTATTTTCATATATGACTATAAAGTATTTTTTAATATTTATTAATAAATTTTCATTAAATGTTTTTGTAATATATAGACTACTAATATCACTTATTTTGTTTTTTATAATTTACTAGGTTGGTTTTTTAAAACGGGGAGTAGTTGCGATAATAAAACTCCTATCAAAATTAAAAGACATCCAACTAGATTATTGACATCTAAGATTTGGTTAAGTAAAAACCAAGCTGAAACTGTTGCAAAAACACCCTCTAATGAAAAAATTATTGCTGCGGGTGCGGGTGTAATATTTTTTTGAGCATATATTTGTAATACAAAAGCTAAGCCACCGGATAAAACACCAGCGTACAAAATAGAGTCTATTTCTTTGTATATATTCTCAAAAACAAATTCTTCATAAATTATCCCAACTATGAATGAAAAAAAAGCTACTAAAAAAGTTTGGATTGCTCCAATTGTAAGCGGAATATTAAATTTAGCGATCATAATTCCTACAAAAATTATGTGTGTGCTCCAAAAAAGGGCTCCAAGTAACACCAAACTATCACCTAATCTTACTGTTGCATCATGAAAATTTGTTAACAAATATCCACCAATTAAACATAAAACTACTGATGGCCATACACTCCAATGGATAGAGTCCTTTCTAAATAAAAAAATTATAATTGGAACCATAGGAACATAAAAGATTGTAAAAAAAGCTGCATTTGCTACATCAGTGTAAAGTAATGATACTTGTTGCAAAGCTGAAGCCAAAAAAAGAGAAAATCCAATAAAAAAAGATAATCTAAAAAAATATTTGATATTTAATTTCAATTCTTCTTTTAATTTCTTAAGCTCAAATAAAAATACTAAAGGAAGTATTGCCAAAAAACCTACGAAAAATCTTACTGCATTAAAGGTAAATGGACCAATATCATCCATACCTGTATCTTGAGCAACAAATGTAGTTCCCCAAATAAATGTGCACAATAGTGCACTAAACAAAGAAATAGTTTTAGACATTAATTATTTAAACAGCCAATTTGTAAGCAAAGTTTTTACCCAAATTTTCTCTTAATTCGTTATTAAATCTTGCAGCCTCAGCGCCATCAATTATTCGGTGATCATAAGATAAAGATAATGGAAGCATTGTTCTTACTACAAATTTACCATTTATATAAACTTGCTTTTTTTGTGATTTTCCAATTCCCAAAATTGCTACCTCAGGAAAATTAATGATTGGAGTAAAAAAAGATCCTCCAATACCCCCTAAGCTTGTAATTGTCATCGATCCGCCAAAAAGATCTTTTTTATCTATCCTCAAATTTCTACATTCATCACTAATTTTTTTTAACTCTGTGGCGATTGAATTGATATCTTTTTTATCAGTATTCCTTAGCTTGGGCACCATTAGTCCATGGGGAGTGTCTACAGCTATGCCAATATGAAAATACTTTTTTAAAGTCATTTTACCTAGATCAATTTGGTCAATCGAGGAATTAAAACTTGGAAATTTTTTTAATGTTTTTGTCAAAGCTTTTACAATAAATGCCAAAGGAGTGATCTTTTTCTTTTGACCAGTATAAATATCTGTTAATGAATTTCTAAATTCTTCCATTTCTGTTATATCTGCTTCATCGTGGTTAGTTACGTGAGGAATATTTGTCCAAGAGTTCATCAAGTATTTTGATGATAATTTTTTAACTCTGGGTATATCTTTAATTTCTACTTCTCCAAATTCTGAATGAAGATATTCTTGTTTTATTTTTTTATTATCTTTATTTTCGTAATTTACTAAATTATTTGATTTCGAAGCTACAAATAATTTTACATCATTCTCAATAACTCTTCCTCCTCTCTCACTACCACTAACTTGATTTATATCTACTCCTAGCTCTCTAGCAAATTTTCGAACCTTAGGACTTGCAGATGAAATACCTATAAATTTATTTTGGTTTGATAATATTTGCTTAGCCTCGGGTTTCACGACCTGAATTTTTTCAGATTCTTTTTTAATTATTGGTTTTTCATAACCCTTTTCTTTTTTTTGATTTGAGATTTCTAAAATTAATATTAAATCACCTTCTGAAACTTTATCTCCAACTTTTAATTTTAAAGATTTGATTTTGCCTTCAAAGTTTGATGGAATTTCAACACTAGATTTATCACTTTCTATTGTTATTAGAGGATCACTTTTTTTTAATGTTTGACCCTCAGATACCAAAACTTCTATAACTTCAACATCTTTAAAATCTCCAATATTAGGAACTTTAATCTCTATAGTTGACATTATAGTTTAGTTGGCATCGGTTTAGTTATGTCTATTTTATATTTCTTAATAGCTTCTTTTGCATATTTAGAGGCAATTAATTGTTCTTTGGCTAGCACACTTAAGCCAAAAGTAACAACATGCTCTTTATCTACTTCAAAAAATTTCCTTAAATTTTTTCTTGTATCACTTCTTCCAAATCCATCTGTCCCTAATGAATAAAAACTTTTGTTAACATATGGTCTTATTTGATCAGAGTTCATTCTCATATAATCAGAAGCAGCCAAAATAGGCCCTTCCACTTTGCCTAAACATTTCTCAACATAAGATTTTTTAGGTTCTTTGTCTGGATTCAAAAGATTATATCTTTCAACTTCTAATCCATTTCTTCTTAGCTCATTGAAACTTGTTACACTCCAAACCTCACTATCTATTTGATATTCCTCTTGAAGTATTTCAGCCCCTGCTATCATTTCTCTTAGAATTGTCCCAGATCCCAAAAATTGAATTTTTGTTTTTTTATACTTATTAAATTCTTTTACTTTATACATACCTTTTAAAATTCCCTCTTCACAAGACTTGTCTTTCGGCATAGAGGGGTGATGGTAATTTTCATTCATGGTAGTAATGTAATAAAAAACATTCTCTTTTTTTTCATGCATTCTTTTCAATCCTTCTCTAAAAATGACTGCAAGTTCATAATGAAATGTAGGATCATAGGATACACAATTTGGTATTGTGGATGCCATAAGATGACTGTGCCCATCTTGATGTTGTAGTCCTTCACCAGCTAAGGTTGTTCTTCCAGCTGTTGCTCCAATTAAAAATCCTCTAGACTGACTATCTGCACCCGCCCAAGCAAAATCCCCAATTCTTTGAAAACCAAACATTGAATAAAAGAGATAAATAGGTATCATTTCAATATCATGATTCGTGTATGAAGTGCCTGCAGCGATCCAAGAAGACATCGCACCAGCCTCGTTAATTCCTTCCTCCAAAACTTGTCCACTTTTCTCCTCTCTGTATGAACTCAATTGAGCAGAATCTTCAGGCTCATATTTCTGTCCTTCATGAGCATAAATACCAATTTTTTGAAAGAAACCTTCCATTCCAAAAGTTCTAGCTTCATCAGGAATAATCGGTACCAATCTAGGAGCAACATTTTTATCTCTTAAAAGATTTGTAAGCATTCGAACTAAAGCCATCGTTGTAGACATCTCTTTTTTTCCTGTAGACTCTTTCATGTTGTCAAAAATATCTTTTGGTGGGGCTTTAATTGGTTTTGCATAAGTAGTTCGCTCTGGAATGAATCCACCTAATTGAAGTCTTTTTTCTTTAAGGTACTTTATCTCTGGGGAATTTTGACCTGGTTTATAATACTCAATATTTTTAACCTGCTGATCTGTAAGAGGCACATCAAATCTATCTCTGTAGTACATCAAATCATCGATATCCAGCTTTTTAGTTTGGTGAGTTGTGTTAACACTTTCTCCACTTTTGCCCATGCCATAACCCTTTATAGTTTTTGCAATTACGACAGTTGGGCTTCCAATATTTTTTGATGCTTTATCATATGCAGCAAAAACTTTGTGAGGGTCATGTCCACCTCTATTCAATCTCCAGATATCTTTATCTGAAAGACTAGAGACCAATTCAGAGGTTTCTTTGTATTTACCAAAAAATTTTTCTCTCACGTAAGCACCATCTCTTGCTTTCATGGCTTGATATTCACCATCAACAGTCTCGTTCATAGTTTTTATTAGATGGCCTGTTTTGTCATTAGCTATTAGTGGGTCCCAATATGATCCCCATATCACTTTAATCACATTCCATCCTGCACCTCTAAAAATCCCCTCCAATTCCTGTATAATCTTTCCATTACCTCGGACCGGTCCATCTAATCTTTGTAAATTACAATTCACCACAAATATTAAATTATCTAAATTCTCTCTTGCCGCTAAACCGATAGCACCTAAAGACTCAGGCTCATCCATCTCTCCATCTCCTAAAAAAGCCCAAACTTTTCTTCCTTCATCTTTAATAAGTCCTCTATTTATTAAATATTTCATATATCTAGCTTGATAGATTGCCAACATTGGGCCTAGACCCATAGACACAGTTGGAAATTGCCAAAAATTCGGCATTAACCAAGGATGTGGATATGAAGATAATCCACCAGGATTTACTTCTTGTCTAAAACTGTCTAATTGTTTTTCATTTAATCGACCTTCAAGAAAAGCTCGTGCATACATACCTGGTGCACTATGACCTTGAAAATAAACTAAATCACCTCCAAATTTATTATTTTTAGCTCTCCAAAAATGATTCATTCCCACATCGTAAAGAGTTGCAGCAGAGGCGAATGTTCCTATATGACCACCAAGTTCAGGAAATTTTTTATTTGCTCTTACTACCATCGCAGCCGCATTCCATCTTATTAATGATCTTATCCTTCTTTCTATATTTTGATCACCATTAGATTTTTTTTCCTCATTCGCTGGAATAGTATTTATATATGGTGTGTTTTGAGTATACGGAATATTAGCACCTTCCATGTAAGCTTTATTAATTAATTCTTTTATCAAATAATGAGCTCTTTGATTGCCATCTTTTTCAATAACAGCAGACAGCGACTCTAACCACTCATTTGTCTCTAATGGATCAATATCTTCCTTATTTACAACTTGAATAATTTTTTGTTTTTCTTTTTGTATATTTTGAATAATTTTTTTTGGTTCTGGATTTTTTTTTAAAGAATTTTCAGCCTCTTGAATTAAATTTTCAGTATTTTTAGGTACTTCATTAGTTGATTGAGATGTATCGTTAAAGTTAGTAATATTCAAAAGCAAGTCACCTTTAGAAACTTTATCTCCAACTTTTACTTTAATAGATTGGATTTTGCCCGATAAAGTAGATGGTATTTCCACGCTAGATTTATCACTCTCTATGGTAACCACTGGGTCATTCTTGCTAATTTCTTGTCCTTCTTTAACAAGCAGTTCTATGACCTCTACATTTTCAAATTCACCAATATCAGGAACTAATAATTTTTCTGTCATATTTTTATGTTTTATACACTATTAAAATAGAGTTAATTGCAAATTTTACCACATTCTGCTCAATTTTTTGACACTCTTTGTAAGTATGCTTCAAATATGATTAAAAAATTATTAAAAATACTTATTCAACCAAAAATTAGTGCTTATAAAGACACCAAAATTTGGATACAAAAAATTTTATTGGAACAAAAATACGGTAAGATTAATTCCTAAATTCTTTCGACACACAGAGCTATGCCCATGCCTCCACCTATGCAAAGTGTTGCGCAGCCCTTATCTTTTTTTTGTCTTTTCATTTCATGTATTAAAGTTACAAGTATTCTTGCTCCTGATGCACCAATAGGATGGCCGAGAGCAATAGCTCCTCCATTAACATTCACTTTATTTTGATCAATACCTAATTCACGAATCACTGCAATACTTTGGGCTGCAAAAGCTTCATTAATTTCAAATAAATCAATCTCATCTATGCACCATTTTGCTTTTTTTATGGCTTCACGGACTGCCTCTATTGGCCCTAGACCCATTAAACTAGGATCAACTCCAACTGAAGCCCAAGACACTATTTTTACTAAAGGCTTTAAAGATCTTTTTTTCGCATGTTCTAAAGATGTCAATAATAAAGCTGCAGCGCCATCATTTATCCCTGAAGAATTACCTGGTGTAACAGTTCCATTATTTTGAAAAACTGATTTTAACTTTTCTAAGTCAGAAATTTTTAAATTAAATCTAGGATGTTCATCTCTATCTAAAAAATTACCATCATGATTAACTTTAATTATTTCATTATCAAATTTATTGCTATTGAAAGCTTGCTCTGTTTTTTTTTGAGAATTTAAAGCAAATTCATCTTGATCTTGTCTTGATATACCAAATTTTTTTGCAACATTTTCTGCTGTTACACCCATGTGATAATTATTGAATGCATCTAATAAACCATCATGAATCATTGTATCCAACAGTTTGTCTTCTATTATTTTTTTTTCTTCTCTATAAAAAATTGAATGAGGAGTAATTGACATGTTTTCTTGACCACCAGCAATAACACTTTTTGCATCTCCTAATTTAATTGAATTAAAACCAGATACAACAGCCCGTAAACCAGATCCACATACTTGATTTACTATGTGAGCAGGTTTTGAAATCGATATACCTGCATTAATTGCAGCTTGCCTGGCAGGATTTTGTCCTCCTCCTGTAGTTAAAACTTGACCCATAATTACTTCATCTATCTCATTTTTATCAAATTTTGATTTTTTTAAAATTTCACTTATAACTATCGAACCAAGTTGATCTGCTCTCATTTTTCTTAGTGAGCCTTTAAACGTGCCAATAACTGTTCTGACGGCACCAACAATAACAACTTCCTTTTCATTTAATTTATTAGTCATAAAATTTTAAAATTGTTTTATCATAAAAATACATTAAAAATTAATATACTTTAAAAATTATACTAAAGATGCGCCTGTAGCTCAATTGGATAGAGCGCTTGGCTACGGACCAGGAGGTTCTGGGTTCAACTCCTAGCAGGCGCACCACAAAAAAAGGAGTAAATATGTTTAAATGGTTACTTGATGCCTCCCTTCAATTATCTGTGATTTACTTTTTTATAATTATTTTTATCATTTTATTAATATTAACTTTTATATTATAAAAAAATATGTCCGAAGAATTTAAACAAATTAGTTTAAAGCCAGGTTTTATGAAGCATAACGGTGGGGTCATGTTTAAAACTATTTCCGATACTGAATATGAGTTTAAATCAACTATAAAAGAAAATCATTTAAATGCTGCAGGCATTACACATGGGGGATATCTGTCAGCATTAATCGATGCAGGTGCTGGAACAGCAGCACACAGATCTGCTGAAAATGCTCCTTGTGTTACTATTTCTTTAGACTTAAAATTTATAGGAGCATCAAGAATTGGTGATGAAATAATTGGCAATGTAAAAATTTTAAAAAAAACAAAAACTTTAATCTTTTTATTTTGTGAGTTAAAATGTAATAATAAAACAATAACATCAGCTTCAGGAGTTTGGAAAATTTTAAAAGTAAAATAGTGAAATGAGAACTTTTATTTGGTCGATTCGGTCATGTTTTAGTCTATTTTTGTTCTTTAAGACTAACTACATCTGGTAGAAATAAAAAAATATATACCAAAGATTGAAATGAGAAAAAACAAAATTACTGCTGTTTTAGGTCCAACGAATACTGGTAAAACTCATTTGGCAATAGAGACGATGCTGTCTTTTGAAAGTGGAATGATCGGATTTCCTTTGAGATTACTTGCTAGAGAAGTTTATGACAAAGTAGTTAAAAAAACTGGTTTGAACAATGTTGCTTTAATAACTGGTGAAGAAAAAATAATACCAGACAATGCAAAATACTTTTTATGCACAGTCGAGTCTATGCCTATCGATAAACAGTTAGATTTTGTTGGTGTAGATGAAATTCAGATGTGTGCAGACCATGAAAGAGGTCATATTTTCACTGACCGATTATTGAACATGAGGGGTGAAAAATTAACTATGCTCATGGGATCTAATACTATAAGAAAAATTATTTCAAAATTGGATGATGATGTAGAGTTTGTTAATAGAAACAGGTTATCAAAACTTAGTTATTCAGGTCACAAAAAGATCTCAAGAATAAATAGGAAAACAGCTATTATCGCTTTTTCTGCGGAAGAGGTTTATGCGATCGCTGAGTTAATAAGAAGGCAAAAAGGAGGTGCTGCCATTGTGATGGGATCCTTAAGTCCAAAAACCAGGAATGCTCAAGTGAATTTATATCAGTCAGGCGATGTTGATTTTTTGGTTGCGACGGATGCTATCGGTATGGGAATTAATATGGATATTGATCATGTTTACTTTTCTAACTTAAAAAAGTTTGATGGAAAAAAATTAAGAAAACTTAATTTATCAGAAATAGGACAAATTGCAGGAAGAGCAGGAAGATACTTAAACGATGGAAATTTTGGGGTAACTGGAATTTGTAAAGAAATGAATGATGAAGAAGTAGATCTACTAGAAAATCATAAATTTGATGATATACAAACTTTGTTTTGGAGAAACTCAAATTTAAATTTTAATAATCCTTTAGCGTTAATTAAATCCTTAGATGAAAGACCCCAGAAAAGTTGGTTGAGAAAAATACATGAGTGTGTTGATGAGAAAGCACTCAAATATTTTTTAAGAGACAAAAACTTAGAAAATGTTGAATTACATAATAATAATTTAAGCCTTTTATGGGAATGTTGTCAAATACCAGATTTTGTAAAAAAGACTTATGGCCACCACTATGAGGTAATAGGTAGTGTATTTGGATATTTGAATAGTAATAAAGGTAAAATTACAGATGATTATATGAGACTAAAGCTGATCAAATTGGACAAATTAGAAGGAAATGTCGATTCTTTATCAAATAGAATTGCAAATGTCAGGACTTGGTCATATGTTTCGAATAAAAATAATTGGGTAGAAAATCAAAATTATTGGATAGAAAAAACAAAACTATTAGAAGATAAACTCTCAGATAGACTTCATGAAGAACTTTCAAAAACTTTTATTGACAAGAGAGCTAGTGTTCTTGCAAGGGGGTTAAAGCAAGATATGGAATTAGATACTAAAATTTTAGAAAATAATGAAGTGATGATTGAAGAGCAGTTTATCGGTAGAATTAAAGGTTTGAAATTAGAATTAGATTTAAAAAAAGGTGCTTTAGAGACTGATATAAAGTCTCTTAAAAAAGCAGCAAGACAGACTGTCGGTCCTGAATTAGAAAAAAGGGTTCAAAAAATAATCGATACTGGTTTAGTAGAGTTAGCCGATGATTTTAAAATTTATTGGGACAAATCTTCAATAGGAAGATTAATACCTGGCAAAGATTATCTGAATCCTGGCTTAGAATTAATTGTTGATGATATTTTAGATTATGATCAAAAACAAAAATTAATTACATTTTTAAAAAAATGGCTTAAAAGTAAAATTAATAATATTTTAAAAAGTCTTGTAGATATTAAAAATCTAGACGAAAAAAATACATCAATTAAAGCTCTAGCATACCAACTTTATGAAAATAATGGAGTTCTTAGAAGAGATCAAGTTTCTGAATATCTAATAAATCTTAAACAAGAAGATAGAAAGATATTAAGGGATCTTGGAGTAAAATTTGGAAGATATCATATTTTTTTACACAAACTTATTAAACCAGAGGCTGTCTCTTTAAGAACTATGCTATGGAAAAATTTTCATCAAAAATATTTTAATCTTAAACCTCCTGCCTTTGGCTTGAATTTTTTAGAAGATAGGAGCAAAAATAATAAATATTTTATGCTATTGTGTGGATTTGAGCAGTTTGATAATTTTTTTGTAAGAATAGATATTTTAGAAAGGTTATTTATGAAGATTATAAATTCAAGTGAAGAAAAAAATAAAAATACGAAAATTACTCCAGAGATGCTCAATCTGTTAGGATGTAACAAGGAAAATTTTAAAAAACTGTTAAAAAAAATGGGATATAAGATTAAAGATATAGAAAATGAAACTTTTTTTAGATATTACCCACCAAAAATTTTAAAAAAAACGTTTGATAAAAAAACTTTGAAAGAGAGTCCATTTGGCATCCTAAAAGACCTTAATTTAAGTTAAAATGATATTTTTCAAAAAAAAAGAAAATATTGATGACAATCAATTAGTAAAAATTGGAGCATTATTAATACATGCAGCTAGAATAGATGAGGATTTCACTCAAGAAGAAGAAAATATTATTAAACAAACACTAATAAACTTAGATGCAAGAAATGAAAATATAGATGAAGTCATTGAAAAAGCAAAAAAGATGGAAGAAAGTTCTAATCAAATTTTAGATTTCACAAAAGAAGTTAAAAATATGGAGGAAAATAAAAAAATAAAGATTGTTAAAACTTTATGGAAAATTATTTTCTCTAATAAAAAAGCTGATGTATTCGAGGCTAATCTCATGAGACGACTTGCTGGATTGCTATACATTGACAGTAAAATTATGGGGGATATAAAAGAACAAATAAAAAAAGAAAATTCTTAATGACATACATTGTTAATGATAAATGCATCAAATGCAAACTAATGGATTGTGTTGAGGTTTGCCCAGTAGATTGTTTTTATGAGGGTAAAAATATGCTTGTAATTAAACCTGATGAGTGTATAGATTGTGGCGTTTGTGAGCCTGAGTGTCCCGTTGATGCTATTAAAGCAGATACAGAACTAGGTTCTGAAAAATGGCTTGAAATAAATGAGAAATACTCAAACATCTGGCCCAATATAAATACAAAAAAGGATCCACCTTCGGATCATGAGAAGTATAAAGATGAAGAAAATAAGTTTGAAAAATATTTTAAAGAAAACATTTAAAAAAAAATCAAAAAAAATCATCAAAAAAAACTTAAAAAAGTCATCCAAAAAAAATATTTTAAAATCAAAAAAAAAAATATCCAAAAAACTTTTAAAGCCTAAACTTAGAAAAGACCTTGAAAAAAAACAAAATATTAAAAATAATAAGGTATCTGAGTCAAATAAAGAAAACCTAAGAATTTCAAAAACAAATGAGTTAAAGCCTGAAATTAAAAAAGTTAAGAAACAAGAAACTGAAAAAAGAAACTATAAAATTAAAGATTATATTGTTTATCCTAAACATGGAGTAGGTCAAATAACAGAGTTTAAAAAAATTAACATAGGTGGTATCGATGTGGAAACTTATGTCATAAAATTCGAAAAAGATAAGGCAAATGGAATGGTGCCCGTTAATAAACAATCGCATCTTCGCCCCCTAGCGACTATTAATCAAGTTAACAAATGTATTTCGATTTTAAAAAGTAAACCAAAAATTAAAAGATCAATGTGGAGTAGGAGAGCTCAAGAATATGAGGCGAAAATCTCATCTGGAAAAATTTATGAATTGGCAGAGGTAGTTAGAGATTTAAATAAAGGTGATGACCTTATGGTTGATCAGTCCTATAGCGAAAGACAGCTTTTTGAAAAAGCATATGAAAGAATTTTATCTGAATTTAAGATAATATTAAACTTTTCTATGGAAGAAACACAAAAAAAATTGGATAAAGCATTGAAAAGGAATTCAGAAAATTCTCAAAATGTAAAGCCAGATCCTATAAAAACTGTTTCAACAGACCTTTCGGATGATGAGCCTGTCACTGAAACTGAGGAAAATTTAGAGCAATAAAAAAACGCTTCTCACACGTAAATCGTTATGAGAAGCGTTTTAATTTAAGAATACTAAGTTTTTATCTTCTTCTTCTTTTTTTAGCTTTTTTCTTAGCTTTTTTCTTAGCCTTCTTCGCTTTTTTTCTTCTCTTAGGCATCTTTAGCTCCCTTATTTAGTTAAACGAATCAAAATGATTCGTTATTAACTTATTTTTATTTTTTTATACACGTTATGTCAATTATTTAATTGAAGTAAAAATTTTAAAAAAAAATGTTAAATAAAAAAATTTTAAGAAAATTTTTAATGTGGAAAAAGTTAATGTTTATGCGCTTTATAATCTATTTTTAAGTTAAATTAATAAAGTTTTTCTAAATCTTCTTTATATTTTTCTAAAATTTTTTTTCTTTTTATTTTTAAAGTTGGGGTTAACATTCCATTTTCAATTGTAAATTCGTCATAAATTAATTTAAATTTTTTAATTTTTTCAGTTATTGACAAGTTTTTATTTAAGTTTTCAATGTAAAGTTGGATTTCTTTATTATTTTTTTCACTTTCGGTCACAATTAGGGAGACTAAGTAAGTTTTTTTATCTCCATAAACGAAACTTTGTTTGATTTTCTCATTAAGGCATAACAAATTTTCAATTTTTGATGGTGAGATGTTATCTCCACCGAGATTAACTATTATTTCTTTTTTTCTATCAGTAATTTTTAAATTTCCCTCTTTAGTTATCTCACCGATGTCGCCTGTATGCAACCAACCATCTTTTAAAACCTCGTCAGTTTCTTTTTTCATATTCCAGTAACCAAGCATTACATTTTCACCTTTTACTAAAATTTCTCCGTCTTCGGCAATTTTTACTTTATTTGTTTTAAAAGGCGGACCAACAGTCTCGATTTTTATTTTCCCTGGAATATTACAGCTCACTACAGGAGAAGTTTCTGTCAAGCCATACCCTTGTAAGGTTGGCAAACCTATAGAATTCAAAAATTCACCTATTTTTTGATCTAAGGCCCCACCACCAGAAACAAAGGCCTCTAGTTCTCCACCAAACTGATTTTTGATTTTTCTTCTCACTAAAATTTCACAAAAAAAATTCGTAATTTTTTCTCTAAGATTTAATTCCTGTTTATTTAAATTTTTAGTGCCTATTAAAATAGTATTTTCTATTAATTTTCTTTTTAATCCTTTTTGTTTTGAAAAATTGAGAAAAATTTTACTATATAAATTTTGATAAAATCTTGGTACAGCAGTCATAATGGTAGGTTTTGCAATAGCCATATTAGGTAACAGTTTTTCTAAACTTTCAGCATAGTAAATTTTTGATCCAAATAAAATTTGGACATATTGAACAGTATGTTCGTATGAATGGGACAATGGAAGCCATGTTAAAAAAACAGGTTTTTTATCTTTAACTAATAATTCTAGAATTTCTTTTGCACCTTCACAATTTGATAGAATACCTCCATGACTTAACATTACTCCTTTTGGATACCCAGTAGTCCCTGATGTGTAAATAATACAGGCTAAATCATTTCTTTTTAAATCTTTATTATAAAGGTTAATATTCTTAAGAAAATCTTCAGAGTAAGGTTCTGCTATTGAAAAAATATCTTCAAAGAATTTTATTTTTTTATCAAATTTGTCGATTGAAATAACGATCGTGTTTTCCCTTATATGATTTTTAATTTTATCAAATTGAAAAGAATTCGAGACAATACAAACTTTTGGGGCACAATCATTAATAATATATTCATAGTCATTTTCAGAATAGGTTGTAAAAAGTGGAACAGTTACCCCACCTGCATTCATTATTGCTATATCAGATATCAACCATTCAGGTCGATTTTCTGATAATAGAACACACCTATCACCCTTAGAAATATTTTTTTTCAAATAGTTTGATAATATCTTTATTTTTAAATAAATATTTGCCCACGAATATGAAAATGGTCCAGAATTAGTATCTGAAAAATCTTTATTTTTAAGTGAAACTAAAAAAGTTTCTTTATGAACATTAATTTTTTTAGAAAAATTTTCTTCGTATTTAAGAAAAAAAAGCTCAACTAAACTATTTATCTCTTTTAATTCCATAATTTGGTGGGCGAAGAGAGAATCGAACTCTCATTTCTTTCGAAACACGATTTTGAGTCGTGCGCGTCTACCAATTCCGCCATTCGCCCCTAATTGTTTATTAATTTATTAAATAGTATAAGAACTAAAATTATATTAAAACCAAAAAATGTTTAAAAGTCTTTACAAAAAATGTTTAGATTTAGCGGCCCATAAAAGTTCTAAATATTACTTGGCAATAGTATCATTTATTGAGAGCTCTTTTTTTCCTATTCCTCCTGACGTAATGATAATTCCAATGGTGATTTCAAAGAAAAAAAATTTCATAAAAATTTTTCTCATCACAACAATTTTTTCAGTTTTAGGGGGAATTTTAGGTTATTTAATTGGGGCATTTTTTTTTGATTTTGGATCAGAAATTATGAATTTTTATGGTTATGAAAATAAATTATCTGACATCAAAAATAATTTAGTAAATAGTGACGGTTTTTATGCCTGGTTAAGTATACTTTTTTTAGCAGGTTTCACTCCACTTCCTTATAAAGTTTTTACTATTGCAAGTGGTTTGATAGGTTTCAACTTTTTAATCTTTGTTTTAATAAGTCTTATTTCAAGAGGATTAAGATTTTTTATTGTATCATTTCTCTCCTATAAGTTTGGAAATTTATTTAATGAATTTATGGATAAACATGGGTCAAAATGGTCTACAATAATTGGAATATTAATTGTTATTATTGGTTTTGTCATTTATCTAATTTTTAAATCTCATGTTTAACCTTAAAGCTGAAATTTACCTAAAAATAATTTTTTTATTTAGTTTAATTGCATTAATTTCTGCTTATTTTATAGAACATGTACTTGGCCACCAACCATGTAATTTATGTTTGATACAAAGAATACCCTACGGGTTTAGTATAATTTTGATATCCATTTTATTTCTTATGAAGAAAAATGAGAAATTTTTTATTTTACTAATAATACTTACTTTTATTTTTTCTTTTGCGATTTCATTGTATCATTTCGGCATAGAACAGGGTTTTTTTAAGGAATCAGCAGTTTGTGGTGTAGAAAATTTTTTTGAAAATATTACCAAAGAAGAATTACTCAATAAATTGAGTAAAAAGACAATTAGCTGTAAAGATGTGACATTTAGGGTTTTTGGATTATCTCTGACTACTATTAATATTGTAGTCAGCTTATTATTCATTATAACACTGGGTAAATTTTTTATAAATTATGAAAAAAACAAATAATAGAGTTGAGGAATTTATTCGAGTTGATCATGCAGGTGAAAGAGGCGCGGTTAAAATTTATGAAGGTCAGTTATTGGCATTAAACACAATTATAAAGAATGAAAACTTGAAAAAAACAATAGAGGATATGAAAGAACACGAGTTGGAGCATTGCCAATTTTTTGAAAACGAAATAAAAAAAAGAAATATTGAACCAACAAAATTTTTACCTTTGTGGGATTTATTAGGAGTAGGTTTGGGGTTTGGTTCAACTTTATTAGGAAAGAAAGCAGCAATGTTATGTACAGCTTCAGTTGAGGAAGTAATCGATAAGCATTATTTAGATCAAATTAATCAATTGGGTCCAGATGAAAAGGAGTTAAAAAAAAAAATAACTAAATTTAGACAGGATGAACTAGATCATAAAAACATTGCTTATGAGGAAGGAGCTTCAAAAAAAGGGCTCTACTCTATTATGGATAAAATGATTAAAACTGCCTCTAAAATTGCAATTCGTATTTCAGAAAAAGTCTAATCTTAAGCTTCTAATTCAACATCCCAGTATAAATAGTCCATCCAGCTTTTATGTAAAAAATTTGGAGGAAAATTTTTACCATTTTTATGTAAGTCTTCGGTGGTTGGTTGGAAAGGATATTGGGACAATTTCATTCCAGAAAGTTTTAATAATTTGCCTCCTTTTTTTACATTGCAAGTTGAGCAAGCAGTGACTACGTTATCCCAGTTGGTTTCACCACCTTTTGATCTTGGAAGTAAATGATCAAATGTTAACTCTTCACCACTTCCACAATATTGACATGAAAATTTATCTCTTAGAAATACATTAAACCTTGTAAAACTAGGTTTTGATTGAGGAACAATATAATCTTTTAATGCTATGACGCTGGGTAATTGCATATTAAATGATGGGCTTCGTACAATTCTGTCGTAAGTGCTTACTATTGTTACTCGATCTAAGAAAACCGACTTTACAGTATCTTGCCAAGACCATAAAGATAGAGGATAGTAACTCAATGGTCGATAATCAGCATTTAAAACTAATGCTGGACATTTTTCTAAAGATACTTCTTGTTCAAGAAAACTATTCATAGGATATTTTTAACTTAAAAAAAAAGTTATTTCAATAATAAGAGATAATTAAATTTTTTTTAAGATATAATTTAATGCTATACTTGATGCTTCAATAGGAATATGATGGTCGCAGTTTTTAATTAAATGAGTGTCTATTTCTATATTATTTCTTATAAAAAAATCTTTTGCTTCTAGTAAAAAATTAGGTGAAACAATTTGATCTGAATCACCGTGAACAAGTAAGGTACTAGTTGAAACTTTTTTTCTATTTTTTAAATCCTCTTGGTTAATTATTTTTCCTGAAAAACCAACTATACAATTGTATTTTTCCTCTGATACAAGTCCAATATTTATTGACATCATACATCCTTGGCTAAAGCCGGAAAGACAAATTTTATTTTTTTCTAAATTGAATTCTTTTTTGATTTCATTAATAAATAAATTAAGTTTTTTTTCAGCTTTTAAGGATTCTTGTAAAATATAATCTGTGTCATCTTTTGTTAAATCAAACCATTGAAAACCATTAGGATTAATTTCACATTTTTCTGGAGCATTTGGACATATAAAAACTGTATTCGGTAGATGTCTTTTCCAATTTAATGTCAGGATACTTATATCCTTTCCGTCTCCACCATACCCATGAAGTAGTACAACTGCATTTAGTATTTTAGCATTATTTAATGGTTTAACGATGATTGTATCTAGACAAAATGTCATATAAAATTATTTATGTTTTTTTATTTGAAAAACATTCTACAATACAAATATGATTTCTGGAATATTTGTTAAATTACTTTCAATCGTTTTGTTATGTGCCGTAGGAGTAGTTTTAATACTTGGTATTGGTACTTTGTTCAAAGGTGGAGAAACAAGTAAAAAATATTCAAATAAGTTAATGCAGTTAAGAGTTCTACTTCAATTTATTGCAATCATAGCTTTAGTGGGTTTTGCTTATTTTTTTAAAAATTAGTTGTATCTACTAAGCCAATCTATAAATTTTTCATCATTAAAATCTATTGATCCAATAATTCTTGCAAATTCGAATCCATTTTTATTAAATAAAATTGTTGTAGGTATCCCTCTTAATCCAAATTTTTTAGCTAAAGTAATTTTAGAATCAAAATAAAATTCTAAGTTTTTAATTTCCAATTTTTTAAAAAAAGCCTTTGCTTTTTGATGATTTTCTTGTCCCACGTTAATTGGAAATATCTTTAAATTATCTAGATTTTTATTATTTTTTAATTTGTCTAAAGATGGCATTTCTTCTTTGCAAGGTAAACACCACGTTGCCCAGAAATTCAATAAAATCAAATTTCCATCATAATCCTTTAAATTTATAATATCATTTTTAATGTCTAAAAACGTTAAACTATCATATCTTTTAGGTTCTTTATTAATTACAAGATTTTTGATGTCCATTGCTTCATTGGCAAAAGAGTTAGACATTAACAAAATAAATACTATTAATAATCTCATATTAAACAGTTATAACTAATTATCATGTCAAAAAATAAAAACAACGAGACAATATGGGGGTCAAGAATAAAAAAAAATACTTCCACCCTTTTTAGAAAAGTAGGAAATTCTATTGATATAGATAAAAGACTTTATAAAGAGGACATTGCAGGATCTATAGCGCACGTAGAAATGTTGTTTAAACAGAAAATAATTTCTTTCAAAATAAAAAATAAGATCATTTATGGCCTCAATAAAATAGAAAAAGAAATCAAGAATAAAAAATTTGAATTTCAAAAAAAATATGAGGATATTCACATAAATATAGAAAAAAGACTTTTTCAAATTATTGGAGAAGAGGCAGGTTATATTCACACTGCTAGATCAAGGAATGATCAAGTAATAACTGATTTTAAAATGTGGATTAAATCAGCAACTAAAGAAATAAATAATAATTTAGATAGGTTGATTAAAAGTATAATTAAACTAGCTGAAAAAAATATTTATACTATTATGCCTGGTTTTACTCATCTCAAAAATGCTCAGGCTATTTCATTTGCACATTATTTAATGGCACATGTTGAAATGTTTAATAGAGATAAAAAAAAGTTTAATAGTAATCTAGATAATCTAAATGAAAATCCATTAGGAGTAGCAGCTTTAACTGGAACTTCTTTTAATATAGATAGAAATTATACCTCAAAAAAACTTGGTTTTAAAAAACCAACAAATAATTCTATAGATACAGTTTCTGATAGAGACTTTGTTTTGGATTTTTTATACGCTGTATCAGTTTGTTCAATGCATATTTCTAGAATTGCAGAGGACTTTATCATTTGGAATTCAGATGCTTTTAATTTGATAAATTTATCAGATAAAGTAGTGACAGGTTCATCAATAATGCCTCAAAAAAAAAATCCAGATTTATTAGAGTACTTAAGAGGAAAGTCTGGAAACAGTTATGGAAATTTACTTTCTATGCTCACAATTTTAAAAGGATTGCCTCTCTCATATTTTAAAGACCTTCAAGATGACAAGGAAATTGTTTTTAAATCAAATGACACTCTAATAGACTCTATAAAAATATTAGATGAAATATTAAAAAATTTGAGTCCAAATAAGAAAAGAATGTTAGAACTTGCAAAATCTGGCTACATAACTGCTACTGATTTAGCAGATTATCTTGTAAAAAATCATTCAATGTCTTTTAGAGAAGCTTATCAAAAGACAGCTGTTATTGTTAATTTTGCAGAAAATAAAAAAAAGAAACTCAATGAATTAAGCTTAGACGAATTAAAAAAAATTGAACCAAAGTTAAATAACAATGTTTTAAAAGTATTTAATTTAGAGAATTCTGTGAATTCAAAAAAATCTTACGGAGGAACATCTTTTGATAATATAAAAAAGATGATAATGAAATATAAAAAACAAAAATGATTAAAAAAATATTTTTAATTTTATTTATACTTTGTGCTGCAGTTTCTTGTGGAAAAAAAGGGGATCCCCAATATAAAGAACCAGAGAAAAAGACTAAACTTCCAAATATCATCTTTAAAATTTAATGAAATACATCGATAAAAAATTAACAATTGAAAATACAAAAATACAAAATATTGCATATAAATTTGGTACACCTGTATATTGCTACTCTTTTAGTCAACTAAAACAAAATATAATTAATTTCAAAAGAAGCTTTCAGTCTTTTTCACCGATAATATGTTTTTCGATAAAATCAAATAGTAATTTAAATTTACTGAGAGAAATAGGAAAATTAGGTTTAGGTGCAGATGTAGTATCAATGGGTGAATTAATGCTTGCTGTCAAAGCTGGTATTAAGCCAAAAAAAATTGTTTTTTCTGGAGTAGGAAAAACCTCAAATGAAATAAGTTATGCTATAGATCGAAAAATCTTATTAATTAATGCCGAATCAATTAGTGAAATAAAAGAAATTGAAAGAATTGCTAAATCTAAAAAAAGAAAAGTGAAAATTGGTATAAGGTTAAATCCCAATACTGATGCTAATACTTTAAACCAAATTTCAACAGGAAAGAAAGATGATAAATTTGGAGTAAATAAAAAATCTTTTATAAAAGTTATTGAATATTGTAAAGATTCTAAAAATCTTGAACTTGAGTGTTTGAGTGTTCATATAGGAAGTCAAATTTTAGATTATAGGCCTTACGAAAAAATGTTAAAGGTAGTTGATAATATTATAAAAAAAATAGATTTTAAATTTAAATATATTGATCTTGGTGGTGGCATGGGAATCCCTTACAATAAAAATAGTAAAAAACTTAATTACACAAAATATAATTCTATCATTAAAAAATTTTTAAAAAAAAATAAATCAAAAATCATATTTGAGCCTGGAAGGTCAATAATAGGTAATGCTGGTATATTAATTTCTAAAGTTATTTATATCAAAAATAGCGAAAGAAAGTGTTTTATCATTTTAGATGCTGGAATGAATGATTTAATGAGACCAGCTCTATATGGAGCAAATCATAGAATATTACCATCAATTAAAAATTCAAAAATGTCAAAAAAAATTTACGAATTTGTTGGACCAATATGTGAAAGCACAGATAAATTTTCAACTTTAACAAAATTTCAAGAACTTAAAGAAAAAGATTTTATTGCTATATGTGATACTGGTGCATATGGAATGTCACTAAGCTCAAATTATAATATAAGACCTAAAGTAACAGAATTATTAATAAAAAAATCAAAAATTAAAGTAATTAGAAAAAGGCAAAAGTACAAAGACTTAATTTAACTTTTGATTGAAATGATTAGAAATTTAGTATTTTCAATTTTCTTTTTTACAGGAGTTATAATTATTTCTTTGATATTTCTACCTACTCTTTTTTTTCCTCAAAAAATCGTTTTAATAGGAGGAAAACTAATGGGTAGTTGGGCTAGTTTTTGCTTAAAGTTTTTCTTATCAACAAAAATTATCATTAAAGGAAAAGAAAACATTATTCATAATGAAAAATTTTTTATAGCATCGTCACATCAATCTATGTTTGAAACATTTTTCCTACAAACTATTTTCAATTCACCAGTTTTCATTCTCAAAAAAGAGCTTCTTTTAATACCAATCTTTGGTTGGTATCTTAAAAAGATTGGATCCATATCAGTTAAAAGAGATCAAATTTCAAAAGATAATTTAGGTTTCTTTGAAAATATAACAAAGATTATTTCACAATCTGAAAGGCCTATAATTATTTTTCCACAAGGTACTAGAGTGCTACCGAATGAGAGACCCCAATTTAAAAAAGGAGCTTCGAGAATCTACGAAGAATTAAAGATAAAATGCCAACCAATTGCTATTAACTCAGGTTATGTTTGGCCCAAGAAAGGTTTTAAACAAAGTGGAAGAACAATAACAGTATCAATTTTAAAGCCAATAAAAGTTGGTTATTCTAAAGAGGAATTTTTAAAACTTTTACAAAAAAATATTTATGCAGAATTAAGCTCTTTAAATTAGCCTTTCATCGGCATCACAACAAAAATACTATCGAAATCGCCTGGATCTTTAATTAAAGCAGGTGAACCTGTGTCATTCAAAAATAATTCTATTTTTTCTCCATCAAGTTGTGAGGCTATATCTATTAAATATTTTGAATTAAAACTTATTTCTAAATCATGCTCAAATTTAACTGAAATAGTTTCTTTTCCATCTCCACTATTAGCGTTATTTACTGATAATTTTAAAGAATCTTTAGTGAGACTAAATTTAACTCCATCTTTTTTGTCTAAAGACACAGAAGCAACTCTGTCAACAGAACTTAAAAATAATTTTAAGTTTATCTCTAATTTTTTTTGATTATTCTTTGGTATTACTTGTATATAATTTGGAAACTTTCCATCTATTAATTTCGAAATTAAAATACTTTTATTTAGTTCAAATTTTATTTTGGATTTAATATTTGATATTTTTACATCTCCATCATAATTTTCTAATAAAGAACATAGTTGAAAAATAGTTTTTTTTGGTAATATAATTGGTTCAAAATCAATTTTTTTTTCTAATCTTATTTTTGAGATAGACATTCGATGACTATCTGTAGCGACCGCAGTAAGATAATTTTTATCTTCGTATTCTGTTTGGTGTAAGTATATTCCACTTAAATAATGTCTTGTTTCATCATTAGATATAGAAAATTTACACTTATTTAACAACTTCAAAAGATGCTTAGATTTTATTAAAAATTCATTTTGATCAAAATTTTCATCTGTCAAAGGAAATTCTGTGGCACTGATACAATTAAGATTAAAAATAGACTTTTCAGACTCTAAATGAAGTTTACTTACCTCAGTAAGAGTTAAATTAATTTTTTTTCCTGAGGAAAATTTTCTAATAATATCATACATAATAGATGAGGTTGTCGTCGTTTTTCCCTCTTCAAAAACTTCTATATCACTTAATCGATGTATAAAAATCAAGTCTAAGTCAGTCGCTGTAATTGTAAGACTAGAATTTTTTACATCTAATAAAATATTTGATAAGATTGGTAACGTGCTTCTTTTTTCAATAACACCCTGACAATAATTGAGTGCTTGTTGTAAATCCTGTTGATTAGCGTTAAATTTCATTATGTTTATTATTATACAATATTTGGTTTTTTAATTTATTTATATTGTCGACCATATCTGGATCCTTTTCTTTCAATTTTTCGATGGTCCTCACTGAATGTATTATTGTTGTATGATCTCTATTTGAAAATTCTCTTCCAATTTCAGGTAATGATTTAGAGGTTAATATTTTTGTTAAATAAATAGCTGTTTGTCTTGGTCTTACTAAATATCTTGATCTTCTAGAAGAAAGCATTTCATTTTTACTAATTTTAAAAAACTTGCAAACTATAGTTTGTATTAAATCTATTGTTACCTTGTTTTCAAACAAGTTTAACAAATCTTTTAAAATTATTTTTGTTTCAGATAGGTTTGGGTTCTTATTATAAATTCTTGAGAACGATACAACTCTATTTAGGGCACCAACTAACTCTCTGACACTATTGACTATTTCTCTGCTGATAAATTCCTGTATTTCCTCTGAAATTTTTACCTGACCAGAATATAAAACATTTAGCTCTTCAATTTTTTTTTTGATAATTTTTTTTCTTAATTCAGTATCTGGTTTTTGTATATCTACAACTAAACCACCAGAAAACCTGGACTTTATTCGTTCTTGAATTCTTGAAAGTTTATTTGGAGCCCTATCAGCTGTAACAATTATTTGGGAGCCTTTGTCTAATAATGCATTAAAAGTATGAAAAAACTCTTCCTGCATTGCCTCCTTGCCATTCATAAACTGGATATCATCAATTAATAAAACATCTGTATTTCTGAAATATTCTTTAAACTTAACCATATCATTTGTCTTTATTGATTTTACAAATTGATACATGAATCGTTCTGCTGAAATAAACATAACTTTATTTTCTTTTTTAAGCTCAAATCCAATAGAGTTAAGTAAGTGTGTTTTACCTAATCCTACACCTCCATAAATATAAAGAGGGTTATAATGTGAAATATTTTCTGAAACTTTAAGTGAGGCTTCATAAGCAAGCTTATTGCTTGAGCTTGTTATGAAATTATCAAATCTTCTATTAGGATCTATACGATTATACTGAAGATAAGAGTCTTTTATAAATGATACATTTTTACCCGTATCTCGGACTTTACTAGTTGTTTGGGCATCTATGTTTTTGATTTCTTGCTCTATGATTTTAAATTCAATTCTAATTATTTCTTTTTTATAACTTTTTACTGTTTGTAAAATTTGATCTAAATATCTTGAAGTTATCCAGTCACGAATAAATCTTGTTGGTACTGACAGTAAAATATAATTGTTAAATTCATCTATAAAACTAATTTTTCTTAACCAACTTTCATAAACTTCTAAACCCAACTTATTCTTCATTTCAATCTGAATTAAATTCCAATCGAACTTTTGAGGTTTTAAGTTATTAAATTTGTTATTTTTATTAGTATTGCTCATATTTGTGGGGAACTTCAGTTAAAACCTCTTAACAAAGTTTTTGCAACAAATAATTTTGAGAATTAAAAAAAAAATAAAATCTACGATTGTGTCAAAACTTTTATTTGAAACTGTGCTTTTATAAAAAAATTATTTAAAAAAAAATGAAATTTACGATTGAAAACGATCTGGAAAAATAATTTACTAAGTCTAAATATTGTAAATTGAAAATTACAATTCATATATAAAGCGTATGCTTTGAGTTGAATCAACTGCAGCAGGTATAAACAATTATATAGAGGATATTTTTTTAGTAATTCGCGAAATGTTTCTTGCAGCGTTCTGTTTTTTTATGATGCCAGTTTTAGCAATCTTCATAAGTTCAGAATTCAACTTAGGTAAGAATTTTAATGCTTCAGATTTCTTTTTTTCAACTAATAATAAGTTCATCTTTTTTAAAGCGTTCTTATACCTGCTTTTCCTCGCCTTATTAACAATTGTTTGTTTTGATATTCTTCTAATTCTTTTGATTGCAGATTTAGTATTAGCCATATGCGCAGGGGTATAACTTGAGAATTAATATTGGTCAATCAAATAATCATCTATTTTTGACAGTTGCTACAATAAAAAGTGGATCTATTGGAGATAACTTTTTTTTTAATTATCCCTTGGCATCTTAATCTTTTACAATTCAAACCATTTCTTCCATAAACATTAAATTTTTTTTGAAAATTACCTTTTTTACCTAATGTATTCTTAAAATCTCTTATACTGGATCCTCCTTTCTCAATTGCATCTCTAAGAACTTTTTGAGAATTTTTAATAATTTTTTTACAATCTTTTTCATTTAATGTTGCTCCCTTTTGCGTAGGTCTAATCTTACTTAGAAATAAAATTTCATTTGCATATATATTTCCAATCCCCGAAACAAAATTTTGATCAAGTAAAAAGTTTTTAATATTTTTTTCTTTATTTCTTAATGATGAAGAGATATATTTTTTGTTAAATTTTCGATCAAAAGGCTCTGGGCCTAAGTTTAAAAATCTTTTTCTCAAAGAATTTTCATCCTTAAGTATCTGAAAAAAACCAAATCTTCTTGGATCATTATAAACTAGTCTTAAATTCTTAAAGATAATTTCTACGTGATTATGTTTTTTTGGTAATGTAGGGGAGTTATAAAAACTTGTATTTGTCACTAAATTCTTTTTTCTTGAGTATAATAAATGGATAGTTCCCGACATTCCCAGATGAAGTAAACAAAAACTTTTATTAGATAATTTAAAAATAAGATATTTAGAAAATCTACTTACCTCTAATATTTTTTGATACCTTAAAAAATTTTCAAAATTTAAGGGAATTTTAAACCTTAACCTCCTGTTTCTTACTATTACATTTTCAACCTTTTTTTGTCTAATTTTTTTATTTAGTGACTCTCGTACAATTTCTACTTCTGGTAATTCTGGCATTTAATACTATATTCAATATATAATTTAATATGCAACAATATCTTCAAAATAAAAAAGGGCTGGTACAAAATGTCTTTGATAAAGTCTATAGTCAATATGATTTGATGAATGATTTTATGTCCTTAGGAATTCATAGGATTTGGAAAAAAAATCTTTTAAACATGATGAACCCTCATCATAATCAAAATTTAATTGATGTAGCTTGTGGAACAGGAGATATAGCAAAACTTTTTTTAAATCTCGTTAATAAATCTTCACATATAACTTGTGTAGATCCAAACAAAGGCATGATACAGAAAGGTAAAGAGAAATTAAAAGACTTTAGAAATTTAAAATGGCTTAATGCATCAGCTGAAAATCTTCCAATAATAGACGATTGTTTTGATTTTTATACAATTAGTTTTGGGTTGAGAAATACAAAAAATTTAAATCGTGCTTTAAAAGAAGCTTACAGAGTGTTGAAACCAGGTGGACGTTATTTCTGTCTTGAGTTTTCGAAAATACAAAATTCAAGTCTTAATTTTCTTTATAAAAACTATTCAAAAATTATTCCCTCAATTGGTAAAATTATTGTCGGGGACTCAGAACCATATGATTATCTTATAAAAAGCATTGAAGAGTTTGTGAGTCAGGAGGAATTACTCGATTTATTAAAAAAGAATAATTTTAAAAAATGTTCTTATAGAAACTTATCTGGGGGAATAGTTTCAATACATAGTGGGTGGAAAATTTAATGATTAAGAAAATAATTACTCTATTCAAACTTGGTAGAAAAATTGCAAAATCAGATATACTTAATATAGTTTCAAAATTTCAAGAACCTCCTTTTATAATTAAAATATTGTTTAAAATATTGTCGTTTTCAATAATTTCTCAAAAAAAAGTAGAAGTTGCTCAAGATGAGGGTGAAAGACTTTCAAATTCACTAGAGTCTATGGGAACCACTTTTATTAAACTTGGACAATTTCTCGCTACGCGACCAGACATTATTGGGGAAGAGCTTTCAAAAAAATTGGAAAATCTCCAAGATAAACTTCCCGCATTTTCGCTAAGCCAAGCACAAGAGATTATAAAAAATGATTTAGGAGAGGGCACTTATAATTCTATTATTAATTTAAGTGAGCCTGTTGCTGCAGCTTCTATAGCACAAGTACATAAAGCACAGATAAACGATAATAAAACAATTAAAGATGTTGCAATTAAAATTCTTCGTCCAGATATAAAAAGAATTTTTAATGAAGAGATTGATGCGATGATGCTTTTTGCTTTTTTAATAGAGTCTTTTATTAAAAAAACAAAAAGACTCAAATTAGTTGAAGTAGTTTTTTTGTTAAAAGAAATTACAAATCTAGAAATGGATCTTAGATTTGAGGCTGCAGCTGCGAATGAGTATGCTGAAAATACAAAAAATGATGTTGGTTTTAGAGTTCCAAAAATTTATTGGAATTTTACAAGCGAAAATGTAATGACACTCGATTGGATAGATGGTATCTCAATTAGAGAAACTGATGAACTAAAAAAAAGAAATCTAAATACTAAAAAAATTGCAGAAGATATAATTCAAAACTTTTTGAGACATGCTGTTAGAGATGGTTTTTTTCACGCAGATATGCACCAGGGAAATGTCTTTATAGACAATAATGGTTTTATAGTCCCAATCGATTTTGGAATAATGGGAAGACTAGATAAAATGAGTAAAAGATTTTTGGCTGAAATTTTATTTGGTTTTATTCAAAGAGATTACCGTAAAGTAGCAGAGGTTCATCTGGTAGCTGGACTAGTTCCAAAACAAGTTCCAATTGATGATCTGGCACAAGCATTAAGATCTATAGGAGAGCCTATTTTTGGACAAGCAGTCAAAGATATTTCAGGGGGAAAATTATTAAAACAATTATTTGATGTGACCGAAAAATTTAATATGCAAACTCAACCTCAACTTCTTATGTTGCAAAAAACAATGGTAGTGGTTGAAGGAGTGGCAAGAAAATTGAATCCTGATACAAATATTTGGACAACCTCCAAACCTGTACTTGAGAATTGGTTAAAAGAGACAAAAAATCCAATGACAGCACTAAATGAAACACTGCAAAACACATCTGAAGTAATTAAAAGATTACCAGAATTTCCTGAGATAATGGATAAAGCTAATCAAGCACTTACTTATTTGGCTAGTGGGCAAATTCCTCAAAATTCAAATTCTTTTACAGCTTTAAATACTAAAAAATCTGAAATGATGGCCTTTAGAAATCAATCTATAATGGGAATATTAATACTTGTAATTTTTGGACTATTGGTATTTTAATTTGATTGATGAAAAATATATTAAGCAAAAAAATTCTATTTATCATTTGCGGAGGAGTCTCGGCTTATAAAAGTCTTGAAACAATAAGATTATTTAGGAAAAATGGTTTTGAAATTAAAACGATTTTAACAAAAGCGGCTAAAGAATTTGTTACTCCTTTATCTGTTGCCTCTTTGTCACAAGGAAAAGTTTATGAAGATCTTTTTAGCTTAGAAAATGAAACTGAGATGGACCATATTTCTTTATCAAGATGGGCCGATGTAGTAGTTGTTGCTCCCGCAACTGCTAACACTCTTTCAAAGTTAAGTATGGGTTCGTCTGAAGACTTGGCTGCAGCAGTAATTCTTGCATCTAACAAACAAATATTTTTAGTTCCAGCAATGAATGTGAGAATGTGGGAACACCAATCAACAAAGAATAATTTTAAAATTTTAAAAGATTACGGATACAAGTTTATCGGTCCAGAAATAGGAGATATGGCTTGTGGTGAGTATGGTGAAGGCAAAATGTCTGAACCGTTAAATATTTTTAATGAAATTTCGAATTATCTTAATCTGAAGAAAAAAAATAATAAGATAAAAGCTCTTGTCACTGCTGGACCAACCAATGAATATATTGATCCTGTAAGATTTATTACAAATAAATCAAGTGGTAAACAAGGTTACCAATTAGCAAAATCTTTGTCTAAAAGAGGATTTGATACTACACTAATTTCTGGTCCTACCAATTTAGATATCGAAGATAATATTAAATTAATTAAAGTTCAAACAGCTAAAGAAATGTTTGAAGCTACGCAAAAAAATCTACCAACTGATATTGCAGTATTTACTGCAGCTGTAGCTGATTTTAAAATAGTTAATCAGAAAAAAAATAAAATTAAAAAAAATGAGGATTTTTTTCTTAAATTTGAAAAAAATATTGACATACTAAATTATGTTTCAAAACATAACTCTATGAGACCTAAATTAGTTATAGGTTTTGCTGCAGAAACTGATGAACTAGAAAAAAACGCAACTACTAAATTATCTGATAAAAATTGTGATTGGATTATAGCTAATGATGTTTCAAAAAAAGACGCTGGTTTTAATTCAGATCATAATGAAGTAACTATTTACTATAAAGACAAAAAAATTCAAAAAGAAAATCTTTCACTTAAGAAAAAATCAGAAATAGCAGAGGAAATTGTAGATAGGATAGTGGCTCAAATAAATTAATGGTTAAAGTGTTAATAAAAAAGTTAGATCCTTCTGTAAAATTGCCTGAATACAAAACCATTGGTGCTTCTGGAATGGATCTTATTGCATTTATAAGAGAACCACTAGAATTAAAACCACAGATGTCTTGTATAGTCCCGACAGGTCTTGCTGTAGCTTTTCCAGAAAATTACGAAATTCAAGTAAGACCTAGGTCTGGTTTGGCCTCAAAAAACAACATAAGTATTTTAAACACTCCTGGAACGATTGATAGTGACTACAGAGGAGAAATTAAAGTTATTATGTATAATCATGGGAATAGAAATTTTGTTATAAATAATGGTGACCGCATAGCTCAAATGATATTGTGTCCAATTGTTAAGATGAGATTGGAAGAGGCAATTGATTTACCCAAAACAATTAGAGGACAGAGCGGATTTGGATCTACGGGTAAATGAATTTGAAATTAAACAAAAATCAAATTGAACGTTTTTCAAGACAGATCATTATGAGAGATATTGGAGCTATAGGACAAAAAAAAATTATAGAGTCCAAAGTTTTAATTATTGGTATGGGGGGTCTTGGGTGTCCAGTTGCAGAATTTTTAATAAGGGCAGGGATTGGTACTTTAGGGATTGTTGACTCAGATAGTGTTAACTTATCAAATATACACCGACAAAGTCTATATAATATTAAAGATTTAAAAAAATTAAAAGTCTTTGTTGCTCGAGAGAAACTAAAAAAAATAAATTCAAAAGCAAAAGTTAATTGTTATAAAATACGACTCAACTCTAAAAATTATCAAAAAGTAATAAATAATTATGATTATATAGTTGATGGAACAGATAATTTTAAAACAAAATTTTTGATCAACGATATTTGTAAAATCTCAAAAAAATTTCTCGTAGCAGGCGCCATAAATAAGTTTGATGGACATATTTTTACTTTTGATTTTAAAAATAAGAAAACCCCTTGTATTAGAAGCTTTTTTCAAGAAAAAGAGATTTCAGATGAAATATTAAATTGTGAATATGAGGGAATTTTAGGAACAGTAGCAGGTATTATTGGCACCTTACAAGCAAATGAAATATTAAAAAAAATTTTAGATATAGGTAAAAGTCTTAATGGTAATATTTTAATTTTAGATTTATTGAATTTAAATTTTAGAAAAGTAAAATTAAGTAAACTAAAAAATGTTTAAAAAAATATTTTTGAGAAATATTTTTATAATTTATTTTGCTTTGTTTTCTTTTTCTCTCTCAAGTGCAGAAGATATTTTTTTATCTTTAAAGAAAAGTAAAGTTAATGTTAGATATGGACCGGGTTTTGACTCACCAATAAAGTACATTTACAAAAAAATTAATCTTCCAGTAAAACAAATTGATAAAAAAGAGAATTTTCGAAGAATAATTGATTTTAAAAATAATAGTGGTTGGATACATATTTCACAATTAAAAGATGTAAGTTCAGTAATTCCTAGATCTGACGTAGTACTTTTTAAAAAACCATCTAATTTCTCGGAACCACTGGTCAATATAAAAAGAGGAAGAGTCCTTGTGATTATTAAATGTAGTGAAAACTGGTGCAAAGTTAAAACAGATAAATACGATGGATGGATAAATAGTAAGAATCTTTGGGGAAAGATCAATTAATATTTAAACTCTATAAAATTATTTTTGCTGTAAACAAACGTCCTTAATAACAGGCACGTTTGCACAATCTCCACATTTAGTAAGCTGCACAATACACCCATCATCTAAAACTTTTACATCTACAGTCCTATCACATTTAGAGCAAGTAGATGCAATTGTAAGTCCGCACTTTTTACAATTAAAATTTTCTAATCTCATATTAAAAAAAATAATTACAAAAAGATAAACTTCAAGAAAAAAACATGCAAATGATAATTGTTTGCAAAAAAAAAATTTTTTATGGGATTATTTGCTTTTAATAATAATCATTATCAATGATTATTTTTTAGATTTACTTGCCCACCATTTATCTAAAATAAAATACCAAACTGAATTTGCAATAGGTTCAACTATAGCGTCAGTAAGAGCAATAATAAAAGATACATCTGCAACTAACATTAAAACTGTAATTGCTATCGCAAAATGACCAATAGTATAAACAATTGTTCTTAATATTGAGCCTCTATTATTAGTGTATATTTCTTTACTTGCTTCAAATATACCCTTTGTAACTTCGACCATTTACCCAAAAGGACTATCTAAAACACATGCCACTAAATGTATTCTAGACTGTTCTCCTCCGTTAAAGAAATTGTGATATTTAGTATTATTTGTAATCCACACTTTACCATCTGCTGGTAAGTGTTTAGCAACATTTTCAATTACCATTGAGCAACCTTGATTTGTAATAATTGGAACGTGCAATCTACATTCAGGATCTTTATGCCAGCTAAGAGTTGATCTTGGTTCTTTTAGCAAAAGTCTTACTCTTCCGAGCTTAAATTTTTTACGTAACGTTTCATAAACTTCTTTAAAATAAGTTTTTTCAAACTCAGGTAAAAGTTGTGTATATTTCGACTCATCTATATCAACATCTCTAGAAACTTCTTTTCCACTTTCATCAGCAATAGTCCAGTATCTACCTCTTATATTATTTCCATTAATTGAATTTACGTCGTTTGGAATCTGATTCAGTGGAATTGCACCGAAATGCGTAACTCCTGGTGTGTTAAATTTTTTTTCTTTTAAGATTAATTCTAAATCTTTTCTAAGTCTACTTATATCAAATTTAAGATTAGGAACTTCATAAAAGTCTTCAAAAGATACTTTGGGATTGTTTAATGCAGTTTCCATATTTTGTTAATTCAACATAAGGTCAAATCTATCAGCATTCATGACTTTCACCCATGCCGCAACAAAATCTTTAATAAATTTATCCTGCGAATCATCGCATGCATAAACCTCAGCTAAAGCTCTTAATTGCGAGTTTGATCCAAATATCAAATCCACTCTTGTTCCTTTCCATTTGTTTTTTTTTGTTTTTCTATCGAAACCCTCAAAAGTTTGCTCTGATTTATCTGTTTCTTTCCATGTTGTATTCATACTTAACAAATTTGTAAAAAAATCGTTTGTAAGAGTTCCAGGTTTCTTGGTAAAAACTCCATATTTTGAACTATCATGATTAGTATCTAAGACACGCATTCCTCCTATCAGAACAGTCATTTCTGGGGCAGTTAGGCCCATGAGTTGAGCCTTGTCAATTAACTTCTCCTCTGCTGAAATATTTGAAGTCTCATTTTTAAGGTAGTTCCTAAAACCATCTGCTTTAGGTTCTAATAAACTGAACGAATTAATATCTGTTTGTTCTTGTTTTGCATCCCCTCTACCTGGAGAAAACGGAACATTAATTTTTAATCCAGCTTTTTTAGCTGCCATTTCAATACCCACGCCACCAGCTAAAACAATTAAATCAGCCATAGATACGCTCTTTTTCTTATTATCAAATTTCTTTTTAATTTTTTTTAAAGCTAAAATAATTTTTGATAACTTATTAGGATTGTTTACTTCCCAATTTTTTTGAGGTTCTAACATAATCCTTGCACCGTTGGCTCCACCTCTTTTGTCGGACCCTCTAAATGTAGAAGCTGAAGCCCAAGCTGTAGAAACTAAATCTGAAATAGATATTTTTGATTTAGAGATAATAGACTTCAATTGATTTACATCTTTTGTTTTTAATTTATATTTTGGTTTATCTATTGGGTCTTGCCATATTAGCTCTTCTTTAGGGACGTCTCCTCCCAAGTAACAAGCTTTTGGGCCCATATCTCGATGGGTTAATTTAAACCATGCTCTTGCAAATGCATCATGAAACTCTTTTGGGTTTTTATGAAAATGTTTTGTAATTGGTCCATAACTTGGGTCAACTTTTAATGAAATATCTGTCGTTTGCATCATTGGTGGATGTAAAACATTTTTATCATGAGCATCAGGCACCATTTTAATTTCTTGACCGTTTTTCTTTGGTGTCCATTGATGAGCACCAGCTGGACTTTTTGTAAGTTCCCACTCATGTCCATAAAGACAATCTAAATATCCCATGTCCCATTTGATTGGATTCTGTGTCCATGCACCCTCTATTCCACTGCTTATTGTGTCTATACCTTTACCCGATTTATAGTCACTGTTCCATCCGGTTGCTTGATCTTGAATTTTTGATGCTTCGGGATCTGGACCTTTATGTGACTCAGGTGCAGCACCATGAGATTTACCAAAAGTATGTCCACCTGCAACTAAAGCAGCTGTTTCATAATCATTCATAGCCATTCGACCAAATGTTTCTCTTATATCGTGAGCTGCTAGCAATGGATCTGGATTAGCATCTGGGCCTTGGGGGTTTACATAGATTAATCCCATATGTGATGCACCTAAAGGCTGCTCTAAATCTCTTTTTCCGCTATATCTTTCTACACCCAACATTTCTTTTTCAGAGCCCCAATATATGTCATCCTCAGGTTCCCAAATATCTTCTCTTCCAGCTCCAAAGCCAAATGTTTTAAATCCCATAGAGTCTAATGCCACGTTACCAACTAAAATAAATAAATCTGCCCAAGAGATTTTTTTTCCATATTTCTGTTTAATTGGCCATAAAAGTAATCTTGCTTTATCCAAATTTACGTTATCTGGCCAAGAGTTTAAGGGTGCAAATCTTTGATTTCCAGTTCCAGCTCCTCCTCTGCCGTCTCCAGTTCTGTAAGTCCCTGCAGCGTGCCATGCCAATCTAATAAATAATGGACCGTAATGACCGTAATCTGCTGGCCACCATTCCTGAGAGTCTGTCATCAATTTTTTCAAATCTTTTTTGAGAGCTTTAAAATCTAATTTTTTAAATTCTTTTGAGTAATTAAATTTCTTATCCATAGGGTTAGATAAATTTGAGTGCTGACTTAGTATCTTTAGATTTAAACTATTTGGCCAAAAGTCTCTATTTGTTTGCCCTCTACCTGCAGAAAATTTTGCAGGCGTGCCTGCTCCTGTAAACGGACATTTGCTTAGCTCGTTATTTTTAAACGATTTATTTTTGAAATTTTCAGTACTCATTAATGTTCTCCTTTAGAAATGGATGTTTATTTTAGTTTATAATGATTCTAAAAAGGTGTCAATTGTATAAAAATGACGCTAATTATTTTAGAACAATTAATCTTCAAGCTTTACAAGGACTTCAACAGATTTAATTTTTTTTCCGTTAATTTTTTTAAGAATATTTATGGGTCCTACATCTGAGTTTTTTAAATCAATTAATTTCTCTTCTTTTAGATCATAAAAGTGATGATGATCAGTAACATTAGTATCAAAATAAGCTTGACCAGAATTTATTGGAATTTGCTTTAAATATCCTTTTTTTTCAAAGGCATGAACTGTATTGTAAAGCGTTGCTAAAGAAATTTTTTTACTTGTCTGTTTTTTGATTTTTTCTGATAAATCATTTATTGTGAAATGAAAGGTTTTATTGGTATTGAATAGAACCTCACATATCTGAAGTCTTTGTTTTGTTGGTCTTAATCCAGAATTTCTTAATTTTTCTAAATATTTCACAGTTTAAACATATTGTTAGTTAAAATTGTTTTAAACTAGTATTATAACTATATTATATCATTTTAAAATCAAGTAAATATGATTACTTATTTTTATGAAAAAAAATTCATACTCATACAACGAGTTAATTAATTGTGCTAATGGTGAATTGTTCGGCAAAGGTAATGCAAAGCTACCACTTCCACCAATGTTGATGTTTGACAGAATAACCGAAATTAATGATAATAAAGGAAGCTTTAATAAAGGTTCTCTTGAAGCTGAGCTAGATATTAAGAAAGACCTTTGGTTTTTTGACTGTCATTTCAAAGAAGATCCTGTTATGCCTGGTTGTTTAGGTCTTGATGCTATGTGGCAATTAGTTGGTTTTTATTTGGGTTGGATTGGAAATCCAGGGAAAGGAAGAGCTTTAGGTGTCGGCACTGTAAAATTCACAGGAGAAGTTTTACAAAATATTAAATTAGTAAAATATGAAATTGAAATGAAAAAAATTATGTCACCAGGAGGTACAACTGTAGGATTAGCTAACGGGTTGGTGCTAGCTGATGGAAAAAAAATTTACTCAGCTGAAAATTTAAAAGTAGGATTGTTTAAATAATGAGAAGAGTAGTAATTACTGGATTGGGAATAGTATCTTGCTTAGGTAATAATCAAGAAGAAGTTTATCAATCTCTATTAAATTCAAAATCAGGAATTTCATATTCTGACGAATATAAAGAACATAACTTAAAAAGTCATGTCCATGGAAAACCAAAAATAAAACTTGAGGATCATGTAGATCGAAAAACTATAAGATTTATGGGTTCTGGTTCTGCATACAACTATATAGCAATGAAAGAAGCTATTAAAGACTCGGGGTTAGAAGAAAAAGAAGTAAGTAATTTTAAAACTGGTATAGTTATGGGTTCTGGAGGACCTTCAATAGAAAATGTTATATTAGCTGCTGATAAAACTAGAGCAAAAACTCCTAAATTAATGGGACCTTTTATTGTTCCAAGAACAATGGCAAGTACAGCTTCAGCAACACTCGCTGTCCCTTTTAAAATAAAAGGAACCAATTATACAATGAGTTCAGCTTGTGCAACAAGCGGACATTGCATAGGAAATTCTATGGAATTAATTCAAATGGGCAAACAAGATATTGTCTTCGCGGGTGGAAGCGAGGAAATACACTGGGCGATGACCGCAATGTTTGACGCAATGACTGCTTTATCATCAAAATATAATGATACTCCAGAAAAAGCTTCAAGAGCATACGACAAAACAAGAGATGGTTTTGTTATTGCTGGTGGAGGGGGAGTACTTGTTCTTGAAGAGTATGAGCACGCTAAAGCCAGAGGAGCGAAAATATATGCAGAATTAACTGGCTACGGAGCTACGTCAGATGGGTACGATATGGTGGCACCCTCAGGTGAAGGAGCTGTAAGGTGTATGCAAATGGCAATGACCACAGCTAAAAACAAAATTGATTATATTAATACTCATGGGACTTCTACTCCCGTTGGAGATATCACTGAACTAAATGCTGTTAAAAGTACATTTGGAGATAATATTCCTAAAATAAGTTCAACCAAATCTTTATCGGGTCATCCTTTGGGAGCTGCATCGGTGCACGAAGCTATCTATTGTTTAATTATGATGAAAAAAAATTTTATTGCAGGATCAGCGAATATAAATGAAATTGACGAGGACGCCAAAAAATTTCCAATTATTGAAAAAACTGAAACTGGTGTAACCTTAAACACTGTTATGTCTAACAGTTTTGGTTTTGGCGGAACTAATGCCGCTTTAATTTTTGAGAAAGTATAAATTATGAGTCTAATGAAAGGAAAAAAAGGGTTGATCATGGGTGTTGCCAATGAAAGATCTATTGCATGGGGTATTTCCCAAAAACTAGCTGAAGCTGGAGCAGAGCTTGCATTTACTTACCTAGGAGATGCATTAAAAAAAAGAGTAATACCTTTGGCTGAAAAATTAAATTCAAAGAAAACTTTCAGTTGCGATGTTGAAAAAAAAGAAGAAGTAATCAAATTATTTGAAGATATTAAATCTCAGTGGGGAGAAATTGATTTTGTAGTTCATGCCGTGGCATTTTCAGATAAATCAGAATTGTCTGGTGAATATTTAAATACAACAAGAGAAAATTTTCTAAGAAGCATGTTGATTTCATGCTTCTCATTTACTGAAGTCGCTAAAGAAGCTTCAAAAATAATGAAAAGTGGTTGCAGTATGTTAACTTTGACTTATGAATCAACCAAAGCTATTCCAAATTATAATGTAATGGGTGTTTGTAAATCTGCTCTTGAGGCAAGTGTAAAATATCTTGCAAGGGATTTGGGCTCAAAAGGTATAAGAGTAAATGCAATTAGTGCTGGACCTATTAAAACATTGGCAGCATCTGCAATCGGAGATGCAAAATTTTTATATAAATGGAACGAAGATCACTCTTTTCTCAAAAGAAATGTAGACATAAATGATGTAGGAAATTCAGCATTATATTTGCTTAGTGAACTTGCAAATGGTGTAACTGGCGAAATTCATTATGTGGATGCTGGTTATAATAAAGTTGGAATGCCAGATCCAAAAAACATAGTTTAGAAAATATTTTAAAAACCCATATTTGACCAATTATCTTTGTCATTATATCTATCGAGTTCTTTTTTTGTAATTGGCCTAAAAAGAACCCATAATACAACTACTGCCAATAATAATATTATCCAAGTCTCCATTACCAAAAATTTAACTTGAATTATTTTTTTTAAAATGCGACTTAATCTATCGCTTGTTTCATGGAAAGCTTTACTTTACCTCTATCAAAACCAATTACTTTTACTCTAACTTCATCACCTTCATTGACAATGTCAGTAACTTTTGCAACCCTTTTTTCTGCAAGTTCTGAAATATGAACAAGTCCATCTTGTTTTCCTAAAAAATTAACGAATGCACCAAATTCCATTATCTTCATAACTTTACCTGAATAAATTTTATTTAGCTCTGCTTTTGCAGTGATATCTTTAATCATTTGCATTGCTTTATTTCTAGACTCCTCATCTGGTGCAGCAACTGTGACAACACCTTCATCGTTGACATCTACTTTGGCGCCTGATTTTTCGACAATCTCTCTAATAGTTGCCCCACCTTTTCCAATAACAGCAGCTATATCTTTTTTATCAACATTAATTTTTACCATCTTTGGAGTATGTTTTCCAACTTCTGCTCTTGAAGCCGAGAGTGCTTTGTTCATTTCTCCTAAAATATGAACTCTTCCATCTTTAGCTTGACTTAATGCCTGCTCCATAATTTCAAACGTGATACCGGTAATTTTGATATCCATTTGTAACGAGGTAATTCCATTTTTAGTGCCAGCAACTTTAAAGTCCATATCACCTAAATGATCTTCATCACCTAAAATATCAGAAAGAACACTAAATTCATCACCCTCCTTAATTAGTCCCATTGCAATACCTGCAACTGGCTCCTTGATTGGCACTCCGGCATCCATCAGTGCTAATGATGTTCCACAAACAGTAGCCATAGAGGAAGACCCATTAGATTCAGTGATTTCAGAGACAACTCTAAAAGTATATGGAAATGACTCTTTTGAGGGTAATGAGGAGTGAATAGCTCTCCACGCTAACTTACCATGACCTATTTCTCTTCTTCCTGTTCCAATTCTTCCAGTTTCCCCTACAGAGAATGGAGGAAAGTTATAATGAAGCATAAATCTTTCTTTTTGTAATCCATCTAAACTTTCTATTCTTTGCTCGTCATCAGATGTTCCTAAAGTGGCTGTTACAATTGCTTGAGTTTCTCCTCTAGTAAATAAAGCTGAGCCATGAGTTCTTGGTAAAATACCAACTTCACATGAGATTGGCCTGACGTCAGACAAACCTCTACCATCAATTCTATTCTTATTCTTCAATATATCTGTTCTAACAATTGACTTTTCTAAGTTTTTCAACTGGGTATTTACATCTAGGTCTGTGTAGTTTTCATTTTCTTCATAAAGCTTCTTGGCTTTATCGCTGACCTCTGAAATTTGATTTGATCTATCTTGTTTATTTTTAGTTGCAAAAGCTTTTTTAAGATCTTCGGTAAATTCTTTTTCAAGCTTGGTCTTTACCTCTGATAAATCCTTTTTTTCAACTATCCACTCAGGTTTTCTACAATCTTTTGCAAGCTTTTCAATCATTGTAATTACTGGTAGAAATCCCTCATGACCAAATTTGACCGCATTTAACATTTCTTCCTCTGTTAAACCATTTGCCTCAGACTCAACCATAAGCACAGCGTCTTTCGTACCTGCAACGACCAAATCTAATTTGGATTTTTCTAACTCAACTTTCGATGGATTTAAAACATATTTACCATCTATAAAACCAACTCTTGAAGCTCCTACAGGTCCCTTAAACGGCATACCTGATATAGCTAAAGCAGCTGATGAGGCAATAATTGACAAAACATCAGCTTCATTTTCTTTATCATATGAAATTACTGTAGGCAATAATTGAACTTCATTTTTAAATTCGTCAGGAAACAATGGTCTGATTGGTCTATCAATTAACCTTGAAATTAAAGTTTCACTTTCAGTTGGTCTTGCCTCTCTCTTAAAATATCCACCTGGAATTTTTCCAGCTGCATAATATTTTTCTTGGTAATTAACAGACAGTGGGAAATAATCCACATCTGGATTTACTTTTTTCGCTCCTACAACCGTTGCCAAAACAACTGTTTCACCACATCTTGCTATAATTGCTCCGTCTGCTTGTCTTGCTATTTTTCCTGTCTCTAAACTTAGTTTTTTTCCTGCTACTTCAATTTCCTTTTTATATATTTTAAACATTTCATTTCCATTTCGTTTCGTTCGTTTCGTTCCATTCCGTTCTATCTAACTTGATCTTTACTTTCTTAAATTCAACTTCGACAAGACGTTTTTGTAAGAATCCATTTTATTCTTTTTTAAATATTCTAACAATTTTTTTCTTCTATTTACCGCTCTAAGTAATCCAACAGAAGAATGTTTATCTTTTTTAAACTTTTTAATATGGTTTGAGAGAGTTTCAATTTTATCAGTCAACAATGCAATCTGGATTTCTGAAGATCCAGTATCTTTATCGTGTGTTGCTAACTCTTGTGCTTTTTTAATCATACTTTATCTTTCCTATTTATTTCTTTGTTTAATTAAATTTTCAATTTTTTCAGCATATTCAAATGACTCATCTTTCTTAAAAAGAATTTTGGGTAAAAATTTCATATCCACTTTTTTTGACAAAATTTTTCTAATTAGGAAAGAGTATTCTTTCAAAATATTAATTATTTCTTCTGCATTTTTTCCACCCAATGGAAGCACATAAGCTTTAGCAATTTTCAAATCTTGACTCATTCTAACTTCTGTTACTGTTATCGTATTAGTTTCTAAATTTGGCACCTTAGCTTCATTTCTTATAAAAATCATGCTTAAAGATTGTTTAATCATTTCTCCAACTCTTAACTGTCTTTGTGACACCGTTTTTCCTATTCTGTCAGCCATTAGATTGACCTCGCAGTGGATGTAACATTAAAAGCCTCTATTGTATCATTTTTTTGAAAATCAATATAATCTTTAACCGTTATACCACATTCTTGGCCATTACTTACCTGTTTTACCTGGTTTTTTTCCCTAAAAAGAGTTCCAACTTTACCCGTATAAATAATAGCACCATCTCTAATAATTCTTACCTCTGATACGCTTGTGATTTCTCCCTCCGTCACTTTTGATCCGGCAACTTTTCCTGCTCCAGAGACTTTAAAAATTTCTAATATTTGAGCAGTTCCTGTTACAGTTTCTTTGAGATCGGGTGTTAGTAAACCTGACATCCTCTGCTTTATAAAATCAAGAACTTCATAAATAATATTAAATGATGAAATTTTAATTTTTTCATTTTCAGCAAGTTTTTTTGCCTCTTTGCTTGGTTTAACATTGAAAGCAATTAAAACTGCGTTAGATGCTTTTGCTAAGGTAACATCAGTCTCTGTAACCATTCCGATGTCAGCTAAAATTATTTTTGGTTTTACCTCTAAATGTTTGATTTGACTAATAGCATTTTTTATAGCTTCAGATGAACCATGAACATCAGATTTCAATATCAAATTTAGTTCCTCTACAGACTTATCTGAAAAAGCAGATTCTTGTGTTGCGAATGTTAAAGGATTTTTGTTTTCTTTTTTTTCCTGTGCTCTATTTTCACTTAAATTCTTTACTTCTTTTTCATTATCAAGAACAATAAAATCATCTCCTGATTTTGCAGCACCATTAATCCCTAGAATTTCTATTGGTGTTGAAGGCGAAGCTTGATCTATATTTTTTCCTTTATCGTTTATAATTGCCCTTATTTTGCCCCATCTTAAACCACTGACAAAAAAGTCTCCTTTCTTCAAAGTGCCAGAGGTAACAATTATCGTGGCTACGGGACCTCTTCCAACATCAATTTTTGACTCTAAAACAGTTCCTGTAGCTTTAGACTCAAAGTCTGTTTTTAAATCTAAGATCTCAGCTTGTAGTATTATTGCTTCAATTAACTTATCCAAGTTTAATTTCGTTTTTGCTGAAATTTCAACCATCAAAGTATCTCCTGATAACTCTTCAGCGATTAGCTCATGTTCTAATAATTGATTTTTTATTTTTTGCGGATCTGCCTCTGGTAGGTCACATTTATTTATAGCTACCACAATTGGAACTTTTGCCGCTTTAGCATGTTTAATAGACTCTATTGTCTGCGGCTTAACTCCATCATCAGCAGCAACAACCAAAACTACAATATCGGTTAACTTTGAACCTCTCGCTCTCATTTCTGTAAAAGCAGCATGGCCAGGAGTATCTATAAATGTTATTTTATCGGATTTATTTTGTACTTGGTAAGCTCCAATATGTTGTGTAATCCCACCAAATTCACCTGACACAACATTTGCACTTCTTAAAACATCTAAGACTGAGGTTTTGCCATGATCAACATGTCCCATAACAGTTACTATGGGTGGTCTATTTTTTAAATTTTCAGATCTTGATTCTTTAATCTTTTTAATTATTTCCTCAGCTTTTTCTTCTCTTATTGGATTATGTCCAAATTCTTTAACCAGATATTCGGCTGTGTCTGCAGCTAAAGTTTGATTGATTGTCACTGTAACGCCCATATCAAATAAAAATTTGATTACATTACTTGATTGTTCAGCCATTCGATTTGCAAGTTCTCGAACAGTAATTGCCTCTGGAATATTTATATTTCTTTTTACAGGTTTTAGATTTTCTTTGTTTTCTTCTTTTGCGGAATTCTTCAACTCTTTTTGCCTAGCTCTTTTGACAGACGCAAGACTTCTTTCTCTTATCTCTATTTCATCACTAAGAGCCCTGGAAACAGTAAGTTTAAGTTCTCTTTTTTTTGATCCAAGCTTTGATTTTTTATCTTTTATTTCTTTGTCATCCTTTAATCTTTTGGTAGCTCTTTGCTCTGCCAACTTACGTTTTTCAAAATCGCTTGTAGCTGTAGAAATTTTAGGTTGTAAATTTGATTTAAAATTTATTCCTCTCTTAAAATTTGATGTAGATTTTGATGCAAAAGATTTGCTAAAATTACTTTTATTGACAGGTTTGTTTATCTGCCTCTCTATAATCACAGTCTTTTTTGGTTGATTTTTCGATGCATCAAAATTTTTAAATGATTTTTTTGGATTTCCAGAAATTGTGAGTTTTGTTTTTTTTTTCTCCATTTATCATCTCTCAATCTTTATAAATTATTTTTCTAGCTGACATTATTAATTCATCAGCCTCATTTTTAGATAAGGCAAAATCTTCAAGATATCCCTGGATTTTGACTCTTTCGCCTTTTACCGTATCAAAACCTCCAGTCAACTCATCAGAAGCCAAATCTGAGAAATCTTGCAGTGTTAATATTTTTTGTTCCCCGAGTGTGACTAGCATACCGGGTGTCAATCCTTTAAGATTTATTAAATCATCTGCTAACCCTAAATCTTTAATTCTTTGAGATATATCTTCTTGATCCTTCTCATAGAATTCTTTTGATCTTTCAATCAAAGCCCTTGCAGTGTCTTGCTCTATACCTTCTATCTTAGTCAAACTTTCAATGGTACTATCTTTAATATCATCGATTGTTGAAAATCCCTCTGCAACCAAAAGCTGACCAAGAGTTTCATCAAGTTCTAAATTCTTCACAAAGTTATCTGTCTTTTCTTTGAAATCTAATTGTCTTCTCTCTGAGTCTTCTTGATCAGTCATTATATTAATTTCAAAGTTTAATAATTTAGTAGCGAGCCTTACATTTTGACCTCTTCTCCCTATCGCCTTACTTAAATTCTCTTCAGTAAGAATTACATCAAGTTTTTTTCTTTCGTTGTCAACATTAACTCTTTGCACTTCTGCTGGTGACAATGCATTTGAAACTAGAATTGCAGGATCTTCAGACCAATTAACGATATCGATTTTTTCACCTTGCAACTCATTTACAACGGCCTGAACACGCGATCCTCTCATACCCACACAAGCACCAACTGGATCCAAAGAAGTATCGACTGCTTTAACACAAATCTTTGCTCTACTACCAGGATCTCGTGATGAGGACTTTATCTCAATTAATCCATCATAAATTTCTGGAACCTCTTGAACAAAGAGTTTTTCCATGAACTTATTATGAGCTCTCGATAAAAAAATCTGTTGTCCTCTTGACTCTCTCCTTACATCCTGACAGTAAGCTTTTATTCTATCTCCAGGTTTTATATTTTCTCTGGGGATAAGCTCATTTTTCTGAATTATTGCTTCTGTTCTACCAAGATCTACAATTACATTTCCAAATTCTAGCCTTTTAACAATACCACTTAAAATTGTATCTTTTTTATCTATAAAATCACTGTACTGTTTTTCACGCTCAGCTTCTCTTACATTTGTATTAATCACTTGTTTGGCTGTTTGTGCAGCTATTCTACCGAAATCAAATGAAGGTAATGGTTGCAATATTTCATCCCCAATCTTTTTGTCTTTATAAGTCTGATTAAGATTAATTGCATCCTCTAACTTAATTTCTATGTTGGCATTTTCAGGATTTTCTGAAATCACTAGTTTTCTAAATATTTCGATATCACCATTCTCTCTATTTATTAAAACCTTAATTTCATTATCGTGACCAAATTTTGATTTTGCTGCTTTAGCAATCCCAGTTTCCATTGATGTAATAATTAATTCTTTATCAATAGATTTTTCTAAAGCTACAGCTTCAGCAATTCTTAGTAATTCTAATTTGTCTGCTCTTTTATTAAGCATATTTTTGTTTGCTCCAAAAAAAAATGGGCAAAAGCCCATTTTGTAATTTAACAATTTTTATTGAAATATAATAAAGTTTTTTTTTAATTCAACATAAACTATTAAGAAAAATAGCTTATTTTATCAGTTTTTTCCCATGAAAAAGAGCCATCATCTTCAGGGTTTCTACCAAAATGGCCGTAGGCAGCTGTTTTTTCATAAATTGGCTTATTTAAATTTAACATTTTTCTAATACCCCTTGGGCTTAAATCAAAATTACTTTTTATTTTTTCCACTACAAATTTATTTTTCTCTAAGTTACTATCAAATAAGTCAACATAAATTGACAATGGTTTAGATACACCAATTGCATAAGATAACTGTATTAAACATTTGTCTGCTATCTTAGAAGCAACAACATTTTTTGCAATATATCTTGCTGCATAAGCTGCTGATCTATCAACTTTTGTTGGGTCTTTTCCTGAAAAAGCACCGCCACCATGAGGAGCTGCACCGCCGTATGTGTCAACAATTATTTTTCTTCCCGTTAATCCACAATCTCCATCAGGCCCACCGATGACAAAATTTCCAGTGGGATTTACATAAAACTCATCCTCATTAAAACTTTCAAGAAAACTTTCTGGAACAGCTTTTAAAATATAAGGTCTTAGCAACTCTCTAACTTGGGACTGATTAACATTGGGAGAATGTTGAGATGATATAACCACAGATTTAATTTTGGTGGGCTTTCCGTCTATATACTCAAATGTTACTTGACTTTTTGAATCTGGCTCAATATCTTTTAATTTCCCTAATTTTCTATCCTCTGCCATTAATCTTAGAATTTTATGAGAATAATGAATTGGCGCAGGCATTAATTCCTCGGTTTCGCTACACGCATATCCAAACATAATTCCTTGGTCTCCTGCTCCCTCATCTTTATTTCCAGATGAGTCTACTCCTATTGCTATATCCGCTGATTGAGAATGTAAGTGACTTTCTATTTTAGTTGCTTCTTTCCAAGTAAATCCTTCCTGATCATAACCAATATCCCTAATACAATCTCTAACTTTTTCTATCAATTCTTTATCTCCAATTTTTGGACCTCTAACCTCACCAGCTAAAACGACTTTATTTGTAGTTGTAAGTGTTTCACATGCAACTCTTGAAAAAGGATCCTTTGAAAGATAAGTATCAACGACCATATCTGAAATTCTATCTGAAACTTTATCAGGGTGACCCTCAGAAACAGACTCACTTGTGAAAAGATAATTTTTCAGATTACTCATTTTCAATTTTATTAAATGAAAAAATTAATAAAATATACAAAAAAATTAATAATCCAAAAATTTTATTTTTAAATTTTGAAAATATTGTTGGTTGTATTTTATTGATTTCATTAAGGTCTAAATAACCAGATTGACCAGAATCTACAATTTGTTCACTAACTCCAAGTGGGTTAATTATTGATGCAATTCCATTATTAGATGACCTAATCACGTATTTTCCACTCTCAATCGCTCTCAATATACTATGAGAAAAATGTTGTTTCGGACCAATTGATCCACCGAACCAACCATCCTCTGAAATGTTAACAATAAAGTCAAAATCGGCTTTTTCAAATAATTTACCAGAATATATTATTTCATAACAAATAAGAGGTAAAATTTTTAACGAAAAATTTTTTTTCTCAATATTAATAATTTTTCTTTCCTCTCCTCTTGAAAAGGATTGATAATTATTTGTCAATGATTTTAAACCTAATCTTTTAAGCACTTTTTCAAAAGGTAAAAATTCTCCAAAAGGAACAAGTTTTACTTTATTGTAGGAGGATAATAAATTTAATTTGTTATCGTATACAGATAGTGAGTTGAAAAATTTCTTAGATCCTTTATCTCTAATTTCTGTGTTTGATCCTATTATAAACAAATGATTTCGACTAAAATTCTCTTCAATAATTTTGCCAAAACTACTAATTTGATCTTGAGAAAAAGTGGGTAAAATTCCCTCAGGCCAAACAAAAATCGTTTTTTCCTCAGAAACGGGATTACTTATTTTGATTAACTCTTCTAAAATTGAGCTTGGATCCACATTCAGATAAAATCTATCTAGACTAATATTAGACCCTATTAATCTTATCTTATAGTCAAAAAATTTTTTTTCCAAAGAAATAAATTTTTTTTCATAGTAAAATCCATAAATATAGAAAAGTATAAAACCAATTAAAAAAGTAAAACAAACAATTAAACCCTTTTTTGAGTCTCTTAATATAATTAATGCTGGGCTAGTAAATAAAGATATGCATAACAAATTAAATCCATAAGTTCCAATAATTGAAATTATGCTTAAAATTCTAAGTTGATCTGAAAAACTATATGCAATTAAATTCCACGGAAAACCTGTTAAAATTGATCCTCTTAAAAATTCTAGAATACTAAATAATAATGAAAAAATTAAAAAAGAGCTAATAAGTTTCTTTGATTTAAAGATTATGAATAACAAAAAAATTAAACCAAAAAATATACTTAAGAAGGCAGGTATCAAAAGTAAAGTAAGTGGAATTAAAAATTTAAAATTTTCATCAAATGTTAAAGAAAAAGAGATCCAGTAAAGGTTTGTCATAAAAAAACCAAATCCAAATATCCAACCATAGAAAAAAAATAAATTTTTCTTTTTATGGATTTTTGCTTTTTTAATTAGAAAAATAAAAATCGATGTAAAAGTAAAAAAGTTAACAAAAAAATAATTATAAGGAGGTAAACTTAAAGAGGTAATACAGCCAATTAGAAATAAAAAAACACAATCAATAATTAACTTTTTTTTCAACTTAATTTATTTTTGATATTACAGACTTAAATAAAATTTTTTCTCTTTTAAGCATTTTCTTATAATCATCATTTTTAATATGATCATATCCCAATAAGTGAAGAAAGCCGTGAATAAATGTTCTCACAAGTTTTTCTTTAAACACATTTAATCCTTGAGATTTAGGTTTATTCATGAAATCATAACTGATTATTATATCCCCTAAATATTTTTTTTTTGAAATTTTATTTTTTTTGTCAAATGGGAAAGATAAAACATCTGTAGATTTGTTTTTATTTCTAAAACTTTTATTTAATTTTTTTATATTTTTGTTATTAGAAAGCATTAATGAAAGGCTTACTTTTTCATTTGGAAACTTATAGTTCTTTGGTAGAGAATTACAAATTTTTTTAAAAAATAATTCCTTTTTTTTTAATTTTTTAGACCAAGCTTTCTCTTCAGAGAAAACATTTATATTAATCATTTTTAGAATAAGCTTTAACTATTTTTGACACCAATGGGTGTCTAACAACATCTGAATGGTCAAAGTCTATAATTGAAATTTCATTCAAATGACCCAATAATTTCTTAGATTTTAAAAGACCTGACATACTTTTATTTTGCAAATCTATTTGGGATGGATCTCCGTTGACTACAATTTTTGAATTCTCTCCAATTCTTGTCAAAAACATTTTTATTTGTATGTCAGTAGCATTTTGTGCTTCATCTAAAATTGCGAACGAATTTTTTAAAGTTCTACCTCTCATAAAAGCAAGTGGTGCTATTTCTATATCTCCAATTTCTATCATTCTTTGTATTTTCTCAAAATCAAATAAATCGTACAACGAGTCATATAAGGGTCTAAGATAAGGATCTACTTTTTCCTTCATATCACCAGGCAAAAAACCTAATCTCTCTCCAGCCTCAACAGCAGGCCTAGACAAAATAATTCTCTCAATCTTTTTTTCTAGCAACATTGTTAGACCTACAGCAACCGCAAGGAAAGTTTTCCCAGTTCCAGCTGGCCCAGCAGAAATTACAATATCACTTTGTCTTAGAGCTCTTACATAACTTTTTTGTTTTTCTGATCTAGGTATAATAGATTTTTTTGGTGTTTTAATAACATCTGTCACATTATTTTTTTTTGCTTTTTCACTAATCATGAATTTATCTACTGAGGATACTATATCTTTATTTTCTATGCTTCCATTAATTATAAATTGATCAGCAAGAAATTGTATTGCATTTTTAATAATCTCATTTTTTTGTAAACTAGATTTAATAAGTATTGAATTTCCTCTTGAATAAAGATTTGATTGTGTAATTTTTTCTAATTCTTTTAAATTTTTGTTAAATTCTCCTACAACACCCATCAATAAATCATTGTTGTGGAAAATAACACTTAATGTATTATTGTCAGAATAAACAAATTTAAGTGGGGAATTAATATTTTTTTTAATTATATTACTCAATATTTATGCTACCCTTTTGTCCGAATTTCTAATTTTTTCTCCGAATAAAGTACTCCTATTACTTGTCTTTATTTTGACTGGTAAGATTTTTCCTATATCCGTCTTTGTACCCTCGAATATTACTGGAGTCATAAATTCAGTTCTTCCGAAAACATATTTTTTATTCTTTGCTAAATTTTCTACTAGTATGTTTAAAGTTTTATTTTCTAAAGATTTGTTCTTATTTAATTGATTATCAAATAACAAACTTTGAATTATTTCTAATCTTTCTAAAGATATTTTCTTATCTATCAATTTACAGTTCGCTGCTTTAGTTCCCGGTCTAGGACTAAAAATGAAAGAATATGAGTTTATAAATTTTACCTTTTCAACTACTTCCAAAGTATCTTTAAAATCCTGATCACTCTCACCCGGATAACCAATTATAAAATCACTAGAAAATTCTAAATTAGGATTTATTTTTTTTAATTTTTCACATATCTCTAAGTAATCATTAATAGTGTGTTTTCTATTCATAAGTTTTAGTATTTTATCTGATCCACTTTGGACAGGGAGATGAATTAAGGGCATTAATTTTTTTGAATATTTATAAATATCAATTAAATCCTCTGTCATATCTTTTGGATGAGATGTTGTGTATCTAATTCTTTTAATTTCTGGAATTTTTTCTAATTCAATTATTAAATGTGACAATTTATTACTACCGTCTTGATAAGCATTTACATTTTGACCTAGAAGTATTATTTCTTTTGAACCATTTTTAGCTAATAATTTAGCTTCCTCAACAACGATTTTCATCGACCTTGAATACTCTGGGCCTCTTGTAAAAGGCACAACACAAAAGTTACAAAATTTATCACAACCTTCCTGTATTGTTAAAAAAGATGAAACCTTACTATTATTATTTTTTATCTTATCAAAATAAACAAATTTCTGAATTGTATCGAAATCTGTTTCCTCAATTTTTTCTTTTGGATTAAAATTAGTGAGTATTTTATTTATTTTGTGATAAGACTGTGGTCCTATAACAATATCTATATAGGGTTCTCTTTTTAAAATTTCTTGGTTTTCAGCTTGAGCCACACATCCAGCAATAATAACTACGGGTTTCTTTTTATTAATATATAATTTTTTAACTCTGCCAACTTCATGATAAACTTTTTGTTTTGCTTTATCTCTTATGTGACAAGTATTTAATATATAACAGTCAGCATCATCTTGATTTAAAGTTTTTTTGTAACCTATCTTGTTTAAAGTATCATAAAGCCTATTTGAATCATATTCATTCATTTGGCACCCAAAAGTTTTTATAAATATTTTTTTGCTTATATCTTTACTCATTTTTTTAATACGTACTTGAGTTTTCATCTATTTTTGCATTAAAAGAAATTGATCGTCTTTCTTCATCAGTATCATAAAATGGATAAACTGCATGCATCAAATAACTAGGGAACATATAGAACTCCCCTACTTTTGGTTTAATAATATAATTTGACTCTGAAAATAAATTTTTTGAGCCATGTACTAAAACAAGCTTACCATTATTATTGGTTTTATTTTCTTGGTATGTATTCCCAAAACTATTAGGGACTTTTAAATATCCTACTCCAGAAATGTGTCCACTGTGCCAGTGTATTGGATTATATTCATGTTTAAATTGTCTCACAATCCAAGATTTTATAATTTGAAAACTTTGTAATTGTTTGTTTTGCTCATGCTTAAGCCATTCTTTACAAGCTGATGCAAGAAATTCAGCCCACTTGATGCTTTTCATGTATTCTGTCTCTAAAAAAAATTCTTGATTTACATTTCCTGCTAAATCAGAACCATGGTCAAGTTTTTTGATTTTATCATTATCTTTAATTATATCATCAACATATTTATTTAAACTTTGTAAAGTTTCATCTGGTATATTAAATTTAACCACTGAAGGCCCGAAAGGTTTTATTATTTTCAATGATTGATTATTTTTTTTTGACTCCATACAATTCTAATTTATGATCAACTAGTTTGTACCCATATTTTTCAGCTACTTTTTTTTTCAGCATTTCTATTTCTTCGTCTACAAATTCTATTATCTCTCCAGTTTTAACATTAATTAAATGATCATGATGCCCCTCTAAAATTTGCTCATATCTTGCTTTGCCAGCTTTAAAATCATGTTTCATTAGTATTCCTGCCTCTTCAAGAATTTTTACAGTTCGATAAACTGTAGCTATACTAATTTTAGTGTCTATTTTTGATACTCTATTATAGAGTTCATCTACATCAGGATGATCAGACTCACCATATCGCTCTTTTGATTCTGAGAGAACTTTTAAGATTATTCTTCTTTGGTCGGTGAGTTTCACACCTTTTGATAAACATATTTGTTCAAGACTATCTGACATTTCTAATTTTAACTTATATAAATAGGATTAATCAAATTCTTTTTGATTTTAAATTTGTCACATAAATCGGGTATATTCTCATACTTAATATTGCTAGGCTCTTCAAAATCCTCAAAACTAAAGCAATAATAATCAATGTTATTGACGAAATGTATCGCCTGTATGGTGGAAAGCGAATTTCTTATTCCAGCAAAACTTCCAGGGCCTTTATTAACATAAAGCTTTGAAATATTCTTAATTTCTATATTTTTTGAGTTTAAAAACTCGTTTATCAAAATCATGATTTTTTCAAAATTTTTTTTAGTATTTTCATGAGTAATATAATAATTATTATGATTATTAATGATCATAAAAAAAATTTTATCTTTAGTTGCGTCAATAATAAGTTTTATCATTTTACAGTTATTTTTTTTAGTCAATTCTAATTCAGAGTCGAGTAATAGCAAATATTTTTCTCACGATAATGGAATATTGTCTGTTATGTATCATAGATTTAATGAAAATAAATATCCTTCAACTAACGTACGGATGGAAATGTTTGAAAAACAACTTCAAATGATAAAAGAGCTTAATTATGATTTTTATGATCCTAAGAAGCTTATTCCTGAATTTGAAAAACCAAAAGAAAGAAAGAAAATTTTAATAACTATAGATGATGGATTTAAATCATTCTACGACGAAGCATGGCCATATTTAAAGAAAAATAGAATTCCATTTATACTCTTTATATCTACGGAACCAGTTGGAAAAAGGGGTTATATGGATTGGAGAGAGATTAAGGAAATTGAAAAATTTGATTTTGCCACAATTGGTCATCATTCTCATACACATGAATATTTAATTGAAATGAGTGAATCTGAATTTATCAGGGATATTGAAACTGCAACAAAAATTTTTAAAGATAATCTTGGATATGTTCCAGAAATTTTTTCTTATCCTTTTGGAGAATATTCTGAATATATGAAAAAATACATTTCTAAAAATTTTAAAATTGCATTTGGACAACACTCAGGTGTTATCGATGTCAATAAAAATAAATTTGAATTACCTAGATTTCCGATAAATGAAAAATATGGTGATCTGAAGAGATTTAAATCATTAATAGATTACTTACCTTTAGAATATAAAAAATTAGAACCTATAGAAAAAAAAATAAAAGAAAAAAATAATCCTCCACAAATAATAGTTACATTCTTTCCAGAACAAAAAAATATCAAAAATATAAATTGTTATGCAAATGATGGTGGGGAGTGGAGTAAACCAAATTTAAAATTTGAAAATGAGATCTTAAAAATAAATTTTGATAAAAAATTTTTACCTCGTAGAGGTAGAATTAACTGTTCATTGAATGATAACGGTAAATGGAGATGGTTTGGTACACAGTTTACAATTCAATAGAATTAAATTAAGCTTTCTAACTTAATACTTGAAGGGAGCAATCTAGCATCATCAAAATCTTTGAGATTATTTTGTTTAATAATTTTTTGTAAAACATCCACGTATTTTTCACCAGTTTCAGCATATTGATTTAAAAACTTTACCAAAAGTAAACTATCTAAAGCTAATCCTTTGTCTCTTAATTCTGCTCGAGCTTTTCTTAAGTTCTTATAAGAGGAATGAGTGTTTAAGTTACGTTGATAAGCTCGGACAGAAGCTTGCAATACATTAAATTTCATTACTTTATGGCCTTTGCTTTTATCCGCATCTTTTGGTTTCAAGCCCTCACCTGACCATGTCCACTGTCCAAACAATGCATTTCCCTCCTGAGCAAATCTTGATGTTCCCCAACCAGTTTCTTTGGCTGCTTGGGCGATTGCAAGTGAAACAGGTATTTCATCCATTCTAATTTTTAAGATTGATAATTCTTTAGATGGTATTCCATATTGCTTATATTTTTTTTCAAGCCATTTTTTTTCTAATTTTGTATTATTGTTTTTGTTAATAATACTGAAAAGTCTCTTTCTATCTAACCTAATATTATTATTTTCCTTAAGAATTAATGGTAATACAATTTGAATAAAGAAATCTTTTCTTTGTTTAGTATCTTCTATCATTTTAATTTCTGCAGGAAGCAATGTTAGTGCGACTGGTTTGACTAATTTTTTTTCTCTTACATCTTTCAGAGAATATTTAGTATCTTCAAAAAGCTGTTTGATTGTTGAGGCATTTAATCTTACTGTATCAGTCTCCAAATCATTTAGACTAAAAATATCTTTTAATAAATCATTTTCATCCAGATAAGCCCCATCATCAGTCTCTAAATTCTTCCCATCATTGTTTAATGTGTAAGCTAATATTTGCTTAGAGTTATTTTCAAATACAAAAGTTTTATTTTTTGAATAATTTATTGCTATTGGCATGAGATAAAAAAAAGAAATAATTAATAAAGAGCTTAAAAAGATTTTATAAAAAGGCTTTAAACTTCTCTGATCTAAGACTTTTAAAAATTTGATAAACGATTTATTCATCAATCATTTTTCCCTATATTGCCTCAACTTCTTTAACTTCTGGAATATAATGACATAAAAGATTCTGAACACCTTGTTTAAGTGTCATAGTAGAACTTGGACAACCAGAACAGCTCCCTTGTAATTGAACTTTCACCGTGCCATTTTTAAATTCTTTAAATTTAATATCTCCACCATCCTTAGCAACTGCAGGTCTAATTTTTTGGTCAAGTATTTTTATTATTTTTTTTTCTATTTCCTCAAAATTTTCTTTATCTTCCTTTGGACTATTTTCTATAACGCAGCTTTTGCCATTTGAGTAAAAATCATTTATTAGAGATATAACAATATGTTTTATTTCATCCCAAGAAAAATCATTTTGTTTGTTTATTGATATAAAGTCTTCACCCAAAAAAATGCTCTCAACTCCTTTGACCAATAGCAGACTTTTAATTAGCTCATTTTGTACATCATCTTTTTTGGTTATCTCAAAAGACCCATTTTTTGAAACAATTTTACCGGGTAAAAACTTTAGTGAATTAGGATTTGGGGTATTTTCAGTCTGAACAAACATAACATATTATATAGTCAATAATTTCAAAAATGGTACTTGATAATAAAATTTTTTTCAAAAACCAATAATTTCATGAATTTTTTTCATCTTTTGGGATGCTATTTTATCTGCTTTTTCAGATCCATCTAAAAGAATTTTATCTAAGTAATTACTATCTTGTAATAATTTTTTAATCTCAACTGATATAGGAGTTATCTTATCAACTAAGACTTGAGATAAAGATTCTTTAAAATCAGAAAAATTTTTTCCAGAGAATTCTTTAATGACCTCATCAAAATTTAAATCTGTTAAACTTGAATAAATACCTATTAAATTTTTTACTTCTGGTCTTTTTGATAATTCTTCACCACTAGACGGCATTGGTAAGGCATCAGTTTTAGCTTTTTTAATTTTGTTTATAATTTGATCTTTATCATCTGTTAGATTTACTCGACTTTGATCTGATATCTCCGATTTACTCATTTTTTTTAAACCATCTTTTAGACTCATTATTCTTGAAAATTCTTTTTGGATTAGTGGTTCAGGGACTTTAAAAAAGTCATCTACATTGAAATCATTATTAAATTTCTGTGCAATATCCCTCGATAATTCTAAGTGTTGTTTTTGATCATCTCCAACTGGAACATGTGAAGTATCATAAAGTAATATATCTGCTGCCATTAAGACAGGATAAGAATAAAGACCTATACTTGCCTTTTCTTTATCTTTTCCAGCTTTTTCCTTAAATTGTGTCATTCTATTCAGCCATCCCATTCTAGCTATACAACTTAAAATCCAGGCTGCCTCTGAATGAGCACTTACTTTTGACTGACTAAAAATAATATTTTTTTCAGGATCAATGCCACTAGCGATGAATGTTGCTACTGTCTCTCTTATATTGTCTCTTAACTCTTTAGGATCTTGGCTCACTGTTATTGCGTGAAGATCTACGACACAAAAAATACACTCGTTATTTTTATCTTTACTTAATTTAACAAAGTTCTTAATTGCACCCAAATAATTCCCTAAATGAAGATTTCCTGTAGGCTGAACTCCTGAAAAAATTTTTTTTCCCATAGATTAATACTTTAATTGAAGATCTTTATAATTAAAAGCTTTGATAATAAGTGATAATAAAAAATAGAAAACAAAACCTAATAAAACAGTTAAAAGTAGATAAAAAGATTTAAAGGCATAATCGTAGTTCAATCTTATTTCAAAAATAAAGATTAAATATTTAAAAAAAATACCCATCATTAAAGATGCAAACAGAATTTTCAAAAAACTTTTTAAGAATATTTTACTAAACTCAAATAAATTTCTTTTTTTAAGAAAAATAAATAATAAAATTGAATTAATCCATGATGAAATACTAGTTGCAATAGGGATAATTATAAACCCAATGCTCTTAAAATAAAAAAGACTAATAAAAATATTTAGTAACACAGAAAATAGTGAAATATAAAAGGGTGTTTTCGTGTCTTGATTTGCAAAAAAGAATGTTGAAAAAACTTTTATCATCCCGAAAGCTGGAAGTCCTATACCAAAATAAAATAATGCCTTAGCAGAGTTTTTTACTGCATCAATACCAAATGAACCATATCCAAATAAGGCAGAGATTATTTCTTCTGATCCAGCAATTAAAGCTATAGACGCTGGTAAACTTAGAAACATACTTAGTTCTAATGCTTTATTTTGAATATCTAAAATTTTTTTTTTTTTCTTTAACAAAATATGTTTAGAAAGCTGAGGTAAAACAACCACACCTATAGCAATTCCTGCAATAGCTAAATTAATCTGATAAATTCTATCAGCATAATACAAATAAGATACCGCATTTGCTTGAAATGAGGCAATAATAGTTCCAACAAGAATATTGATTTGAGTCACTCCTGATGAAAAGATGCTTGGTAAAAGTTTTTTAAAAAAAAATTTTACTTTATTATTTACCTTAATTTTTAAATTTAATTCAATTACATAATATTTTTTTACGAATATATACAAAAAAACTAGCTGTAAAAGACCAGCTATGGATACTCCAAATGACATAATATAAATCAGTTGATCACCAAGATATTTTCCGAAAATTAATATTGATATTAAAACAATATTAAGAATTATGGGCGCAGCAGATGCTGCTGCGAACTTATTATGAGAGTTTAGTATAGCTGCAAAGAAAGATGATAAACTTACAAACATTAAAAATGGAAATGTTATTCTTGTTAAATCAATTGCTAAATTAATTTTTTTTTGATCCTCTATAAAACCTGGTGCTATTAAGCTTACAAAAACTGGCATAAAAATTTCAATTATAATTGTTAAAAATAGTAAGCTTAAAAATAAAAGATTGAATATATCGTTTGCAAATTTTTTTGATTTAGATTTTTTTTTAACAAGCTCTGATGCATAACTTGGAACAAAAGCTGCATTAAATGTTCCTTCCGCAAATAATCTTCTAAATGTATTAGGAATTCTAAAAGCGACAAAAAATGCATCAGCAACAAAGCTCGCACCCAGAAATATAGCAATCAATACATCTCTTAGATAACCGAGTAATCTACTTATAATGGTATAAAACCCAAAAGTCCCTGTTGACTTAATTAAATTCATAAATCATATTAGTCTTAATTTTACCCCATTTGTACAACTAATTAAGAAAAATGAAAAAAACAAAAGTTGATCATTACACAGATAAGGAAGCTTTAGAATTTCACAGTCATGTCAAACCAGGCAAGATTGAAATTTCCTCCTCGAAAAATATGACAACAAAAAGAGATTTGGCATTAGCATACTCACCAGGTGTAGCAGCTCCTGTAAGAGCTATAAGTGAAAATCCAGAGGCAGCTTTTGATTATACTAGCAAAGGTAATTTAGTTGCGGTTATAAGTAATGGTTCAGCTATTTTAGGTATGGGAAATCTTGGTGCCTTAGCTTCAAAGCCTGTAATGGAAGGTAAAGCAGTTTTATTCAAAAGGTTTGCTGATATTGACTCCATAGATCTCGAAATTGACTCTTCGGAGCCTACAGAAATTATTAATAGCATTAAAAACTTTGCTCCTAGTTTTGGTGGAATAAATCTTGAAGATATTGCTGCGCCCGATTGCTTCATAATAGAAGAGAAGCTTAAAGAAATACTAGACATACCAGTTTTTCATGATGATCAACATGGAACTGCAATCATAACGACTGCCGCCCTCTTAAATGCTTTAGATATTAGTAAAAAATCTATTGATAAAGTTAAAATAGTTGTGAATGGTGCAGGAGCGTCTGCAATGGCTTGCACAAATTTATTCAAAAAAAGCGGGGTACCTCAAAAAAATATTACAATGGTTGACAGAAAAGGAGTCATTTTTAGGAGTCGAGAAAATTTAAATCAATGGAAGTCAATCCATGCAATTGAGACTAATGATAGAACTTTAGATGATGCAATAAAAGACGCTGATGTTTTTTTAGGTTTGTCAGCTAAAGGGGCCTTAACAAAAAACATGGTCAAAAAAATGGCAAAAAATCCAATTATATTTGCCTGTGCTAACCCAGATCCTGAAATCACTCCAGAGGAAATAGAGGAAGTAAGATCGGATGCTATAATTGCAACTGGAAGATCTGATTACCCAAACCAAGTTAATAACTTAATTGGTTTTCCATATATTTTTAGAGGGGCTTTAGATGTTAGATCAAAAACAATAAATGAAGAAATGAAGGTTGCTGCAGCTCATGCTATTGCAAATTTAGCCAAGGAAGATGTTCCAGATGAAGTTGTAGCTGCAATGGGCGGTGAAAGGCCACATTATGGTAAAGAATATATAATTCCATCCACTTTTGATCCAAGATTAATAAGTGTTATACCAGCTGCAGTAGCAAAAGCTGCAATTGAAACTGGGGTGGCTAGAATTAAAATTGATAACTTTGAAACTTATAAGGAGCAATTAAAACAAAGGTTGGATCCTACTGTAACAATTATGCAAGGAATTAATAACTATATAAAGAAAAAACCGAAAAGAGTAGTTTTTGCAGACGGAGAAGATGAGAATATGCTTAAAGCCGCTATTGCGTTTAAGAACTCAAAATTAGGGACACCCATCTTGGTTGGAAAAGAGGAAAAAGTTAAGGAGCAAATTAAAAAAATTGGTTTTAACGAAAATTTTGATATCGAAGTAATCAATTCTAAAAATACTGAAAAAAGAAAAAAATATGTTCAATACGTTTTTAAAAAACTACAAAGAGAACAGGGTATGCTTGAATGGGATTGTGATAGACTTGTTAGAAATGATAGAGTGGTTTGGTCAGCTTGTATGGTTGCTTGTGGTGATGCAGACGCTATGGTAACTGGGAATACTAGAAGATATTCGTCCTCATTGGAGAAAGTTATTAAAGTTGTCGATCCAAGACCTGGTGAAATAATGTTTGGTTTAAATTTAATTGTTAACAGAGGTAAAACAATTTTTATATGTGATACATCTGTTATTGAATATCCTGAGGCTAATCAGTTGGCAGATATGGCAATTTCAGCAGCAAGAGTTGTAAGACTATTTGGTTTTGATCCCAAGGTGGCTTTTTTATCTCACTCAACTTTTGGTGAACCTGTAACAGACAGAACAAAAAGAATAAGTGATGCAGTTAAAATTTTAAAAAAAAGAAAAGTTGATTTTAAATTTGACGGTGAGATGCAGCCAGATGTTGCTTTAGAAGAATTATATAAAGAATTATATCCATTTTCTGAAATAGTTGGAAATTCTAATGTTCTAATAATGCCAAGTCAACATAGTGCCGCCATTTCATACAAAATGATAAAATCAATGAGTAGAGCCAAACTTATTGGTCCACTATTAATTGGCCTTGGACTTCCAATTGAAATTGCTCCTTTAAGATCTTCAACATCTGATATTATCAACCTAGCTTCAATAGCTGCTTATTCTGCTGACGTAATTAAATATAAAAAAAATTAATTTTTTTGTATTCTTAAATTTTCCACTAACAAAATACTTGCTATTACATCTTTTACATCCAAGATTTCTTGAGCTTCTTTAATTACCTCATCTTTTTCATCAGAAGTAAGTGCAATACCATAAATAAAAATTTTTTTTTTGTAAGTGTCGATTTGGTAATTGGTAGCTTTTATTTCATTATTTAATATTAAAGCGGTTCTTAACTGAGAAGTTATCAAAATATCTTTAGCTGATTGTCGAAAATTAAATTCTTCCTTAACCTTTATATCATTTCTAACAGAACGAACACCATCAGTCTCCCAGGCTAATTTGGTCAATCTAAGTTTATCCTCTAAATCATCAATTTTTCCAGTAAGGAAAATTCTTCCATCTAGGACTTTAGTTTTAACTGACACGATATATTTTTTATCTAAAAGAACTATTCTAGTAGTTAGATTTTTTTGCATTATTGAGTCATCAATTTGCGTGCCAACTGATCTTGGGTCAAAAGCTATACTCACACCTGTTCCAAAAATTCCTTTTGAAGATACTCCAGCACATGAAGTGAGTGAAATCGCAATTAGCATGATTAAAACAAATTTAATTTTCATTTTTTAATTTGAGACAGTAATTATATATTTTTTTTTTAGAAACTTTATTATTTGAGTGAATTAGATTTGTGATTTCTTTAATACTAAATTTGCTTATCATATTTTCAATAATTCTTTTATCTGATTCACTCAGTTCTTGGGAAGACTTTTTTCTTCCTTTTTTTTCAGAAATTACTATTGTTAATTCACCCTTTAGTTGTTGGTCAAAGACTTTTAGTTTATCTACTGAACATCTAATAAATTCCTCATAAAATTTACTCATTTCTCTACAAATTAAAATTTTTCTATCCAAAAAAAAATTTTTAATTAAGGGAATAATTTTATTAAATTTTTTTGCTGAAATAAAAAAAACTAAAGAACTATCTAGATTAGATAATAATCTTAAATCTTCATCAATAGTTTTCAATTTTTCTGGAAAAAAACCGTAGAAAAAAAATTTTTCAGAAAATCCACTTACTGAAATCGCTGATGTTATAGCTGAAGCTCCTGGTAAAGGAATTACATTGATATCATTTTTAAGACATTCGTTAATTAATATTGACCCAGGATCTGAAAGACATGGAGTTCCTGCATCTGATATTAAAGAAATAATGAATCCAGATTTTAAAAAATTAAGAATTTTTACCAAGTTTTTTTTTTCATTAAACTTATGATTAGAAATTAATTTTGAATTTATTTGGTATTTCTTTAAAAGGCTCTTTGAAGTGCGTGTGTCTTCACACAAAATAAAATCAGATTTTTTAAGTATTTCTATTGCTCTTAAAGTTATATCCCCTAAATTACCTATTGGTGTTGACACGATATATAGACCTTTTTTTATGGATGTAGAATTTTCAAACATAATTACAAATTAATAATATAGTATATTTTAAATGAATAAAATTTTTAAAATAATCTTTATACTTCATCTAAGTATTTTTTCCTTTCTTGAACTCGGTAATGCGGATGAGGAAAAAATTAAAATAGGTTTATTGGTACCAATCACAGGTGATAATAAAGATTTGGGTCAACTAATAATTAAGTCAACAAGAATGGCTCTCAATGATATTAGAAGCAACAAAATTGAAATTTACCCAAAAGATACTAACTCAAATCCTAATAAAACACTTCAGTCCGCACTTCAGCTTAAAGAGATGGGTATTAAAATTGTTATTGGTCCAATTTTTTATAAAAATTTAAAATCTTTAAACAATGTTGAAGGTATGACTTTTTTATCTTTAACAAATAAAACTGAAAATCTCCCAAACAACGTCGTTAGTAGTGGAGTAAACGCCACCTCCCAATTAAATGCTATTAAAAAATTTCTAGAATCAAATGGTTTTAAAAAAACAATTTTTTTGACTCCTCAGTTTGACTTTGAGACAGAAGTAAGAAAAAGTATCAAGGAATCAAAGATAAAAATTTCAAAACATTATATATATGATAAAGAACCAACCAAACTTACAGCGCAAATTGAAAAAATTACTAATTATAAAATAAGAAAACAAAATTTAGCTGATGAAGTAAAAAGAGTAGAAAATTCAGAACTTGTAGATAAAGAGAAACAATTAAAAAAATTAGAAAAAAAATATACGATCGGTAGAGTCAATTTCGACTCAGTTATAATTTCTGATTTTAATGAAAGTTTAAAAAGTGTTATTACATCTCTTTTATACACGGATGTATCACCTAAACAGAAAAGTATAATTACTTTCAATCAGTGGTTCGACAAAAGTATTTTGGAAGACAAAAACATTCAGCCAATTTATTATCCATCAATAAATAATAAGAACTTGGAGGACTTTAAACAAAAATTTTTTAAGAAGTTCAACCAATATCCAAATCATCTGTCTTTATTGAGCTATGATCTTGTAGGTCTTATATATTATCTCTCGATTGACAATGAATTAGCTGATTTAAGTAAAATGTTTAGAAAAAAAAGTTCTTTTAAAGGAAAAATAGGTATTTTCGATATTCAAAATAACAAAATTAATCATAGATTAAGTTTTTATAAAGTTGAAAACGGCAAGATCAAAAAAATTTTTTAATTTTTTTGTAAGCTTTATACCTATGATCAATTTTATATTTTGTTTTTAATTTCATTTCTCCAAAAGTCAGTTTTTTATTCAAAGGTATAAAAATTGGATCATAACCAAAACCATTAGTGCCTCTAGGTTTTGGTGAAATATTTCCTTCAACTTTTCCAACCACGCATGCAATCTTTTTATTCAAATAACAAATTGATAGTGCACAAATAAAACGTGCTTTAATTTTTTTTGTTTCCCAATTTTCATCCTTTTTTTTTAACTCTTTATAAACTTTCTTAATTGCTTTATTAAAATTTAAACTTTTACCTGCCCATCTAGCTGAAAAAATTCCAGGTTTTTTTTTCAAAAGGTCAATTTCTAAACCAGAGTCATCAGCAAGACAAATCAAGTTTGTTTTTTTTGAAAAATATCTGGATTTGATTAAAGAATTTTCTATAAATGTTTTTCCATTCTCTCTTGGACTTTTAAGTTTAAATTCTGAAGTCGAGTGAATTTTAACATTTTTAGGCAATAAATCCCTAATTTCTCTCAATTTTCCACTATTATTAGTTCCTAAAATCAATCTTTTAATTTTTTTATTTGGCATCTGGAAATTTATATTTTTCTTACCATATAACCATTTATGGAAAAAGAAGAAAACCAAAGCAAAGAAGAAAATATCTTAAAAAAAGAAGATAGTTCTGTTGGTGATCCTCAATCAGAAAAAACTAAAGAGAACCATGATGAAGAAGAAATTAACCCAGAACAAAAAATTTTAGAACTTGAGGATAAAGTTGCGAGAGTTTTGGCAGAAATGGAAAATCAGAGAAGAAGGTTTGAAAAAGAAAAAGAGGAAGCTTTTGAATATGGCGGGTTTGCCTTTGCAAAAGAAGCTTTAAATCTGATAGATAATTTAGAAAGATCAAAACAAATACTTCAAAGTGATGATAGTTTAAAAGACTCTGAGGCTTTAAAAAAAATGCTGGAACATTTAAAGATAATTAATGAGGATTTGCTATCAATATTTGCAAAAAATAATATTAAACCCATTGAGTGCCTAAATAAAAAGTTAGATCCAAATCTTCATCAAGCTATGATGGAAATTGAAGATAATCAAAAAGATCCTGGCACTATTATTCAAGAAATTCAAAAAGGTTTTACAATTAAAGATAGGTTATTAAGACCGTCATTGGTTGGTGTTTCGAAAAAAAATGAAAATAACGACCAAAAAACCCCTGAAAACAATGAAAACTTAAAAGACAAATAATATATGAGCCAACTTGTAGATTTAGAATTAAACACTATATGAGAACGGAGAGTAAATATAATGAGCAAAATAATTGGAATTGATTTGGGAACCACAAATTCATGTGTAGCTATAATGGAGGGTACACAAGCAAAAGTTTTAGAAAATGCTGAGGGCGCAAGAACAACACCCTCTGTTGTTGCTTTTACTGAAGAAAATGAAAAGCTAATAGGACAACCAGCAAAAAGACAAGCAGTAACAAACCCTGAAAATACTATTTTTGCAGTTAAGAGACTAATCGGAAGAAATTTCGAAGATCCAACTGTAAAAAAAGATATAGAGGCAGCACCATTTAAAATTGTTAATTCGGAAAAAGGTGATGCATGGATTGAAGCAAAAGGTGAAAAATATTCACCTTCTCAAATTTCAGCTTTCATATTACAAAAAATGAAAGAGACAGCAGAAAAATATTTAGGTCAAGCTGTAACAAAAGCTGTAATTACTGTGCCCGCATATTTTAATGATGCTCAAAGACAAGCAACCAAAGATGCAGGAAAAATTGCAGGGCTAGAAGTTTTAAGAATTATAAATGAGCCGACTGCTGCTTCCTTAGCTTATGGTTTAGATAAAAAACAAAATAAAAAGATTGCTGTATATGATTTAGGTGGAGGAACTTTTGATGTTTCAATTCTAGAATTAGGAGATGGAGTTTTTGAGGTTAAATCTACTAATGGTGATACATTCTTAGGTGGTGAAGATTTTGATAATGCAGTAGTAGAATATTTAATTGCAGAATTTAAAAAAGATAGTGGTATTGATCTTAAATCAGATAAATTAGCATTACAAAGATTAAAAGAAGCAGCTGAAAAAGCAAAAATCGAATTATCTGCTGCTGAACAAACAGACATAAATTTACCATTTATAACAGCAGATAAAACTGGTCCTAAACATATCAATTTAAAAATGACTAGAGCTAAACTTGAAGCTTTAGTAGAAGAGCTTATCGCGAGAACAATACCACCATGTAAAACTGCTTTAAAAGATGCAGGTATATCAGCAAGTGATATAAATGAAGTTGTGATGGTTGGGGGTATGACTAGAATGCCTAAAGTTATAAATGAAGTAAAAAACTTCTTTGGAAAAGAACCAAACAAAAGTGTTAATCCTGATGAGGTTGTGGCTATGGGCGCAGCTATTCAAGCGGGAGTATTGCAAGGTGATGTTAAGGATGTTTTACTATTAGATGTAACACCATTATCTCTAGGAATTGAAACACTGGGAGGTGTATCAACAAAATTAATTGAAAAAAATACAACGATACCAACAAAAAAAAGTCAGGTGTTTTCTACAGCTGAAGACAATCAACCAGCGGTCTCAATAAGAGTACTTCAAGGTGAAAGAGAAATGGCAACTGATAACAAATTGCTTGGTAATTTTGAGTTAGTCGGTATAGCTCCAGCTCCTAGAGGAGTTCCTCAAGTCGAAGTAACATTCGATATAGATGCTAATGGAATCGTAAATGTTTCGGCAAAAGATAAAGGCACCGGTAAAGAGCAAAAAATCCAGATTCAAGCATCTGGGGGCTTAAGTGAAGAAGAAATAGAGAAAATGGTAAAAGATGCTGAAGCAAACAAAGAAGCTGATAAAAAGAAAAGAGAAACTGTTGATGTGAGAAATCAAGCGGATACTCTTATACACTCAACAGAAAAAAACCTTAAAGAACATGGTTCAAAGATATCTGATGCAGATAAAAAGTCTATAGAAGATGGATCTAGTGCATTAAAAGAAGCTTTAAAAACTGATAATATAGAAGATATCAAGAAAAAAACTGAAACATTGGTACAAGCCTCAATGAAATTGGGTGAAGCCATTTATAAATCACAACAAAATACAAAGCCAAAATCTGATAAAGATGATGGAAATGATGAAAAGGGAAAAAAAGACGATAATGTTGTTGATGCTGATTTTGAAGAAGTAAAAGACGAAAATAAGGAAAAAAGCGCTTAACTGACATCTATTATTTGTCCAGGTTATATGCATGGCTAAACGAGATTATTACGACGTCTTGGGTGTTAATAAAAGTGCTACTCCAGAAGAACTTAAATCAGCTTATAGAAAATTAGCAGTCAAATATCATCCAGATAAAAATCCAGGTAATAAATCTGCTGAAGATAAATTCAAGGAAGCCAGTGAAGCCTATGGTGTTCTCTCGGATAAATCAAAAAAAGAAAATTATGATAACTTTGGACACGCTGCTTTTGAAAATGGAGGTGGTGGCCAAGGTGGTTTCGGAGGATTTGGAGGTTTTAGTGGAGCAGATTTTTCTGATATTTTTGAAGATTTTTTTGGAGACTTTGGTGGTGGGAGAAGAAGCTCTGGACGAAGAAATTCAAGTAACAGGGGTTCAGACTTAAGATATGATTTAACTATTTCTTTGGAGGAAGCATATTCAGGTAAAAAACAAAATATACAATTCTCAACTTCAGAAAAATGTAATACTTGTAAAGGAAATGGCTCAAAACCTGGAACAAGCCCAGATAGATGTACTTATTGCGGTGGAAGTGGAAGAGTACGTTCTAACCAAGGGTTTTTTACTGTGCAACAAACATGTCCACAATGTGCAGGAAACGGTGAGGAAATAACCAATCCATGTAACGATTGTAGTGGCCAAGGAAATAAACAAGTATCAAAAAAAATTTCAGTTACTATTCCAAAGGGTGTAGATGATGGTACAAGAATAAGACTTGCAGGAAAAGGAGAAGCTGGAACAAGAGGTGGTGCCACAGGGGACTTATATTTATTTATAAATGTAAAATCACATGAACTTTTTAAAAGATCTGACGTAAATCTTTTTTTTGAATTTCCAATATCAATTGCTGATGCAGCATTGGGAACTACTGTTGAAATCCCAACTATTGATGGAAAAAAAGCTAAGATTAAAATACCTGACGGAACTCAAGATGGAAAACAGTTTAGATTAAAGGGTAAAGGAATGCCTTTCATGAGAAGAGGAGATTTTGGAGATCTATATGTTCAAGTAAAAACTGAAGTGCCAGTATTTTTAAATAAAGAACAGAAAGAATTATTAGAAAGATTTAGAAAAATAGAAAATGAAAAATCAAATCCAAGTATAAGAAAATTTTTTCAAAAAGTTAAAAGTTTTTGGAATAGCTAGAATGTCTATTGACCAGTTAATGTCGGTTATTTTTTTAATAGCTGTTCTTATTCTTGTCATTCCCGCATTTTTAGAAACAAACTCTAAATTAAAATTATTTTTAAAAAATCTATTCATTTGGTCTATAATTGTGCTTTTTCTTATGGTAGTTACGTATTTAATCTATAAATGAAAAAAATAAATTTAGCTGTTACTGGATGTTTGGGTCGGATGGGCCAACAAATTATTAAATCTTCAAAAAAAGATAGTAAATTCAAATTAGTTTCTCTTACTGAGGTGAAAAAGATTAATTATAAGATTGGTGGAATAAAGATTTGTTCAAATACAGAAGTAGCATTTAAAAAAACAAATGTAATTATCGATTTCACAATTCCTAAGTGCACTTTTCAAGTTTTAAAAATTGCATCAAAATTAAAAAAAAGGGTAGTTATTGGTACAACAGGTTTTTCTAAAAAAGAGGAAGAGCTTATTAAAAAATATTCTAAGAAAATTCCAATTTTAAAAGCAGGTAACATGAGCCTTGGCATAAACCTTCTTATGTATTTGGCTGAAATTAGCTCTAAATCACTTGGAAAAAACTTTTTAAGTCGAATTTACGAAGTTCACCATAAGCACAAAAAAGATTATCCCTCAGGCACTGCTTTGATGTTGGGAAAAGGGATTGCAAAAGGAAAAAATAAAAATTTCTACAGTTTAGTTGGAAAAAAATATCTTAATAAAAAAAGTTTTCCCTTTAGTAAAAAAATAAACTTTAATTCTATTCGAACCGGAGAGGTAATTGGAGAGCATGAGGTCAAATTCTCTAGTGGCAAAGAAATTATTACTTTAAATCATGAGGCATTTGATAGAGCACTTTACTCAGAAGGTGCATTGATTGCTGCGAAATGGTTGATGAAAAAAAAGTCAGGGCTTTATTCAATGAGAGATCTTTTGAATTTCTAATAATGAATGAAATCCAAAGAGCCAAGATAGTTTATAGAATATTAAATCAAACTTACCCAAAAATAACTGTTCCCCTTAAGAGTAGAAACGTTTTTACTTTACTTATATCGGTTTTACTTTCTGCTCAATGCACAGATGTAAATGTTAATAATGTTACAAAAAATATCTACCCCAAATATTACAAACCAAAACATTTTGTCAAATTAGGGAGAAAAAAAATTGAAAAATTAATTAAAAAAATTGGGATTTTTAGGATCAAAGCGAAAAGTATTTATAACTTATCAAAAATTTTAATTGAAAAATATAATCATCAAGTACCAAAAACATTTGATGAGTTAGAGAGTCTCCCCGGAGTAGGTCATAAAACTGCAAGTGTGGTAATGTCTCAAGGGTTCGGCTTTCCTGCATTTCCTATAGATACTCACATTCATAGGTTGGCTCAAAGATGGGGGTTAACTAATGGTAAAAATGTAATTCAAACCGAAAAGGATTTAAAAAGATTGTTCCCTAAGAAACATTGGAACAAGCTTCATCTTCAAATTATCTATTATGGAAGAGAATATTGTAAAGCTAGGGATTGCTATGGAATATCTTGTAAAATATGTACCACTTGCTATCCTAACAGAAAAAAACCTTTAATAACCAAAAAAGCTTAAGATGAAAATTATCGGTGTTGGCAATGCTATAGTTGATGTGATTTGTAATGTGAATGACAATTTTTTAAACGCAAATGACTTAACTAAAGGAACGATGAAATTGGCTTTTGATAAGGGAGAATTTGAAAAAATGTTATCCGGTCTTGAGATAAAAAAAACAGTTTCTGGAGGATCTGTCGCAAATTCGATCGTTGGTTTATCACAACTCAAAAATGATGTGGGTTTTATTGGAAAAATATCTGATGATGAATTAGGAGTAAAGTATGAGGAGGGTTTAAAGAAGGAAAATGTAAAATATTATTATAAAAAAAAGCATGAGGAATTGCCAACAGGAACTTGTTTGATCCTAATAACACCTGACTCTGAAAGGACTATGTATACCTATCTTGGCACAGCCGGTAAAATTAATAAAACTGATATAGATCTAAAAGCTATTAAAGAAAGTGAACTAATTTTTTTAGAGGGATATCTTTGGGATGAAGGAGATCCAAAAGGTGCTTTTGATATATGCATCGAAAATTCTAAAAAAACTGCAATGTCTTTATCTGATAAATTTTGCGTTGATAGACATAAACCTCATTTTTTAGAGTTAGTTAAGAATAAATTGGATATAGTTTTTGCAAATGAGAGTGAAATTATG
>CACIZB010000003.1 GCA_902591025.1 uncultured Pelagibacteraceae bacterium
GAATATTTTCTATCCGGTTCTTATTTTAATGCTGATAATTTAATTGGAAATTTATTTGAAAGTGATCAAAATAAGTCAAGTCCAATTAATATAAATAATAAGTTTAATATTAATATTGATAAAGTTAGATTAGACAAAGACAACATTCTTAAAAATTTTGTTGGGAATTTGACATTTAAAAACAAAAAAATCAATAATGGAAAATTAGAGGGCCTTTTTACAAGTAATAAAAAACTTAAATTAACCATAAATAAAAAGGGAAATAACAGAATAACAACCCTATTTTTAGATCGAGCTGACCCAATAATAAGAAGATATAAATTTATTAAAGGTTTTGAGCAAGGTGTACTTGATTTCTACAGCACAAGTAATGGTGAAGAAACTAGATCAACCTTAAAAATTTATGATTTTAAATTAAAAGAGATGCCTGCTTTGACTAAAATTTTAACTTTAGCATCTCTTCAAGGTATAGCAGATATTATGTCAGGAGAAGGAATCCGGTTTGACGAATTTGAGATGAACTTTAAAGATCATAAAGATTTAATAAAGATAGAGGAAATTTATGCAATTGGTCCAGCAATTTCTATTTTAATGGAAGGATATATTGAAAAGAAAAAATTAATTAGCTTAAGAGGAACTTTAGTGCCTGCAACAACAATAAATAAGTTCATTGGCTCTATACCAGTGCTTGGAAACATTCTAATTGGCGCTAAAACAGGAGAGGGTGTTTTTGGGGTGAGTTTTAAAATAAAAGGACCTCCAAAAAATCTTGAAACAACAGTAAATCCAGTAAAAACTTTAACTCCAAGATTTATTACTAGAACTTTAGAAAAAATTAAAAAAAATTAATCTATTTCTACTTTGAGGTGCCTCTTTTTTCCAATAGAAAGTTTTAAATATTTATCCACGAATAAATCTTTTTTAATCCTAAAGTTTTCATTAGATATAACATTGTTATTTAGTTTAATCGCATTTCCTTTAATTAATCTCCTTACTTCACTTTTTGAATTTTCTAATTTAGATAAAATTACAAGATCAATAATGGTTAAAGATTTGATAAGATCTTTATTAGAAATTTTTAATGAGGGTAAGGTAGAGCCAAGAAAATTTCCAGAGAAGGCTTCTTTAGCAGCCTGTTCAGCATCTTTTGCAGCTTTGGTTCCATGTATCATTGTAGTTGCTTTGTTAGCTAACAAAATTTTTAAATCATTAATATTATCATTTTCTCTTGAAATTATTTCATCTATCTCTAAATCTGTGAAAATTTTTAAAAATTTTATTACATCTCGATCATCAGTATTTCTCCAAAATTGCCAATAATCGTAAGTAGATAAAAATTTTTTATCTAGCCAAATTGCGCCTGACTCTGTCTTTCCCATTTTCGTTCCTGATGCTAGAGTAATTAAAGGAGTTGTAAGACCGAAAACTTGTTTATTAGAATATCTTTTTATCAATTCTACACCGTTCACAATATTACCCCACTGATCTGAGCCACCAATTTGAAGAATACAATTTTGTTTTTTATTAAGTTCTAAAAAGTCGTAAGCTTGTAAAATCATATAATTAAATTCCATATAGCTAAGTGATTGTTCTCTTTCTAATCTAGTTTTTACACTATCAAAACTTAGCATTTTATTTATTGTAAAATGTTTTCCTATTTCTCTTAAAAAATTAATATAGTTAAGATTTTTCAGCCATGAGTAGTTATTTACAAAAATAGGTTTAGTCTTTGGATCCTTAACATTCAAAAATTTTTTTAATATTTTTTCAATATTTTTTATATTCTTTTCAATCTCTTTCTCGTTAAGAATACTCCTAGTTTTATCTTTACCAGACGGGTCTCCTATTCTTGTAGTACCACCTCCTAATAAAACTATTGGTCTGTGTCCATGTTTTTGAAGTAATCGTAAACACATTATCTGCATCAAACTACCAACATGCAGACTTTCAGCTGTGCAGTCAAAACCTATATATCCTCTAATTTTTTTTGTATCTAAAAAATTTGATAATTCATCTTCATTAGTACATTGATAGAATAAACCTCTATCTTTAAATTCTTTCAAAAATTTATTCATAAGTTTATAGTTACACAATATACAAATTTTTTTAAAAAAAAATAAGAATGGGAAAAATATTCACATCATTGGGTTTAATGAGTGGTACATCTGGAGATGGAGTGGATGCATCTTTAATAAGCTCGGATGGGCTAAATAAATATAGCGTAATTTTTGATCAGTACTTTAAATTTGATCAAAATACTTACGAGAAAGTTCATATTTTAAAGGACAAAATTACTAAGTTTGAAGATTTAAAAAAATATAATACTGAAATAAATGAGCTTGAGAGAGAAATAACTTTATTTCATTCAAAAGTGGTTTCTGCAATTATAAGTTCTACAAATGAAAAAATTGATTTAATTGGATTTCATGGTCAGACTATTTATCATAATTCCTCAGAAAAGATTTCTAAACAGATCGGTGATGCGAAATTATTGTCTCAATTGACTGAAAAAGTTATAATTAATGATTTTAGAAAAAATGATATTCAAAATGGTGGGGAGGGAGCTCCTTTAACTCCTATTTTTCATAATCAAATTGTTAAACAAAAAAACATAAAATTTCCGGTATGTATTCTAAATATTGGAGGTATATCAAATGTATCAGCTATAAGAAGTTTAGAGAGTAATAGCCTTAAAAGTAGGGATTTGGGACCGGGAAATTGTTTAATAGATGAGTGGATTAGAAAAAATACTAAAAAAAAGTTTGATAAAAATGGTGATATAGCAAAAGCAGGAAAAGTAGATAAGCTTATATTAAATCAGGCTATTGATAATTTTGAAAATAGTTTTGTCAAAAAAAGACTATCTTTTGATAGGAAAGATTTTAGCTTAGGATTTGTAAGAGGACTAAATTTAGAAGATGGTGCAGCAACATTAACAGATTATACTGGAAAAGTGATAGTAACAAATCTTTTAAATTTTTTATCAGAGGATAAAGAAAAAAAATGGAAAATTTTAATTTGTGGAGGTGGTAGGAAAAATAAATTTTTAATTGAGAGTATAGAGAAAGAAATTGTAAAAAATTTTTCTATTCAATTAATTGACGATTATGATGTTGATGGGGATTACGTGGAGTCCCAAGCCTTTGCTTATATTGCTATAAGATCTTTTTTAAATTTACCAATTACGTTTCCTGGGACAACTGGATGTAAAAAACCCTGTTCAGGTGGAATAATAACTAAAAACTTTTAATAAATAGCAATTTCTTTTTTTATATACTTATCTAAATTTTTAGTTAATTCGTCCTCATTTTTTGAAAAAAAATGATTTGCATCAGATATAGATTGAAATTCAACCTTTATTCCTTTTTGAGCACTAAGTCTCTTATCAAGATCTTTTAAGTTTTCTATTGGAACAAGTTCATCTTTCTTTCCGTAAATCATCAATCCAGAGGTTGGACAGGGTGATAAAAATGAAAAGTCATAAACATTTGGCTGGGGAGAAATTGCAATAAATCTATTTATTTCAGGTCTTCGCATTAATAGTTGCATTGCAATTAAAGACCCAAATGAAAAACCCGAAACCCAGCATTGAGAGTTATCAAAATTTTCTCTTTCTAACCAGTCAAGAGCTGCAGCAGCATCGGCAAGTTCACCTTGACCATTATCAAATTCTCCATCGCTTTTACCTACTCCTCTAAAATTTACTCTACAAACTGAAAAATCATTTTCTATAAAAGTATTGAAAGTTTCGACTACAACTTTGTTATTCATTGTACCACCATACTGGGGATGAGGTTGTAATACTAATGCAATTGGTGAAGTAGGTTTTTTACTTTTAAAATATTTAGCTTCAAGTCTTCCAGCGGGACCGGGAATGAATATTTCTAAAATTTTATTATCCATAATTGATATTGATAATTATTCTCAAAAAAAAATACGTTTAACACATGTACGTGACAAAATGTTAGTGTTTTTTTTTCCTAGATACTTGACTATTTTAGTCGGGTTTATATATATCCCAATAAATAAAGGTTTTTATGAAACTAACATCTAAAAGCAGATATGCAGTAATGGCTTTAGTTGATCTAGCAAGATTTGACAACTTAAACCCAGTATCTTTGCGAGACATTTCTTTAAGACAGGGCATTTCCTTGGATTACTTAGAGCAAATTTTTTCTAAATTGAAAAAAAAAGAAATTGTTCAAAGTATTAGAGGAAATCAAGGTGGATATGTTTTGAATAAAAAAGCTAAAGAAATTAAATTAACAAATATTTTTGATGCGGTTGATGAAAATGTAAAAACTGTTCAGTGCAAAAAAGAGTCTAAAAAAGGTTGTAATGGCAGATCTACGAAATGTTTAACTCATAATTTATGGGATGAGCTTGAAAACCATATTAATGATTTTTTTGAGAAAAAAAGTTTAGAAGATCTTGTAAAGGAAAATGCTGAAAGAAGAATTTAAAAAATGGATACCAGAGAAAAAGATATAGAAAAATTAAAAGATTATAAGTACGGTTTTACTACTGATATTGAAAATATAAAAGCCCCGAAGGGCTTAAACGAAGATGTTATTAAGTTTATTTCTAATATTAAAAGAGAACCTCAATGGATGTTAGACTTTAGATTAAAAGCTTATGAGAGATTAAAACTTTTGAAAGAACCAAATTGGCAAAAGCCAAAGTATCCCAAAATCGATTATCAAGACTTATACTACTATTCTGCACCAAAAAGTATGAAGGATAAACCAAAAAGTTTAGATGAGCTTGATCCTAAACTTTTAGAGACTTACAAAAAACTTGGAATTCCATTACAAGAACAAGCAAGATTAAATGGAATTGCTGTAGATGCAGTGTTTGATTCTGTTTCAGTGGCAACTACTTTTAAAGATGAATTGACTAAACATGGAATAATTTTTTGTTCAATGTCTGAGGCAATTCAAAAACATCCAGATCTTGTGAAAAAATATTTAGGTACAGTAATACCAGTTACTGATCATTTCTTTGCCACACTAAACTCTGCAGTTTTTACAGACGGTTCATTTGTCTATATTCCTGAAGGTGTTAAATGTCCAATGGAACTCTCTACTTATTTTAGAATTAATGCATCAGAGACTGGGCAATTTGAAAGGACATTAATTATTGCTGATAAAGGAAGTTATGTAAGTTATCTTGAGGGATGTACTGCTCCAATGAGAGATGAAAATCAGTTACATGCTGCGAATGTCGAATTAATTGCTTTAGATGATGCAGAAATTAAATACTCAACTGTGCAAAATTGGTATCCAGGTGATGAAAATGGTAAAGGAGGAATTTATAATTTTGTAACCAAAAGAGGATTATGTAAGGGAAAAAATTCTAAAATTTCTTGGACACAAGTTGAAACAGGATCAGCTATAACTTGGAAATATCCAAGTTGTATATTAAAAGGTGATAATTCAATTGGTGAATTTTATTCTATAGCTATCACTAACAATCATCAAAAAGCAGATACTGGTACAAAGATGATTCACTTAGGAAAAAATACTAAAAGTAAGATTATTTCAAAAGGTATAAGTGCTGGATTTTCTGACATGACCTACAGAGGTTTAGTAGATATCAATTCAAAAGCTAAAAATTCTAGTAATTATACACAATGTGATTCATTATTGATGGGAAATAAGTGTGGTGCGCATACAGTACCTTATATTAAAAATAAAAATTTTGACTCTAATATTGCTCACGAAGCTACGACATCAAAAATTAGTGAAGAACAATTACATTATTGTCAACAACGTGGTCTAAACCCTGAGGAAGCAGTAGGGTTAATTGTTAATGGTTTTTGTAAAGAGGTATTACAACAGTTGCCAATGGAATTTGCTGTTGAAGCTCAGAAACTTGTAGGCATCAGCTTAGAAGGGAGTGTTGGTTAATGCTTAAAATAAATAATTTAAATGCCGATGTTGAAAATAAGTCAATATTAAAAGGATTTTCTTTGAATATAAACCCGGGTGAGGTGCATGCTATTATGGGTCCAAATGGTTCAGGAAAAAGCACATTATCCAATATTTTATCAGGTAAAAAAGGTTACGCGGTTTCAGGCGAAATTTTATTTGAAAATAAAAATCTATTTGATCTTGAGACCGAGGAAAGGGCACATAGAGGAATATTTTTAGCTTTTCAATATCCATTAGAAATTCCGGGCGTAAACACAAATATATTTTTAAAAACATCTTTAAATGCAATTAGAAAAGCAAGAGGTGAAAAAGAGTTAGATGCAATTGAATTTTTAAAACTTGTCAAAGAAAAAGCTAAACAATTAAAATTTGATGAAGAAAAATTAAATAGACAATTGAATGTTGGTTTTTCAGGTGGAGAAAAAAAGAAAAATGAAATTTTACAAATGTCAATGTTAGCACCAAAATTGTCAATTTTAGATGAGACGGATTCAGGACTAGATATAGATGCGCTAAAAGTAGTTGCAGACGGGGTTAATACTTTACGAAATAAAAATAATTCTTTTTTAATAATAACTCATTATCAAAGATTATTAGATTACATTAAACCAGATTTTGTTCATGTTTTAATGAATGGAAAGATAATCAAATCTGGTGGTCCAGAGTTAGCAGTTGAATTAGAAAAAAAAGGCTATGAAAGTTTTAATTAAATGAACGAACAATTACAATCAGATTTTGATAAAATAGTAAAAGTCTCAAAAATTTCTGAGAAAGAAATTCAAATAAAAAAAGATTTTTTAAATAAGTTTATTGAAAGTGGTTTTCCAAATAGAAAACAAGAAGATTGGAAGTTTTTGGACATTAGTCAGATCATCAAAAAAAGTATAAATGATTTGAGTTTTTTTAATGATTATTCACAAACCAACAAAATTGACTCATCTGTTTTCGTTAAAGGTTTAGATCATAATAAAATTATTTTTATTAATGGAAGAATAGAAAAAATTGACTTTAAATATGAGGATCAAAATAAAATTGAAATAAATAATGAAACTAAAGAGAATGTATCATTTGATTATAATAATTCATTAATTGATTTAAATAGTGCATTAAGTCATAAGGTTTTTAGAATAATAATTAAAAAGAATTATTCTTTAAAAAGACCTCTAATAATTTATCACACGACAAATGATAAAATAAAGTCAACAAATATCAATTTGAGACTAGATTTTGAATTAGGTGAAAATAGTTCTTTAAAGCTTATTGATTATTTTGCCAATAATACAGAAAAAAACTTTATTAATATTTTTTATAATTTTAATTTAAGAAAAGACTCGATCCTTAAAAACTATAAAATTGATAAGTTTAAAAATGATAATTTAAAATATTCTTTTAACAATATTGAACAGGGTAATAATAGTGTTTCAGAAACATTTATATTATCAGCTGGTTCAGATTATTTTAAAAATGAGATTAATTGTAATTTAAACGGCGAATATTCGTCTGCTTTTATCAATGGTATTTTTTCATTGAAGGAAAATCTACAGCACGAAATTAGAACTACAATTAATCATTTGGTGGAGAACACAAAAAGCTATCAGCTTATTAAAAGTGTTCTTGGAAAAAATTCAAAATCAGCATATCAAGGAAGAATTTTTGTAAATTCAAAAGCTCAAAAAACCGATGGGTATCAATTAAGTAAAGCAATACTACTAGATGAAACATCAGAGTTTAATGCAAAACCAGAATTAGAAATTTATGCTGATGATGTAAAATGCTCTCACGGATCAGCATCCGGAAGTTTAGATGAAAATTCAATTTTTTATTTAATGTCTCGTGGTTTAAATTATCAACAATCAAAAGAACTTTTAATAAATGGATTCTTATTAGACGTTATTGAAAAGATAACAGACTTAGAAATAAAAGACTTAATAAAGAATATTATTGGATTGAAAGAATGAATATAAATAACATTAAAAAAGAATTCCCAATTTTTGATGAGAAAATTCAAAATAATGATTTAGTTTATCTGGATAGTGCTAACTCATCTCAAAAACCTAAGGTGGTTTTAGACAGAATAAATGATTTTTACTCTAAACAATTTTCAAATGTTGGTAGAAGTATTCATTATTTAGCTGTTGCAGCTACAAATTTATATGAAAATACAAGATCTTCAGTCCAAAAATATATAAATGCAAAAGATAAAAATGAAATTGTATTTACTAAAGGTGCTACAGAGGCTTTAAATTTAGTTGCTAATACTTTAGGTCAAGCAATCTTGGAGCCAAATGACGAAATTTTAATCACAGAACTAGAGCACCATTCGAATTATGTACCTTGGCATTTCTTGAGAAAATCTAAAAATATTAAAATAAAGTTTGCAGAGATAAATGAAGATGGAGATATCCCGATTGAAAATATAGAAAAAGAAATTACAGATAAAACTAAAGTAATAGCTATAACTCATTTATCGAATGTTACTGGCGCAGTTTTGCCAATTAAAGAGATCACTCAACTAGCACATTCAAAAGGTATTGTTGTTGTAGTAGATGGATGTCAGGGTGGACCACATTTAAAATTAGATATGCAGGACTTAGATTGTGATTTTTATGCAATATCATGCCATAAAATGTACGGTCCAACAGGTCTTGGAGTTCTGTACGGAAAAAAGAAATGGCTAGAGCAACTTCCGCCATATCAAGGGGGTGGAGGAATGATAAATGAGGTTAAAAAAGATAGAATTTCTTACGGTGAACTTCCAAACAAGTATGAAGCTGGAACAATGGCTACTGCACAAGTCATAGCTTTTGATCAATCAATAAAATTTTTAGAAAGCATTGGAATTGAAAACATAATTAATCATGAAAAAGAATTGATAGAATACGGCCAAGAAGTTTTAAAAAAGAATAATTCTGTTAAACTAATTGGAAATCCTAAAAATCGAGGAGGAGTATTATCTTTTACTGTAGAAGGAGTTCATCCACACGATATCGCTACCATTCTTGATGAGACGGGTGTTGCTATAAGAGCAGGTCATCATTGTTGTCAAATACTTCATGATAAACTTGGTATCCCTGCCAGCGCACGGGCATCATTAGGAGTTTATAACACTAAGGATGACTTAGATAAGTTAAACGAAGGTATTAACAATTGTAAAAAGATTTTTGATTTGTAATGAACTTAAAAGAATTATATCAAGAAATAATTTTAGAGCACGGAAAGAATCCTAAAAATTTAGGAAAAACAGAAAATTATAACAAAGACGCAAAAGGCAATAATCCGTTATGTGGAGATCATGTACATGTATATCTCAAACTTAATGACCAAAGAAAAGTAGAAGATATTTCTTTTGAAGGAAGCGGATGTGCAATATCGATGGCATCAGCTTCTATCATGACAGATTTAATTAAAGGGAGAAGTGATAATGAGGCTAAAGAAATAATTGAAGATTTTTTAGGAATGATTAAAGAAAATCCTGAACTTAGAAATAATATTTTAAAAGAAGACGATAAAACAAAATTAATGAGCTTATCAGGAGTGAAACAATATCCAATGAGAGTTAAATGTGCTACTTTATCATGGCATACTTTAGTATCTGCAATAGAAAATGATGGTAAAGAAATAACCACAGAAAATTGATTATGGACATTAAAAATAAAATAATTGATGAAATTAAAAAAATTTATGATCCCGAATTACCAGTGAACATATATGAACTTGGTTTAATTTATGATATAAAAGTAAATGGCAGTAAGGCTGAAATTAAGATGACATTAACTACACCAAATTGTCCAGTCGCAGAAAGTTTACCTAAAGAAGTAAAAGAGGGTGCTATGCAAGTAGAGGGAATAGAAGATGTAAATCTTGAATTAGTCTGGGATCCTCCTTGGAATAAAGATATGATGTCAGATGCAGCAAAATTGGAGTTAAACTTATAATGAACCCTATTATTAAGTTAAGTGACAATGCAGCTCTAAGAATTAAAGAAATAATGTCCAATGCTGAGAAAAATGCGATTGGTGTTAGAGTTTCTGTTAAATCGGGAGGTTGTGCAGGCATGTCATACGTAATGGAATATTCAAAAGAGGTAAATCCAAATGATGAATTAATCGAGGAGAAAGGAGTAAAAGTTTACATTGATTCCGCTGCAGTTATGTATCTTTTGGGAACTGAAATGGATTATAAAAAAGAGGATTTTTCGTCATCATTTGTATTCAATAATCCCAATGAAACCGAGCGTTGTGGCTGTGGGGAGTCTTTCAAAGTATAATCCCATTTTGAACATATCAGACTTGCAATAAACGCATAGATAGCTAATATCTATTAATGAACGTTTTTGAAATTAAAAATTTGCAAAACAGTGAAGACAGAAAAGAGAAAAGAAAAACTTTTCTAAGATCTTTTATAAAGTCTGTTGATACTGGAGCAAATGGAACACTTAATTACATTGTTAAAAAGGGTTCTGGCAAAAATAAAATTGCTAAAACTAAACAATAAAAATTAGCAACTGTAATACATCTCAAACTCTATCGGATGAGGTGTGTGCTCAAAATTGTGTATTTCCTCAAACTTCAAGGCAATATAAGCATCTATTTGGTCATCAGTAAATACATTACCTTGTTTTAAAAAATCTCTGTCTTTGTCGAGACTTTCCATTGCTTCCCTTAAAGAACCACAAACAGTTGGAATTTTTTTAACTTCGTCCTCAGATAAAGCATAAAGGTCTTTATCGAATGATTTACCTGGATCAATTTTATTCTTAATTCCATCTAAACCAGCCATTAACATTGCTGAGAAAGTTAAATATGGATTGCCAGCGGCATCACCAAATCTAATCTCACATCTAGCTGCTTTTTTACTTAAAGTGATAGGAATTCTACATGAAGCTGATCTATTTCTTGCTGAATAAGCTAATAAAACTGGAGCCTCAAATCCTGGGATTAATCTTTTATAACTATTTGTCGTAGCATTTGAAAAAGCATTAATTGCTTTCGCATGTTTTAAAATACCACCTATATAGTGCAATGCCGTATCGGATAGTCCTGCATATTTATCACCAGAAAATAATGCAGTATCACCTTTCCAAATCGATTGATGAACGTGCATACCTGAACCATTATCACCTTTAACAGGTTTCGGCATAAAAGTAGCAGTTTTGCCAAAAGAATGAGACACCATATGAACTGCATATTTATAAAGTTGTAAGTTATCTGCTTGATCAACAAGAGTTCCAAAGTACATACCTAGTTCGTGTTGGCTTGGAGCAACTTCGTGGTGATGTTTTTCTACTTTAATTCCCATGTCTTTCATAGCCTTAAGGTACTCACTTCTCATATCTTGCTCACTATCAACTGGTGGAACAGGAAAATAACCTCCTTTAATTCCCGGCCTATGACCCATGTTACCATTTTCATATTCTTTTCCAGTATTGTAAGGACCTTCTTTACTATCAATTTTAAATCCAGTCTCATTCATATCATTTTTGAATCTTACATCGTCGAAAACAAAAAATTCTGCTTCAGGACCAAAAAATGCCTTATCACCAATGCCAGAGTCTTTTAAATAAGCCTCAGCTTTTTTTGCAGTTCCTCTTGGATCCCTCTCATAGGGAGTTTTTTTAATAGCGTCTAAAACATCACAAAATAAATTTAGAGTATTATGAGATGTAAAAGGATCTACAATTGCTCTATTGGTATCTGGTTTAAGTATCATATCTGACTCATTGATAGCCTTCCAACCTGCAATTGATGATCCATCAAAGAAAATACCTTCCTTCAACATATCATCGTCTACCATCTTTGCATCCATAGTGACGTGTTGAAGTTTACCTCTTGGATCAGTAAATCTTAGATCCACATACTCGATATTTTTATCTTTAAGGGTTTTTAATACATTACTAGCACTCATTTATACTCCTATATAATTCAGATGCATGTGGTACCAAATATATGTTGATAAATATTGCTCTTTTACTTAATAACACCTATGCATTTTTTTCATAACTGTATATTAAATATAAATAATAAATAACAATTTAAAGTTGAATAATGATTTTATCTGATAAAGAACCAGTAAAAAGAGCCGAGAAATCACTCAAAAAATTTAATTCAGAAATAAACGTAATTTATCTAAAAAACTCTGCAAGAACTGCCATAGAAGCAGCTTCATCTTTGGGTTGTGAGGTAGGGGCAATAGTTAAAAGCTTACTTTTTAAAACAGATAACACATATTCACTATTTTTAGTTGCTGGAGATAAAAAAGTTTCACTTAACAAAATTAAAAAAACTTTGAATTTAAAAAACGTGTGTATGGCTACAGCTGAAGAAGTTAAAAAGGTTACAGGTTATACAATAGGAGGTGTTTCACCAGTTGGACATTTAAATAAGATAGATACATTTGTAGATATATCCTTGGAAAGATTCAACGAACTTTATGCTGCTGCAGGCCATCCAAATTGTGTTTTTAAAATCAACTTTATAAATTTACAAAAAATTACAAATGGACAAACAAAAGATTTAACTGAATGAAGCAACCAAATTTACTTGACTACTTTTTGCTTACAATTTTAGCTTTAATTTGGGCTTCAGCATTTTTTAATATTAAAATTGCAACTTATTCATTTGGTCCAATTACAATTGCTTTTCTTAGAGTTTTTTTTGGAGCAATACCTGTTTTATTACTTTGTTATTATAAAAAAATTAAAATAGAGGCTTTTTCAAAAGATTGGTATTGGTTCGCGACGATCGGATTTATCAATCTAGTTGCACCTTTTTTTTTAATTGCTTATGGGGTTAAATCTGTTCAAAGTAATTTAGCAGCTATTTTAATGTCAACAACTCCATTAAGTTCAACTATTCTCGGACATTTTTATACAAAAAATGAAAAATTCAATTTTTTAAAAACTATAGGAATTTTAATTGGTTTTTCTGGAATAGTTTACTTATTTTCAGATAATTTATTAATTGATGAAAATAATTTTAATTCAGCTTTACTTATTTTACTTGGCTCTACTTGTTATGTTGTAGGAGGGGTTTTAACCTTAAAAATAAGTAAAAAAAAAAATGAAAATGTGACTGGCTCTATTTTAATATGGGCAACTATCATTTTGATTCCCTTAGTAGGTTTTATAGAGCAACCGTGGAATTTGAAACCAAGAATTGACTCAACTATTTCAGTGATATATCTAGGATTAGTTTCTACAGGTATCGCATGGTTATTGAGATTTAGAATATTAATTAAAAATGGCTTAATTTTTCAATCTCAAGTTTCTTATTTAATCCCTATATTTGGCACTATATTAAGTTATATTTTTTTAAAAGAATTGATTACATTTAAAGTATTTATTTCACTAATTGCAGTCGTAATTGGAATTTATTTTGTAAAAAAAGCTAGATAACTGCTAATCCAAATTATCTCTAAAGCTAGATGGGTGTCCTAAAATTGCACTGTAAATACCTAAAAATCTATATTTGTATTTTTCCTTTTCTTTTTTATTAAACATTATGGAATAAAAAAAAATTTTTAATAGTGCCTTAAAAAACTTTCCTATTACTTTTTTTAACGCATGAAAGTAGCTATAATTTTTTTTGTAAAAATAAAATGTTGACCACATCCAATGCCACTCTTTCAAACGATTGATGCTAGTTTTATAAATTGAGCTCTCTTCAAATGAACTTTTAAATCCTAAATGTTTAATTTTAAGTTTTTTTGAAGTGTAAATATTTTCTCCTTTGAGAATTAAAGACTTACATAAATCAAATTCTTCAAAATATAAAAAAAAATTTTCGTCAAATATTTTAGTATTTTTAAATTTTTTTAAATTAATTAACATAGATTGACCTGTTACCCATTCGACTTTTGTAAGATCATCTATGTTATTTTCCTTAAATTTTTTTATAAACTCTTTATTTTTTTTATCATCAAAAAAACCTGCAGGCATAAACTTATCTTCATCTAAATACTGGCAACCAATTACTGAAAAATCATTAGCTTCAATTATAGTTTTAGAAATATTATCAAATAATTTTTCATCACAAATTGTGTCAGGGTTTAAAACTAGTGCGTAGTCTGTTTTGACTTCACTTAAACCCAAGTTGTTTCCTGATCCGTATCCTAAATTTTTACCAGAACACAAAATTTTTACATTCTCAAATTGTGATAATATTAAATCTTTATTTTCAAAGTTTTCTGAATTTTCTACAATTATAATTTTTATATTTCTATTGATAGACTTAAGGCAATTTAGAATAATGTCTTTTGGAGTGTGGAAGGTCACAATTACAACTGAAATATTTTCCATCTTAATTTTCTAAGTTTTGAAAGCTAAAATTATTAATGAGTTTTTTTATAAGCACAAGATATAGTATTATTTCAATCAATAGTAGAAAAATAAGTTTATTTCAAATGGAAACAATCATATTTTTTTAGTTTAATAAGAAATGGCTATTAAAAGGAAAAAAATAGCAACCAAGAAAAAGACCGCTAAGAGAAAATTAAAGTCGGTCAAAATTTCTAGAAAAAAAATAAAAACGAAAAAAAAAGTTGTGACAAAAAAGTCTGCGACTAAGAAGCGTTCTAAAATATCTAGAAAAAATAATAAGCTAACAAACATAAATAAAACAAGAGGAGTAAAAAAAATGAGTGCAGAAGCAATGAAAGTGTCATCTGTATTGGATACTTCTCATTTGAAAGTAAAATTCCCGTTTAAAGCAAAGTACGGGAACTACATAAATGGTAAGTTTGTAGAACCAAAATCTGGAAAGTATTTTGATAATACATCGCCGATTTCAAATGAAGTAATCTGTTCAGTTGCACGATCAAATGAAAAAGACGTAGATGCTGCATTAGATGCAGCTCATGCTGCTTTCCCAACATGGGGCAAAACCTCAATTACGGAAAGATCAAACATTCTTCTTAAAATTGCAGATGTCATTGAGAAAAATCTTAATGTATTAGCAACTGCTGAATGTTTAGATAATGGAAAGCCAATAAGAGAATGTATGGCTGCTGATTTACCATTAGTAATAGATCATTGGAGATATTTTGCTGGGGTAATTAGAGCAGAGGAAGGTTCAGTTGCTGAGATAAGTAATAGTGAATATTCTTATCACATTCCAGAGCCACTAGGTGTAGTTGGACAAATTATACCGTGGAATTTTCCATTATTAATGGCAACGTGGAAACTTGCTCCAGCTTTAGCAGCAGGTAATTGTGTAGTGCTAAAACCAGCTGAGCAAACACCAGCATCAATCATGTTACTTATGGAACTAATTGGAGATTTGTTACCTCCAGGAGTAGTTAACGTGGTAAGTGGTTTTGGTTTAGAAGCTGGTAAACCATTAGCATCATCAAAAAGAATCAAAAAGATTGCTTTTACAGGTGAAACAACAACTGGTCGTTTAATAATGCAATATGCATCACAAAACTTAATACCGATCACGTTAGAGCTAGGTGGAAAATCTCCAAACATTTTCTTTGAGGACGTCATGGCAAAAGATGATGATTTCTTTGATAAATGTCTAGAAGGTTTTGCAATGTTCACGTTAAACCAAGGTGAAGTTTGTACTTGCCCAAGTAGAGTACTAGTTCAAGAGTCTATCTATGATAAATTTATGGAAAAAGCTATTGCTAGAACAAAAGCTGTTAAGCAAGACAATCCTTTGAAAATGGAAACAATGATTGGAGCACAAGCATCATTAGAACAAATGGAAAAAATCAAATCTTATCTAGATTTGGGTAAGAAAGAAGGTGCCAAAGTTTTATGTGGTGGAAATGTTGCAAAAATCAATAGTGGTTTAGAAAAAGGAAACTACATTGAACCAACTATTTTTGAGGGTAAGAACTCAATGCGTATCTTCCAAGAGGAAATTTTTGGACCAGTTGTATCAGTGACTAAATTTAAAGATGAGGCAGAAGCATTAAAAATTGCTAATGACACACTTTATGGTTTAGGTGCTGGTGTTTGGACTAGAAATGGAAACATTGCCTACAGAATGGGTAGAGAAATACAAGCTGGTAGAGTTTGGACTAACTGTTACCATGCTTATCCTGCACATGCTGCATTTGGTGGTTATAAACAATCTGGTATTGGAAGAGAAACTCATAAAATGATGCTTAATCATTACAGACAAGTGAAGAATCTTCACGTGTCTTACAGTGAGAAAAAATTAGGCTTCTTTTAAAAGACAACTTATATATAATGGCCCGTGAGGAATCACGGGCCATATTTTTTATGAAAGTAAAAGCAACAGACTCAGCGCTTAAATTAATTGAAGAGCTTAAAGCTCAACATGGTGAAGAACTCTTATTTCATCAGTCTGGTGGTTGTTGTGATGGGAGTGCTCCTATGTGTTATCCTAGAAACGAATATATGGTTGGTAATAGTGATGTAAAACTAGGAGAAATTGGAGGTGTTCCTTTTTATATGAATGATGATCAGTATGAAAAATGGAAACATACTGATTTAACCATTGATGCAGTTAAAGGTATTGGTGGAATGTTTTCTTTGGATAATGGCACAGGAAAAAGATTTTTAACGAAATCTGAAATTTGTTTAGTGGTAGATAACGACAATAAGAAAAATTAATTTTTTTTAATAAATGTCTGTTTACTTAAGTTCTCAAAAAATTATTAAAGATTGGATTGATTATAATGATCATATGAACGTATCTTATTATCTTTTGATTTTTGATAAATTTGGTGCAGATACTTTAAATAGCATTTTTAAAATGGGAGAACATTCAGCAAAAACAACAGGTAAAAGTACTATGATTGTTGAGTCTAATATTACTTATAATCAAGAACTTAAAGTTGATGATGAAGTTGACATAAATTTAGTTTTTTTTGATCATGATAAAAAAAGGCTTCAATATAAAATGGAAATGATACATAAGGAAAAAAAATTTCTTGCATCAACTATTGAGGTACTCGCTTTATATGTTGATCTGAATGATAGAAAAGTTTCAGAATTTGAAGATGAAAAAGTTGAAATAATGGATGATTATATCAAAAAACATTACTCAAAATTTAATAGTGAGAATCTGAAATTTTCGTCGAAACTTAAAAAATAATAATATAACTTCCAGTCGCTACTGGAAGTTATACCAAGAATTATTGACCAGGGGCTTTATAACCTATTTTACTTGCTTTTGTTGTCGCTTTTGTAAAATCTATAGCTTCTAGCATAGTTAAATTTTTTACAGCACCAGATGACTCAACTACCAACTTTATTGCGGCAAAGTCATCGAAACTAGGCATTTCAGCAACAACTATGAAATCATATGAACCTCTAACTATGTCCATACTATGCATAGTTCCACCCATAGCCTTAGTAAGTTGATCTACTACAGCTTTTCTATCACTTGATGGATCTTTTAAAAATCCTTGAAAAGCTTTTTCTGTATAATTACCCATTATGTAAGCCTTCATACTATCTCCTTTTTTTATTACTAGCATACCATCTTAAGAAAATTATTTAATGTGTAAAAATTACATAGTAGACACAACCTATAGTAATGTTAGATTAAAATTATGTACGAAAAATTTGGCCAATTCATAGATGGAAAATGGTGTCAATCATCCGACAAATCAACATATGAAGTAATTAATCCTGCTAATGAGGAAATAATTGGACATGCGTCTAAAGCTACAACACAAGATATTGATAGAGCATTAAAATCTGCTGAAAAGGGATTAGAGATTTGGAAAAAAACACCCCCTTGGAAAAGATCAAACATTATTAGAAAAATTGCAGACAAAATGAGAGAGAAACAAGATATCCTAGCCAAATGGATGACATTAGAAGTTGGCAAACCTTTTGCAGAAGCAAAAGGTGAGGTAAATGGAGCTGCTGATATTTTTGAATGGAATGCAGAAGAAACTAAAAGAATTTATGGTCAGACTGTAGAAAGTAGATTTGAGGATACTAGAGTTCATGTTTATTATCAACCAATAGGTGTCGTAGCCGCATTATCGCCTTGGAATTTTCCAGCAGTTTTGTCTGCAAGAAAAATTTCTACAGCTTTAGCAGCAGGGTGCTCCGTTATTATAAAACCAGATGTTATTACTCCGGGTGTTGTAATGGAAATGGTAGATATCTGTAGGGAATCCGGTGTACCAGCAGGTGTTGTTAATCTTTTATCTGGTGACCCCCCAAGTATAGCTCAACAATTAATTTCTTCAGATATAGTCAAAAAGATTTCTATAACAGGGTCTTCAAGAGTTGGAAAATTAATTTTAAAACAAGCAGCTGATAAAGTTCAAAGAGTGACGATGGAGTTGAGTGGTCATTCTCCATTTATAGTTTTTGATGATGCTGATATTAAAAAAGCTACTGACATGGCAATAGCTGCTAAATTTAGAAACAACGGCCAAGTTTGCATATCTCCTAATAGATTCTATATTCAAGAAAGTAAAAAAGATGAATTTGTAAAATTATTTGTAGAAAAAACAAAAAAATTAAAGATTGGTGATGGAATGGATCCATCAGTTCAGTTAGGTCCTCTTACAACAAAAAAAAGATTAAACGAGGTTGAAGAGTTGGTAGAAACCACAAAAAAAGAAGGTGCAAAAGTTCTTTTAGGTGGAAAAAGACCACAAGGTTTTAATAAAGGTTTTTATTATGAGCCAACCATATTTGATAATGTTAAAGATGATTTTACAATAATGAAAATTGAGCCTTTTGGGCCATTAGTTCCAATGTTATCTTTTAAAACATTCGATGAAGTAATTGAAAGAGCTAACAATCATGAATTAGGTCTTTCAAGTTATATTTGTACCAATTCAATGGATAAAGCTTATAAAGCTTCTGAGCTGATGGAAACAGGAACAGTAGCTGTTAACACTCCACTCGTTGCTATAGCCGAGGCGCCATTTGGCGGAATTAAGCAAAGTGGATACGGAAGAGAGGGTGGTTCAATGGCAATTAAGGATTATCTTAATGTAAAGTACACTCATCTGGGCCTAAAAGGATAGACCTAAAAATTAATGATAGAATTAACCGTAGCATTTGGAGCTGGTCTTATAAGTTTTTTATCTCCATGCGTATTACCTTTAATACCCGGATACATTTCATATATATCTGGAAGTTCATTAAACGAATTGCGTGAAAATAAAAGTGTAAATCTTTTACCAATAATCTTTTTCACGGTTGGCTTTTCAATTGTTTTTATAATTTTTGGAGCAGCCTCTACTTTTTTAGGGCAAGTTTTACTGCAAAATTCATATGAATTAAGAATAGGTGCGGGATTAATTATAATTATTTTTTCACTTCATATTATTGGTTTAATAAATATTAAATTTCTTAATTATGAAAAAAGAATTCATACAAATTCAAATACGAATTTTTTTAGTCCAGTTTTGATTGGAATGGCGTTTGCTTTTGGTTGGACGCCTTGTATTGGCCCAATACTAGGTTCAATTTTAGTCCTCGCTGCCACTGAAGAAAGTTTAAATAAAGGTATTTTTTTATTGTTTTCTTATTCTTTAGGTTTAGCAATTCCTTTTATTTTATCTGGATACCTAATACAAAAATTTTTAATATTTTCAAAAAACTTCAAAAAGAATATCAGTTTAGTGTCTAAAGTTGGAGGAATAATTCTTTTAATTACTGGTATTTTAATATTAACTAATCAATTACAAGCTTTGGGATTTTATTTGCAAAATATTTTCCCTTTTTTACAAAATGTTGGATGATTATGAAAATTTATCAAATAGACTCTAGCGCAAGAAAAGAGGGATCAACATCTAGAGCATTAGCAAAAAAGTTATTAGAAAAAATTAAAAAACCAGAGGATGAAATTATTTATCGAGATTTAGATGACGAGATGGTTTTTGTATCGGGGTTAACAGAGTCAGGAATGAAGATTGATAAAAAAGATCAAACAGAGCATCATAAAAAAATGTTTGAACTATCAGATAAATTAGTTAAAGAACTTAAAGAGAGTGATATCATAATTATTTCAGCTCCAATTTACAACTATGGACCGCCTGCTACACTAAAAGCTTGGTCAGATCTTGCAGCAAGAGTTGGGGAAACTTTTAAATTTAGATCTGATGGAAGAAGAGAGGGCTTATTAAAAAATAAAAAAGCCTACTTAGTAATTACTTCGGGTGGAACCAAACTGAATAGTAATGAAGATTTTCTCACACCTTGGTTAAAGTTTATTTTAAATTTTTTTGGGATTAAGGATATACAAATTATTTGTGCAGACCAGATGGCTCTAGATTATCAAAAATCAATCAAAGATGCAGAGGAGCAAATAAGAAATATTAATTAAAGATTAAATTTTCTTTTAAGATGTTTTAGTTTTCCTTCAGTGCTATCATAATCAATGTAACAACCTTGCAAAAAACGTTTTCCCTCGTTGGTGTCAAAAGTAGTTCTTCCATGAAGAAGTCTGTAATTATCCATCATTAATAAGTCACCTGGTAATAATTTAAATTCGATTCTGAATTTGCCTGAATTATAATATTCAGAAATTTTTTTTCTTGCAGCATAATATGTTTCTAGTTTTTCGGAGTCCATTAAAGGGACAAAATCCAATCTTGGGCTAAATCTTACTTGTTTAAATTCCCCTTTCTCATCTAATTTTATCATTTCAGCCCAATCCTCTAAAACAACAGTTTTGTCAACGAATTGAAATCTTACTTTAGTTTCACTTAAAATTTTATAATATTCAGGAAAATCTTTTTTAAGTCTCTCTGTTACAGTAAAGCCGTCAACTAAAGTTGAAAAACCTCCTGAAACCTCATTTTCAATACAATGTAAAATTTGAATACAAGGAACAGGATTTCTATATGGATTATCAGTATGTGGAGCTAACGGTAACGAAGTGTAAGCTAAATCGTTAGGGTTTGGTTTTGATCTAACATTGAAAAATTCACCAAAATTTGTTCGTCTAACGCTTCCTATGGAATTTGCGAAATTAACTAAGAAATTATTTTTTGTAGGTACATTTTTAAAAATAATAAAACCATATTTATAAAAATTTATTAATGCATGGTACATTTCTTTTTTTTCAAAGAAATTATCCTCATACTTGATAGTATTTTCATTTTTAAAAGAAGAGTCCCACTTTTCTTTTTTAATAAATTTTACAAAATTATTGTTCTTAAATTCTTTAATAATATCTTGTGTTGACAATTTTGCAAAAGCTCCATCATTAAATTTTACTTCTAGAAAGCCATCAATCAGATTTATACTCTCAATCTTTATTTTTTTTTGAATTTTGGTAGGATCAAAAAGCCTCTGTTGAGTACTCTTATCTACATAATCCTCACTATTTATTCGTTCTCTAAGCCAAAAAGGATGAATTTCTTTTTTTATCCCATTATCATCAAAAAAGACTTTGTTATCATTTAATTTAATTTTCATTTTAATAAGATGATTATTTAAAATTAAGCTTTAATCAATAGTAATTAAATAGTATTAACTTTTAGTGTCAATTTTAAATTCAAATAAATATAAAATTTACTCCAAATTTCTTAATGATTTGGCCAAAAAACTTACTCGCTTTTATTTTCTTAAACTAAATAAAAAGTTTAGTGTTTTTAATAAAAAAAAAGGGAAGGGTTATGATCCTGTAACAAGTGCCGATAAAGCTTTTGAAAAATTTATAAGAAAAGAAATTCACAAAAAATTTCCGAATCATCAAATAAAAGGTGAGGAGTTTGGACAAAAAAAAACAAAAAGTGATTTCACTTGGGTTATTGATCCAATAGATGGAACCAGATCATTTGTAATTGGGAATCCAACATGGAGTAATTTAATTTCACTTAATTATAAAAATTATCCAGTTTTAGGTCTTGCAAATTTTCCATTACTTAAAAAATACTATTTAAATTCATCAAATAAATCATCCTATGTTGTTGAAAAAAATAAAAGAAGAAAAATTACTGTTAACAATAAAGTATCTTTTCAAAATATTAAACTCTCTGCTGGTTTTTACGACGGTATTACATTAAATCAACAAAAAAAAATTCCTAAAATTTTAAAACTGATGCAATTTCCTTGTGCGGATGCTCTTAGTTATGCACATTTAGCTGAAGGAAAAATTGATGTTGTAATACAATGTGGAAATAAGATATGGGACATTCATCCACTAATTCCAATAATTGAGGCTGCAGGAGGAATTTTATCTAATTGGAAAAATGAAAGTGCTGTAAAAGCTGGCAATATTTTGGTAACGACTAATAAATCTATTCACAAAAAAATTTTAAAAATATTAAAACCAGTTGCTAAGTAGTCTTTCCAAGAGTGTTTAAAAGAATAACACCAATAATTATTAAAGTTATTCCAATTATCCCATAAATATTAGGGATTTGATTATACTTCAATACACCAAACAAACTAACAGCAGTAATAGTTAATCCACCATATGTTGCATATGTAAAACCAACAGGAATTATATTCATTGCTTTAGATAAACAAAAAATACAAGCAACTATTGATATGATACAAAAAATTGTTTGAGGTAAATTTGTAAAACCATTCGTAGATTTTAAAAATCCATTTGAAGTAATCCCTAGAATAATTGCTAAAAGCAAAAAAATATAACCAGTTAAATTAGTCATGCATCAAGTTAATCTTATTTAGTAATTTTATCTACAAACTTTTTAGTTGCTGGACCTACCACAAAAGCGGCTGCTATAGCTATTGGAAGTCCAACTACCCATGCTTTAATGAATCTGTTTAAATAACCACCATCCATACCAGTGTTTATATAAGTAATAATTAAAGTCATTATTAAGCTCATACTAAATCCCATAAGCAGTATGAATAAAAGATTTGAATATTTTTTTGGAAACATTAATTTATCTATTTAATTTTTCTTATTAGAAGACTTACCATAGATTTTTTTTTGCAAAACTTGTAGTCATTATCCCCTAATTTTTTTCCAGTAGCATCATCAAATAGTTTCCAATTAAATTTCACACAACTTGTAGGTTTTTTACCTAACTTTAGTATTTTTAGCTCTACAGTTCTAGGTCCACGATCCGTAACTGAGAAAGTTCTAGTTTCACCTTTTTTCCAAAAACCTAAAGGAAACTTACATCCATTTTTTATGTATTTAGTTCCAGATCTTCTTTGGTCGTACACTCTTCCCATACACTGACCATCATTAGTAACTGTAAATAATTGTGTTTTTCTAACCCTGCCTTCTCTATTTTTAAGTGTTCTCTTATAGACTTTAATGATTTCCTTAGAGCCAGGAGCTCTCCAATCTATTGGGCCAACAATTTTCTTTCTTCTTTTTTCACCAAAAGTTGTATCTGCGCTAGTAAATTTTATTTCTGTATCATTTCTAATTTCTCCACCAGTAAATAATTCAAGAGGTATAAACCTTTCATTTGCAGATGATGCGCTAATTAAAGAAAAAAAAATGATAATGTAAAATATTTTTTTCATTGATTTTTATATTTATGCTCCTTTTATTATTATTCCGTTAGCAACTGAGTTATTTAAACGTATTTGTTTTACTGGTTTATATTCTTCAGAATTGTACCATTCTAATGCTTTTTCATAACTGGGAAATTTGATTACAACTGTTCTGGGATAAGTCCAATTACCCTCAACTATTGTGGTTTCACCACCTCTCACAATATATTCTCCACCAAATTTTTCAGCAATCGGTTTCACTTTTTTTACGTACTCTTTATATTCTTCAGGTTTTTTTACTTCTATGTTGAATATAGCAAATCCAGACATTAAGTGTAAATTTTATCAGTCAAACCGTAAATAAGTATGGCACTCATTATAGTAAAAACCAGTGGTGCAATAACCCCCTCGTTTGTAGTTTTTTCATTCACACCCGTTTTATCTAGTTTAATAGAATAAAAATTACATAAAAAAATACATAAATTATTTATAAAAACTAAATTTAAGAATCCCCATGTATTTTCTAAACCTCCAGGTCTAATAAAACCTACATAGATTGACATTAAAAAAACAGCAAGCATAAACGCCCCTGCCATTCTTATCATTATTGCTCCGCTAGGATCGATACCAAATCTTTCCATAAAGCTTTTAGTACCAAAAATAGTTTGAAATGCATAAACACCAACACCTATAAAATGAACTAAGTAAATTATTAAATAAAATATCCCATTAAATTTTTCTAACATTTTGTCTCCTTTTTTAATTAGCTGTGTTTTAATTCCCCTCAACTAAAACAAGATGAGCTTTGGCCGCTAATTCTCTAACCGCTTTAGCTGCTTGATATTTTTCTGACTCATAGAATTTACGAGCAGTATGAATGCTTTCAAATTCAATTAATACAACAGTACCTAAATTTTCACCTTCTCTTACGTCAGGACTGGGTTCACGAACAAGAACTTTTCCACCGTGCTCTCCAATAGTTGGTCCGGACATTTGTTTAAACTTTTCCATACCTTCTTTATCGTGTTCTTTAAGATGTGCTATCAAATATCCTTTGCTCATAATTTTCACTTTATCAAATTAATATAAAGATTGCTCTCATAAATCTTTCTCTTAAGCGTTATAGTCCATCACTTGATCAGTACACTCAGTAAATTTATGAGGCTCAAAGAAATCATTCATTTGACCTAATTGATTATTGATATCCGCTTCACTGTTAGCTTTCCACCAGCAAAACATTTGCATTGTATCACCCGGGGTGTTCCAAGTCATTTGGCATGCTGCTTTATCACTTGTCATTGATTTAACAATATCTTCCATTTTCATTGAAGCTACTGTTTCACTAAATTTAGCCTTCATTTCTTTAGATTTAAAAGTGTGTGTTACCATATAGTTCTTCATTTTTTTCCTTTATTTAATGAGTTAAAATTTATCTAATTACTTTTCAGCTTTGAGAAGTTTTAAAGCTTTGTTTAATAATATCACAGATCTAGGATGATCACCTCCATCATGAGCCTTTACACCTTTATCTCTGAGTTCTTTAGCTTCTTCTATTATTTTGTCATCTGTTGCAGACTCTATCATTTTATCAAACTTTGCAGCTAACATTGGACAAGAACCTGCGTTTGCAGAACTTGAAAATAAAATCAAACATAAAGTAATTATTATTTTTTTCATATTTTTCCTTTCAATTATTTTGCTTTATTTAAGTGATAAACTGAGTAACTATCTAATACTGCAGACATAATAGGTTTTGATACTTCAGTTCCATCTATAAATTTATATAGAGCTGCTTCGTCAGTACAAAAAATCTTAAACATAACAGTACTTTTATCTGGTGTTACTGTTCCTATTGTTTTTTCTACTACTGCAACTTTTGCTCTTTCCGCTAAACCCTCAGGTGATTGCATAAAACCCATAAATTTTTCAAACGTGCCCTCTTTTAATTTAGCAACTACCAACATTTCTTTTTCCATTTTTACTCCTTTTTATTAATATAAAGTTTGAACTACTTTTTTTACTTTTTCAGCTCCATTAGGAACTAAAGCTTCAACAAACTTATGACATTTGTCAGTTTTAGCTTTGTCGTATTTTGAGCCGTAATGTTTATCAACTGCTTTGTTTACTCCAGCATCCCAATCTTTTTCTGGAATACCTATCTCAAGAGCATAGGTTTTTAAAACTTTCACTGTTGAAATTGATTTTTCTTTCATCCCATACTCAAATTTTTCACCTGAAGGAAGAAAGTAGTTAGCCATATAAATACCAACACAATCCCATGCTTTTGATTTATCTTTGTCATTCATCCCTGCATTAGCAGATGTAAAAATGAGAAATGATAAAACTATAATAATTTTTTTCATAATCTGTCAACGTTAAGAAAAGTTTTTAAAAAATTGTAACTGTTTTGTTACATGCCTGGTATGCGTTATTATAACCAGCTAGGAATTGGGAGGTTTTTTTCCTTTAAAAAAGACTTATTAAACATCTTAGAGTTGTATTTATCTGATCGATCACAAAGAATTGTTACAATTGTCTTCCCTGGGCCTAGCTCTTTACCTAATCTAATTGCACCTGCAATATTTACTCCACAACTAGTTCCTAAACTCAATCCCTCATTTTGGATTAGATCATAAAGTATTGGCAAAGATTCTTCATCACTAATCGAATAAGCACTATCAATTTTTGCTTCTGCAAAATTTTTTGTTATTCTACTTGAACCAATACCTTCAGTAATGGATCCACCCTCGGCTTTTAACTCACCATTTGTAACATAATTATAAAGTGCAGAGCCTGTTGGATCAGATAAATAGATTTTAATATTTTTATTTTTTTCTTTTAAAAATTTGCTCACACCACCAATTGTTCCACCAGTTCCTGATGCACACACAAATCCGTCAACCTTACCTCCTGTTTGTTCCCAAATCTCTGGACCTGTTGTTTCATAATGGCCTTTTGCATTCGCAGTATTATCAAATTGATTTGCCCAGACCACACCGTTATTATTTGAGCTTTTTAATTCTTCTGCAAGACGACCTGCAACTTTAACATAATTTCCATCATCTTTGTAAGGTTTGGGTGGGACCAATCTTAAATCCGCACCAATATTTTTCAAAGTATCTTTTTTTTCTTGTGTTTGATTGTCATTCATCACAATTATTGTTTTATATCCTAAAGAATTTCCTAACAAACATAAACCAATACCTGTGTTACCTGCAGTTCCCTCTACAATTATCCCACCCTTTGAAATCAATTTTTTTTCTTGTGCATCTTTAATTAGAGCAAGTGCAGCCCTATCTTTAACAGAACCACCTGGATTTAGATATTCAGCTTTACCGTAAATATTACATCCTGTAATTTCTGAAGCTGCTTTTAATTTAATCAGTGGAGTATTACCCACTGACTCAATAAAATTATTTTTAATATGTTTCATTAATCTTTATCTTTATCAGTAACAGCATAGGGCTGAAATCCTTTGGAAGCATCTCCGACTTTTGTAGCAGGTATTCCTACCATTATTGATTTCTCTGATACATTCTTGGTAACAACTGCATTTGAACCAATCAGAGAATTTTTTCCAATTATTATTGGTCCCAAAATTTGTGCTCCAGATCCGACAACAACATTATCTTCTAAAGTTGGATGTCTTTTGATATCACGCTGCTCATTTGAATTAATACTTGGAGCTATTCCTCCTAAAGTGACATTTTGATAAATGGTAACATTATTTCCAATTTCTGAGGTCTCACCTATAACCACTCCCATTCCATGATCAATAAATAGATTTTTTCCAATCTTCGCTTTAGGATGAATCTCTATTCCTGTTAAGAATCTTGAAAATTGAGAAATGATTCTTGCTACTAAATCAAACTTAGCAATTGCAAAAAAATTAGCGATTTTGTGAAAAAAAATAGCTTTAACCCCTGGATAAGTTAAAATTAAACTTACTTTAGATTTTGCCGCAGGATCTCTATCTATTATTGATTGTAAAAAGTCATTCATAAATACTTGCCAGCTTGATAAAAGGGTTTATTTATATATAGTGTATAAATAAAGTATTTAAAGGAGAAATTATGTATAAAAATACAAACTGCTTTCATTTAGCAATCCCTTGTGGCGATTTAGAAACCGCAAAAAAATTTTACAGTGAAACACTTGGTTGTAGATTAGATAACTCTGCTCAAGAATGGGCAGATGTTGATTTTTGGGGAAATGAATTAACATTGCATGCGAGTGAACATAAATTAGATAGCGAGAGACATGACGTAGACATGGGAAATGTATCAGTCCCTCATTTTGGAGTTCATTTATCAAGAAAAGACTTTGATACTTTAAAAAACAGACTTAAAGAAAAAGGTGCAAAATATTATGACGAGCCTTACTTAAGGTTTAAGGGTACAAAATATGAGCAAGAAACTTTTTTTGTTAAGGATCCAAACGAAAATATTTTAGAAATTAAGACGCTCACAGCTAACGCTGAATAGCTTATTTTCTTTTATAAATAGTACTTTTAGCTGACAACTATGGCGCATGTAAAAATGCGTTAAACTTATTACTTATATCTATATGAGTAATTTAGAAAAACATTTTAAGCCTAAAAATTTCAGTGATAAAATTGCTTTTTCATTTACAAAATTTTTAAGATTTTTGGCTGATACATTTTTTAAAAAAAGATACGGCCACAGAGCTGTAGTTTTAGAGACAGTTGCTGCTGTTCCTGGAATGGTCGCAGGCATGTTATTACATTTGAAATCACTGAGAAAAATTGAAGATGATAAAGGATGGATCAAAACTCTTTTAGATGAAGCTGAAAATGAGAGAATGCACTTAATGACTTTTATTCATGTGGCCAAACCCACAGCTGTAGAAAGATTTATAATTATGATTGCTCAATTTATTTTTATTATAACTTATGCATTTATATATTTGGTCTCTCAAAGAACTGCTCACAGAATTGTTGGTTATTTTGAAGAGGAGGCTGTAATAAGTTATACTGAATATCTAAAAGAACTCGAGGCTGGAACTATTCCAGATCAACCAGCTCCTCTGATTGCAATTAATTATTGGAATTTACCTCTTCATGCGACATTAAAAGATGTTGTTAGAGTGATCAGAGATGATGAAGCTGGACATAGAGATGTAAATCACAAATTTGCTGATTTAATAAATTTAAAAAAATCAAAACTAGCTTATAAAAAAAATAGGATTAAAAAAAATAATACTGAGGAAATTTTAAACTAATTTCTTAAAGGATATAATGTTAAAAAGAAACTTTCTAAAATTGTTTGGTTTTTCTTATTTATTATTTTTATTTCTTCCATATAAAATTTTATATTCTTCCACAAAAAAAATAATTAATCCAAATCTTTCAAAAGCCCAAAAAGACATAATGTTTAAAGAGGGAACAGAGAGACCATTTACAAGTGAATTACTTAAAGAAAATAGAAAAGGATTTTATCATTGTGCAAATTGTAATGCCAAATTATTTGCTTCGACAGCAAAATTTGATAGTGGCACAGGCTGGCCTTCATTTTCAGAAGCTCTACCCGGTGCATTTAAAACCAAAATAGATTATTCCTATGGTATGAAAAGAGTTGAGTATCATTGTGCAAAATGTGGTGTGCACCATGGTCATGTTTTTTTAGATGGCCCAACTGCCACCGGAAAAAGATTTTGTAATAATGGATTATGTTTAATTTTTATACCTGAAAGTTAATTATTTATTTGAATAACCGTATTTACGTAGTCTAGCATCACCAGTTCTTGCATGAGCTTCCATACCCTCATATCTTGAAATCCTTGCGGCAGCAGAACCAACTTCCTTCGTTGACTCTTTGGTCATTCTTTGAAAACTCAATGTTTTAATAAATTTACCAACAAATAATCCGCCAGTATATTTTCCTGCTCCTTTAGTTGGTAAAATGTGATTGGTGCCAGAACATTTGTCACCATAAGCAACGGTTGTTTCTTCTCCAATAAATAATGAACCATAATTTTTTAATTTTTTATGAAACCATTCAAGATTTTTTGTTTGTATTTCTAAATGCTCAGGCGCATAGTCATCACTCACCTTTACAAGCTCTTCATCTGTATCACACAAAATAACTTCACCATAATCTCTCCAAGCAGCTTCAGCACTTAATCTTGGAACCTCTGGAAGCTTTTCAATTAATTCTGGAACTCTTTTTAACACCTCATCTGCAAGTTTTTGACTTGTGGTGTATAGCCAACATGGAGAATTATACCCATGTTCAGCTTGACCAACCAAATCAACAGCAACAATTTCTGGGTCTGCTGTTTCATCAGCAATAATTCCAATTTCTGTTGGACCTGCAAATAAATCAATACCAACTTTTCCAAATAAAATTCTTTTAGCTTCAGCTACAAATTGATTTCCAGGGCCAACTAAAATATCCGCTGGAGCATTACCAAACATTCCATACGTCATTGCAGCAATAGCAGGCACACCTCCAAGATTTAAAATTACATCAGCACCACATAAATTTGCTGTATAAATTATAGAAGGGTGGGCACCTATTCCTTCTTTAGGAGGACTACATGCAATAATATTTTTTACACCCGCAACTTTGGCAGTTGTAACACTCATTACCGCAGATGCTATATGAGCATATCTTCCACCTGGGATATAACAACCAGCAGTATTTACAGGAACTAATTTTTGACCAGCATATAATCCATTTGATAATTCAACTTCGAAATCTTTTCCATAATTTGCAAGTTGGGCTTCTGCAAATTTACGGACCCTGTCATATGAAAATTTAATATCGTCTTTTGTTTTTTGTTCTAAACTTTTATTGATTTCTTCAATTTTTTCTTTTGAAACAACTATTTCTCCTTCGTATTTATCAAATTTTTTAGTTAAGTCTTTACAACCTTCTTCTTTTGATTTTTCAAGTTCTTTCAAAAGATTTTGGACTATATCTTTCGTTTTGGTATCATCTGTAGATGCTGTTTTTGATGCTTTTTTTAAATATTTAATTGTCATTTTTTAAATTTATATTGTTTTATTAATCTAATGCAACAACAGCTGCAGCAATTGATGCTAATCTTGCAGAGGCCTCATCAGATCTACTTGTAATAACGACTGGTACTTTGCCCCCAACAACAACGCCAGCTGCACAGGCACCACAAAAGTAGATAAGCATCTTAACTAAACTATTCCCTGTTTCGACACTAGGAACTAGTAGCACATCTGCCATACCAGCTACAGTATTCTGTATTCCTTTAATAGTTGCAGATTTTTTTGAAATACTGTTATCAAATGCAAGAGGGCCAAAGACATCAGCTTTCAAATTTTCTCTCTTTGCAATATTTGTTAATTCCTTAGCTTCTTTAGAACTTGGCACACTATCTAGAACTTCTTCTGTTGCTGACAATATTGCCACTTTAGGTCTCTCGATGCCAATTCTTTGAGAAAAATTAACAACATTTTTAAGAATATGTAATTTAGTTTTTACATTGGGCATAACATTTAATGCTCCATCAGTAATTATTAAAGGTTTGTCATCTTTTCCTAAAGTCATGTGCCAAATGTGACTTAGTCTAGTTTTACCTAAAAGATTATACTCTCGCTTCAAAACTTCTTTCATAAGAACATCAGTATGAATATGACCTTTTACAATAATTTTAATTTTTTGTTCACTTGCTAGTTTGGCAGCAATTGTTGCAGTATTATTTTCAACAGGCTCATTAATGATTTTATAATTTGAAATGTCCCACTTAAGTTCTTGTGCACATTTGATTATTTCTTTCTCATCACCAATAAATATTGGTTCAATAAGATTTTCTTTAACTGCATCCTGCACTGATTGCATAGGTAAAGGCTTACCAGCATTAACAATACCAACTTTTATATTTTTTCTTTTATATGCAAGACTCAAAAGATTATTAGGGCAAACAATTTCTTTATTTGATAACATTATTTTGTTAGATGTATCATAACCTTTTATCAATAAAAATAGAATTTATTTAAGATAGAATGAAAAAAAGAATTAAACTCACCTCTGGTATTACGTTAATCAATAAAAAATTTAAAAAAAGAGAATTTTATCACTATTTTGAAGAACCCAATAATGTAATTATAATTCCAAAAATTAATAATCACTTTATTTTAGTAAAACAAAAAAGAGAGCCAATTAATAAAAAAAATTATGAATTTCCAATGGGATGGATTGATAAGGGGGAAAATCCTAGTGCTGCTGCCAAAAGAGAATTAGTTGAAGAAACGGGTTATAAATCTAAAAAAAAATTACAAAAACTTTTTGAATTTTTTGCTGACCCAGGTAGAGGGAATAGAAAATGTTTTTGTTATTATACAAATAATTTATCCAAAATTGCTAAACCAGAGAAAAATATTCAGGTATTTTTAAAGACAACTAAAGAGATAATAAAAATGATTAATATAAGAAAATTTAACAATTCTGCACATATAGCAGCTTTCTTTTTTTGTATAAATAAATTTTAATTTTCAATCTTGGGAGTTGGAAGTGGTATTATAAATTTTCCTTTAAATCCTTTTTTCTTTAAATTTCTTTTTAATTCATTCTTAATATGCCATGAAAATAGTAAAAGATAATCTGGCTTATTTTTTTTTAATATATTTTCATTTAAAATTGGTATTTTAGTTCCAGGAATATAATTTCCAATTTTGTAAGAGCCATTAATTTCAAGGACACAATTGATAATCTCTTGGTCTAAGCCAATGTAATTTATTAGTGTGGATGCTCTCGATGGAGCCCCAACTCCAAAAATAGTTTTTTTTTCTTTTTTTAATTTATTGATAATATTAAATAATTTTATTTTTGAATTGACTACATTTTTTTTAAATTGAGTAAAACTTTTTTTATTTAGACCTTTATTTTCTTTTTTTAGTTGCATTTTAACACTTTTAGAAATTTTATATTTACCTTTTCTTGCAGCGTAAACTCTAATCGAACCCCCATGCGTAGATATCTCTTTAGTGTGAATTATTTCCAAATTATGTCTTTTAAATAAATAGTTTAAACTTTGAACAGAATAATATCTCAGATGTTCATGATAAATAGTGTCGTATTGTACAGTTTTTATTAATGGCAAAAGATAATGAGACTCAGTAATAAAGATCCCATCATTATCTAAAGTTCTCAAAACATTTTTTACTATTTGATTAATATTATCAATGTGAGCAAATACATTAGTTGCAGTAATTATTTTAGCTTTTCCATGTTTACGTAATATTTTTTTTACTGTCTTGTTATCAAAATAATCAATTATAGTTGGTATGCCTTTTTTAATTGCTAGTTTTCCAATTTTTTCAGGAGTAACGCCTAAAACTTTATGGGAGTCTTTAAAATTACTGAGCAAGTTTCCATCATTTGAACCAATATCAATCACTAAGTCTTTCGACCTTAAATAAATAATTTTTTTAGTTTCTTTGTATAAATCTGCAAAATTTTCTCTTAAAATTTTAGTTGTGCTACTTGTGTATGGATAAGAATAGGGAAACAATATTTCTTTATCAACAATACAACCAAGTTGAGCTAATTTTGATTTCTTGCAGTATAATAACTCAGCAGGAAATGAAATTTCTTCTTCAAATGCACTTCCAATTTTTCTTAAAGTATTAACTGGTGGTAGGTAACCTAGAAAAATCAAAGACTCTAATTTTTTAGAATTTGAAATTTGACATTTTGTTACAACTTTTGAAAATTTTTTAATCATTAAAAATTACTTTTTTAAGACCATTTCTTAGACTAATCTTTTGCTTAAATCCAAGCTTTTTTATTTTTCCAATATCTGGACATCGTTTACTTGGACTTCCTTTAGGCAATTTAGATCTTATAATTTTAATTTTTTTTTTGTAAATTTTTGAAATTAAATGGGCTAAACGAGAAATTTTTACCTTTTCTGTTGTTCCAATGTTATAAATTTCAGTGTTCTTTCCTTTTTGAAAAACTTTATCAAAGCCGTTTATAAAATCATCTACATGAATAAATGATCTTACTTCATTACCTGTTCCATGAATTAAAAAATTTTTTTTTTTTCCAATTTTTTTAAATCGTATAATAAATTCGGGTATGACGTGATCATTTCCCATATCTGCTCCATAAACATTGTGAGGTCTGAAAATGACGAATTTCTTTAAATATTTTTTAGCGAAATAAAGTCCATATAATTCTGAAAAAATTTTTCCTCCCCCATATGAATATCTAGGATTATGAATATCAGGAATTTTGAGCATTTCATTTTCATCCGTTGGAATTTTAATTGGGTTTTGATAAACTTCGGAACTAGATGCTAAGAAAAGATTTTGTACTTTTTTAATCTTACAAAATTCTAAAATATTTAAATATCCGTTAACTGCTATGTCTAGTATTTCAAAAGGTTTTTTGTAGAAAAATTTTGTTCCATTGATATATGCCAAATGAATTATAGTATCAATTTTCTTATTTATAGATAAAAGTTTCTTTTTATCTCTAATATCTCCTTTTATAAAAGAAATCTTTTTATTTACATCTTTAATTCTTCTAGATCTTCCCCGCGAGTTATTATCGAAGACAACCACATTATATTTTTTTTTTACAAGATATTTAACTATAGCTGAACCAATAAAACCGCTTCCACCTGTAACTAAGATATTTTTTTTCAAGTTAACAATTTATTTTATTTTAAATTTATTCATACTATTTTTTATATAAAATTAAATCTACCAAATAATATTCATAATTTTGCATTTTTTTATATTTAGATTCACCATCAAAAAAATTACAATTAAAACTGTTCAGAGGATGATAACAAATTACCCAAAAATCAATTTTATCAGTAGTTTTCTCTTTATTTACAAAGTTTAAACTTTGAAATTTTTCATGATCAATTTTTTCAAGATAATTTTTAAGCCAAATATAACTATCAATATTTTGAGATAAAACTACAACATCTTGAACACTGTTTTGATTGATATATTTAAGAGGTTCTTTAAAAACTGGTTTAGTGTTTTCCCTTTTAAAAATTTCTAAGTAATTATTAAAAAAAGTAAAAACACATAAGATTGCTATTAATGTTTTTTTAAATTTTTTAAGTCTAAATAATAATGAGGATAATAAAATAATAATCGGTATTAGAACAAATATAATATACCTATCTGTAAGAATTGGTATTTTAATATAACCGTAGATAATAGGTATCAAGTAGCTAACAAAAAATATTAAGAATAATAATTGAAAATAAGATTTTTTTTTAAATATCTCGTTTCTCGAATAAATTATTAAGAAAACAAATATAATTAAATACAGGTAACCCATTATTTTCGATCCGAAAAACCTTGGAAAAAAATACTCTATATAAAATTTAGGACTTAATTGCTGTAACCAAAAAACTTCATTAGTTAAATTTTTAATTAAAAAGGGGTACATTAAAAAAAGGTAAGCAAGAAAAGTTATTAAAAAACTTATTAATAAAAATTTAAATTTTTCTTTTTCTTCTAAAAAATTGAGTAAAAATAATGATTGTGCAAAAACTAATAAACCAAAAAAAATATGATTAATTAATCCACATAAATTAACGACAATATAAAAAAATCCAAAAAAAATTTTGTTTTTTGGTTTGCTGAAATTTAAGATCTTAATAAAAAGTATCAGACTTAATAGTGCTAAAAAAAAACCAAAACTATATCCACGCAACTCTTGAGAATAACTTATTAAATGCCAGCAGTGACTAGCAAGAAAAGCGACTAATATGAAGCTTCTAGATTTGTCAATTTGATAGGATAAGTAGGTTATTAGAATTATATTTAGTGATCCAATAAAAGAAATAAAATATCTTCCTAGTTCTGGTGAATATCCAAAAAAATGAAAAAAATATTTAAGAACAAAATCAAAAAACATATTTTGTCCCCAACCAGGACCTAAACTTCTTTGGTACGTTTCATAAAAATCTAATTTAGGATCAGACATCCAAAAACCAAAAAATTCATCAAGCCAAAGATCGTCAAAATTTGATTGGTAAAATCTATAAAAAATACCAAGTGATAAAATGACTAATAAAATTATATTATTCTTTTTAAGAAGATTATTTTGAAAGTGCATTTATTTAATTAATAATTAAATGATTATTTATCTTTAACCAGATGTTTTGTAATAGTTGATCCTATAAAGCCACTTCCACCAGTAACTAAAATTTTTTGTTTCAAATTTTTCCTCTTTTAAGCCATGTTGTTGACAATCCATAGATATACCATTTTAGGTATTGAGGTAACCATTTAAAAACTTTAAATCTACTAGATCCCTCACTTCTCTCTTCCCACTGAGCTGGTATTTCTGAAATTTTATATTTGAGTCTGTTACATTTCGCTAAAAGCTCTAAGGAGTAAGCAAATCCAACTTTTGATTCTATTTTAACTTCATTTAATAATTGGCGTGAAAATAATCTAAAACCATTGCTTGCATCTCTAATTGGAATACTTGAAAAATAATATAATGTAAAAGATGCACTTCTCACTAAAATTGATTTTATTAAAGGACAGCCTTTCATTGAACCCCCTTTCATAAATCTGCTTGCAGCAACAATATGACTTCCGTTTATAAATTCATTATACATTTCATCTAAAATGTTAAAATTGATAAAATCATCAGCAGGATAAACTATTACACAATCTGAGTTACCTGATTTAAAACCTTCTTTAATCGCCGAACATGGTCCTCTCGAAGGGTTTTTTATAAAACTAATTTCAAAATTAAATCCATTAAGTTGATCTTTGTATTGAAAAATATTATCGTTATCCAAATCATAGCAGAAAAGAACTCTAAAATTATTTTTTATATTCTTTTGAAAATGTTCCATTAATTTTAAAACTTTTTCGCCCTCATTAAAAACAGGTATTATAATTTCTAAAGGAACTTTATTCATAAAATTTTTTTTAACTTACTTACATTTAAAGATGCATCTGTTGCAATTTTAAAGTTAAGTTCATTTAATATTTTACTTTTGTCACAAGGTTCTAAATTTTTTTTATACTTTTTATAATTTTTGTAATCGGATATTTTTGGACCTCCAACATTGATTGTACCTTGAAACTTTTTTTTAACTAACATCGATATATATTTAACCAATTTATTGACTTCTAAGCTAGATGTATAAATATTTACAGCTGAGTACTTGAAAGGAATTTTTTTTTTATCAAAAAATCTTGTTCTAATAATCATATAATTTTTCAATTTTTTGACTATTTTTTCACCTTTTAACTTTGTTAAACCATAAATATTATAAGGAGATGTTTTGTCAGTCTCTTTATAATTGCCTCTAGTGGAAGCATACACAGCATCACTTGATATAAAAACTAATTTAATATCTTTTTTTTTTATTTTTTGAATCTTTAAAATTGATTTAACTATATTATGGGTTCCAATTATATTTATTTTTTTAGCTTTGTTTTTATCAAATTCACAATCTTTAACTCTTGCTAAAGCAGCACAATGTAAAACTAAATCTATTTTTTTCTTTATTAAATAATTTTCAATTTGTTTTTTATTTAAAATATTAAGTATTTTTTTTTTAGGATATTTTAAATTAGAAAAAAATTTTGATTTAATTATTTTTGATCCTAAAGTACCTGAACCACCTAATAGTAAAATGTTATTTGTCAAAAAAAGCCCCAACTATCAATAAGGTACTTATTTTTTGGTATTTTAATTTTTTTGTAAGATGAATGAGGCACTCCCAAAATAATTATATCAGACTTTTTTATAAGTTGATTTTTATCAATTATTTCATTCATCTTAACGTATTCATCAGAAATACTTACGTTTAACCCTTTTCTTTTTAAAAAATTATAAAGATTAATTGATAAAGAGTCTCTAATATCGTCAATATCAGATTTAAATGCTGCACCTAATATTCCTATTTTTTTAGCTTTTAATTTTTTTTTAAATTTATTTTTCATTTTTGAATAAATAAATTTTGGAAATCCTTGATTTATTTTTGTTGCAGCAATTCCTAATGTAAATGAGTTTTGTAAAAATGCATTTAATTGCGTTGTATCTTTATATAAGCATGGTCCAGCTGCAAAACCAGCTTTTGGTATACTTTTATTTCTATCATATCCATCGATCATATTTTGTCTTAAGTTTTTAAAATTAATTCCAAATCTTTCACAAATTGTATAAAATTGATTGGAAATTGAAAAATTTATATATCTCCATGCGTTCGAGAAAAGCTTAATTAATTCAGCCTCTAATATTGAGGTCACGATTATTTTTTTACATATCAATTTAAATAATTTTTTAGATTGATTAATTGAATTTTTCGATACTCCCGAAACTATTTGAGGCAATTTAGGTAATTCTGAGATTGACTTTCCTTGAACAACTCTTTCTGGACAGTAAGAGATGTTTTTATATTTTCTACCTAAAAATTTTTGAATTTTGTAACATGTGCCAGGATAAATTGAGCTTCTTATTACTAATAGTTTATTTGGATTTAAATATTTTTTTACATCTCTGAACATTTTAAAAAAAAAATCCAAATCTGGTTTAGAATTTTTTACAGGAGTACCAATGCAAACAATTACTATTTTTGCATCCTGAAGAGATTTTTTGTCAGTAGTAGCAAAAATTCGATGTTTATTTTTTTTTAATAATTTATGGCCACCTTCCTCCATGAATGGCATTTGAAGATTATTTATTTTTTTAACGTTACTATTATCTTTATCGTAAAGAATTACCTTTTTTCCTTTATCGGCAAAAAGCACTCCTAGTGGTAAACCAATATGACCAGCACCTCCAACAATAACAATATCAGCTTTCATTTGTTTATTTATAGTTTAAAAATAATAAAAATGAAAATTCAAAAACAAATTTATTATTTTGTTTTAATATCATTTTCAATCCTAATTGCTAATTATGTATGGCCTTTAATTAATTTATCTTCGAACAAAGATATAATTGGTATTTATTCACAAAATAACTATAGCTCATTTAATGATATTTTAAGGTATTTAAGCTTTGTTTTAATTCCTGTAATTATTTATTTTTTTTCAAAAATGTTTTTTGAAAAGAAAACTTTTTTTATTTTTTTATCTAATTTTAAAATTAAGAAAATTACTTATCATCAAAATACAACAATTTATATTTTTCTCTTAATTTTAGTAATTTTTCTAATATTAGAATCTCTTTCTATAAATTTTCCACTAAACAAAATTGATATTTTTCATGACGGTCAAAGACTTAGTTCTGCTTTTAAGAGTAAAATTGATGGATCTTTTTGGTCTGGGTCATATGTCAGTGTTGGAATAGTTTATGAAACAATGGGAACAAAGTTTGCTTGGAAACTTTTTCAAAATGAAACAATAGGCTCAATGAAGGTTTTAGACATATTCTATATTTTAATAACTAAAATTTTATTAGTTTTTCTTGCTTTTGAAATAACAAAATATATCCAACTTAATTACCATTACAAAATATTATACTTTTTGTTAACGAGCTTTTTCTTGTATAGTCTTATAGATTACAATCTAAATAGCATTGATGTAATTTCATTCAGAGAAATACCAATAATTTTATCATTGATTCTATTTATAAAAACATATGACTCCGAGTCTATTCTAAATTATATTTTCATTGGCATTCTATCAGTGCTTACATTTTTTTGGAGTGTAGATCGAGCTTTGGTGCTAAGTTTATTTATTTTATTTATAATTTTTATCCAGATTTATAATAAAAAATACAAACAATTTTTTGTAACAACTTTATCTATTGTAATATTATGGATATTATTTTTTTTATTTTTTAATCACGAATTTAATTTTTTCTTAAGCAATACTTTATCAATAATTAATGAACATAGTTATGTTAATGGTATTATTCACCCCCAACCATTTACTGAAGAAAAAAACTCAGCAAGAGCAACAAAAAATTTATTAGCAATAATTTTTGCAATAATAATATCATTAAGTCTTTTTTTTAAAAAAGAAGATATATATTCTCACAAATTAAAAATAATTTTTTTTACAACAAGTATTTTTTGTTTTTTAAGTTATGTTTATGCTTTAGGCAGATCTGATGGACCTCATATAAAGCAAGCTTTTGCTTTTCCTGCCATATTCTTCATTTTTTATTTTTTATTTGTCTTTATTTATTTTATCTCTAATTCAAAATATAATTTTTTTAAAGATAAGAAAATTTTAATACTTATTTTACCTACTCTTATTTATTTATCTTTAAATATGAGTATAGATTTTAAAAATATAAATAATTTCAAACTTAGATTTGATAAATATGTTTCGTTGGATGATAGTAATTTTATATCTGATGATGATAATCTATTTGTTCAAACTGTTTCAAATTTAGTTAAAAAGGAAAAATGTATTCAGTTGTTTACTAATGATGCTGCTTTATTGTATTTATTAAAAAAACCAAGTTGTACAAAATTTTATTTTATCTACTCACTGGGTTCAATTTCCAACCAAAAGATTATGATAAATGAAATGAAAAATACAAATCTAGTTATCACTAATGGCAAAACTGACAATTGGGATATCCCAGTAAAGGTTAAGTACCCTTTGGTTTATGACTATATAGAAAATAGCTATTTAGATTATAAGAAAATTGGACAACGTCAGATAAAGTTAAAGAAAAATTAATTTAGTAATATATTTATCTCTTTTTTAATATTTTTTGGAATTTTTATTTCCTTTTTAATATTTTTTTTATAACGATAAAATTTATTTTGTCCGGGATACATGATTTCCTTAACTCCCTTAATCTTTGGAAGTTTCTTAATTTTTTTGATATTATGTTTAATTCTACTATTAAAATTTTTCACAAATAAATTATTTTTGAATGTAATAAATAAATGCCCTACGTTTTGTGAACCAGAGAAATCATCAAAAGGGTCTTTGACTTCACCTGCATGACTACTTCCAGTTAAAACTCCACTCAAAATATCAACCATCCATGCCAATCCAGATCCTCTATATCCTGCGATTGGTAATTGAACACCCTTTAGGGCTTTATTTGCGTTAGTTGTAGGCTTTCCAAATTTATCTAACGCAACTCCTATTGGAATCTTTTCATTAATTTTGGATGCAAATCTAATTTTTCCTCTATTGATCATTGACATTGATGTATCTAAAATAAATGGCACTTTTGAGCCAGATGGACTACCAAAGCATATTGGGTTGGTTCCAAATAAACTTTTTCGTGCTCCATGAGGTGCAATAGCAGGTGGTGCGTTTGTATATATCATTGTTATCAAGTTTTTTCTAACAGCCTGTTCTGCCCAATACCCTGACAAACCATAATGACCACTATTTTTTACCGCTACCATTCCAATTCCAGTTTTTTTTGCATTATCTATGGCTTTTTTAATTGCTAAATCTGCAGCAACAAAACCTATACTATTATCAGCATCTATATGAGAAATTGATTTTGAATAATTTATAATCTTTATTTTTGGTTTCGGATTGATAACTTTCTTTTTTATTCTTTTGCAATACATTTTTAGTCTTGAAAGACCATGTCCATATGCACCGACTAATTCAGCATTGATTATTGCTTCAGAACATATTTTGGAATGTTTCAGGTTAAAATCATATTTTCGAAAAATTTTAATTAATATTTTTAATAACTTATTTTTTTTCATTATTATTAGGTTAGAGTATTCTTATGATAAATTTATTAAAACTCAAAAATATATTATATCTTATTATATTCATAGTAACTTTATCGCAATTCATAAAATTTTATAGTTTTTATGAGGAATATTCAGCATGGCAATATGCAGATTGGTTAATTAATTATCAAGGAGGATTTGTCAGAAGGGGCTTAATAGGAGAAATCCTTTTTAAGATTTATAGTTTCACATCTATACGTTTAGACTATTTAGTTTTAATCTTATTATATCTATTATTTAGCATTTCTTTTTTGACACTTATTAAATCAGTCAAATACATAAAAAACTCTTTTATAGATTTAATGATTTTTTTATCACCTGGTTTTTTTATTTATCCCTTCATGAACTCTGAAGTGATAGGACGAAAAGATGTTCTCTTAGTCTCTATAATTGGATTATTTACATTTTATTATGAAAAAATAAATAGGAATTTTCAATTTTTTGTATTTATCATTTTGATTTTTTTATTATCTCTATCTCACACAGGGTTTATATTTTATACGCAATATCTAATATTTTTTTATTTCTTATTTAATTATTCTAAAAATAGACAAGTAAAAAAATACCAACTAATGATCATTTTTTTTAGTATCTTTATTTTGTTAATTTTAACTTTCATATTTAAAGGAACAAATTCAGAAGTTCTTGAAATATGTAATTCAATTAAAAATTTTATATCAGAAAATTGTGGAAAATCAGACCAGATCTCTTGGCTTGCAAAAGATACTTCTGATTATATTAGTTCAAAATTTTCTAATGGATTGGGATATTTTTTAAATAATTTTTTTGTTTACTTCATTTCTTTAATTTGGGTTTATTTTTTTTTATGTTTAAAAATCTATAATTCAAGTTTTACTAATTCTTTTAAAAGATTTAATCATATTAATCCTTTATTAATATTTACAATTCTATTTCTAATTACATCGCCTGTTTTTATTTTAGGTATTGATTGGGGAAGGTACATTTTTTTAAGTTATTCATGCTCATTTTTTATTTATATTTTTTGTTTAAGAAAAAGATTGTTTATTTTTAAAAAAAAAATTGTTAATTTTACTTTTAATAGAGGTCTATCAATAATTATAGTTATAATATATTGCTTTATATGGACTTTTCCATTTTATAACGCTGTCGGTTTTAAATTTACTTTAAAAAAACCTGCTATATCATTAATCAATAAAATAACACATGGAAAATAACCAAAAAATTTATGACGGATGGGAATTAGAATATTTTGACTTATCAAAAAATTTTAGAAAATATCAGTTTTCTATAATTAATAAATTTATTAAAGGGACTGTAGCAGAAATTGGTCCCGGAAATGGGGTAAATATACTGAACTATCTAGGTAATTGTAATTCATTAGATCTATTTGAGCTGAACAAAGACTTATTCAATAATCTTAATAAAAATTTTGGCTCTTTGAAAAAAATAAATATCTTTAATAAAATATTTGATGGTGACATTGAAAAATATGACTCCATTCTTTATCTAGATGTCCTTGAACATATACAGAATGATGAAAAAGAAATTTTAAAAGCCTTAAAATCATTAAAAAAAAATGGAAATCTAATTATAAATGTACCTGCTTTTAAATTCCTATATTCTGATTTTGATAGTGATGTTGGTCATTATCGACGTTATTCAAAAAAAGATATTTTGAGAATGGCAGATAAATTTAAACTAAAGATTACAACAATTAAATATTATGATTCTATTGGCTTTGCATTATCTCTATTATCTAAAATATTTTCTTCAAATTATAAAAAAAATTTTCAAACAAAAATTAAATTTTGGGATAGTTTAATTATTTTTTCAAAAATAATAGACTTAATAACTTTTAATTTAGTTGGTAAATCTCTTTTTATAGTTATTAAAAAATAAACTATTAACCTTTACCTCTCCAAGGTATAGTTTTATCAATTATTTTTCTTAAAGTTATATCAAATAACAAACCTAACATCCCCATAATAAAAATTGTTATCCAGATTACTTCATATTGAAAATATTTTTTTGCTACATTTTCCACAAATCCGATTCCTGTCGTTCCTGCTAAAAATTCTGCTGCAACCAAAGTCCCCCAACACATACCTACAGCCACTCTAATACCGGTTAGAATTTCAGGTAGTGAATTTGGAAAAATAACATATCTTAATATTTGTTTCTTAGATGCACCTAAAGAATGGGCTGCATGAATTTTTGATAATTGAGTTCCTGAGGCTCCAGCTCTGGCAGAAATAATCATTATAGAAAGTGAGACCATGAAAAGCAAAAATACTTTACCAGTATTATCAATACCTAAAACAGAAATTATTAAAGGCGCCCATGCAAGTGGAGGCACTGGTCTATACAGTTCAATTAATGGATCAAAAAAACCTTTTGCAAATCTATTTAATCCCATAAAAAGTCCTAGTGGCACTCCAATTAGTATTCCAAAAATTAGACCGAGAAAGACTCTTAAAAATGAGTCCCAGATATGACCATAAGGAACAGGAATTTTAAATAATTTGAAGTCACCTGTAACAACTTTAAGAACCCCTCCTTTAAAATTTTGTTTTACAATTCCGTCCTTAGTATGAACTGGATACTCACCTGGCAAAATATCGGCTATCCAATCTGGCAAAATAAAACCAATCATTTTACTTACATCAACCATCTTTATCCACAAAAGTGGAATATCTTTATAGCCCACACTAGGTTTTGACATGAGTATGAATTTATTAAAAGTATCAGATGGCTTAGGTAACCATCTGCCCGAACCTTGTTCTGAACAACTTGGACCACTGGCAACTATTGTTCCTGCTGGGAATAAAAATATATCAATATATCTCAGACCTCCTTGAGCATCTTTTTGCGCATTATCAAATTTGATAATTGCCGATTGCATTTTATTTAATGCGTTTGGAGGATAAATACTTGCAAATTCAATTCTTCTTGCAATCTTAACAATATTTTTGGCATAATTAGATGCTATTTCTTCATCATCTCTTAAATCATTTCTATAAACTTTAATTTGATCTTTGAGCTCTTTGATTTTAGTTTTAAATTGTGGGTTATGATTTCTTAATTTAAAGAATTCATCACTTATTAGGTTTAGTTCCTGTGCTGCAGTATGGAACTTTAACCCTCTATTTGTTGCAGGTACCAAAGGTACCTCTAAAGTATTTTCGATTGACCCTGAACCTGCATCTACTTTAGTAATACCCCATCCACCTTCATCGTTGACAGCTTTTAGCCTGTCTCTCAGTTCTTGCTCAGTTTCAAATGGATAACCGGTTTTTTGAAAATTTTCAGTTAAAAGATTAATTTTTCCTGTGATATCACTTATTTTTTGTTTAGTATCATTCTCAAGTAAATCTTCATTTGTAAGTAATGGTATAAGTTGATTAGTTTTAGTAATAAAACTAATTAATACTGTTTTTTGCTGATTATTTAATTCTTTAGAATTTTGAATTTCATTTTGAATAACTTTTAAATTTTTATTTTCTTTTTTAATTTGTGAAGTACTTTTGAACTCTCTTTCTTCTATTGGAAATTGATATTTTAAACCAAGTAAAGAGTCATTAACCTTTGCAACTTGACATAATTCATTTGCGGATTTTGGATAAAATCCTTTCGCTATATCCCATGAATAGTAAAGCCAAATTAGAAGAAGAAAGCTACTTCCAACAATTACCCAATGAGTTCCTCCTAATGCTCTTTCAGGATTTCCAAAAACTGCATCGACTTTCTCAGTTTTGATCAGGCGTCTGCCGTAAAGGATACAGCCGATAACAGCAAAAAATATTAAAAAGGTTACTATTTGTGTTAACATCTAATTTTCTTTTCCCATAATTTCCTCTTCCATATTCCAAATCATTTCTAAAATTTCTTCTCTCTTTGTAGAAAAATCTTTATCTTTTTTAATTTCTCTTAAATCTTGTTTAAGACCCATTGAGGCAAATGGAAGACTATATTCTTTATGTATACGGCCAGGTCGAGGTGCCATTACATACAATCTTTCGCCAAGTAATAAAGCTTCTTCAACCGAGTGAGTGATTAAGATAATTGTCTTTCCAGTCTCTTTCCAAATTTTTAATACTAATGACTGCATCTTTTCTCTTGTTAAAGCATCAAGAGCCCCTAAAGGTTCGTCCATAAGAATTAAATCTGGATCATTAATTAAACATCTTGCAAGAGCAACTCTTTGTTGCATTCCTCCAGAGAGTTGATATGTCGGTGTATTTCCAAATCCTTTTAACCCCACAATTTCTAACCACTCATCAACTTTTTTTTGAGTTTCAATTGGATCATTTTTTTTCATTCTTAATCCAAAATTTACATTTTCAGCAACTGTTAACCATTCGAATAGAGCTCCTTGCTGAAAAACCATTCCTCTTTCAACTCCTGGACCGTCAATTTCTTTATTATTTAAAGTGATACTTCCTGATGTAGGTCTTATAAAACCTGCAGTAATATTTAATAGTGTTGTTTTCCCGCAACCTGATGGACCAAGAACTGTGAGAAGCTCTCCTTTTTTGAGAGTAAAATTTAAATCTTTTAATGCGTGAACAGTCTCACCCTTAGGAGTTTTAAAAATCATATTAAGATTTTGTGAGATAAGATCACTCATAAAAACTTTATATTAGAATTTTTATTAAAAAAATAGGCACCAATTTAAAAAATTGGCGCCTATTAAATTTTTCTTTCTCTATAAGATTATAGAGGTAAGAAACTAGTGTCTACGTTTCCTCTTGGTGTACCCATTCCTTTTAAGAATGCATCAAGATTTCCCTTTGTCATAGATTGCTTAGTTTCCTCAGGTGTTAAGAATTTAAAACCACTAAGAGTTTCCTTCATATCACCAATTTTCATTTCAGAAGCTTTTGACATTGCGTTCATGTCAGATTTGCCAGCTTTATATCTAGCATTCGCTTCATGAGTTACCTCTATGAAAGTTCTAAGCATTCCAGGATTTTCCTTCATAAACTTTGTAGTTACTGAAGTAATATCAATACCTAGGATACCAGCATCTCTTGCTTCTTGGACTGTAAGTAATCTTGATCCAACAGCAGTTGCAGCTTTTATAGAGTTACCACCAAATAAACATGCCATTACTACATCACCACTAACTAATGCAGCAGCTCCTTCTTCTGGGTCCATTTGAATAATATCCATTTTTTTTCTGTCAGCTCCAACAACTTTCATACTTTCATCAAAAACATACTCAGCCATTGTTCCTAGCGGAACAGCAACTTTTTTACCTTCTAACTCAGTAGCATTTGCTTTTGTAATTCCAGATGCATTAGATGTAACACAAGTAGTTCCACCCATCCCATATTCCATAGCAATATCAACTAACTTGATAGGTGCTTTAGATTTTACAGCATTTATAAAAGGTACTAATCCTTGTGAGTAAGATATATCAATATCTCCTGCTAACATTGCATCAGTCATAGCTCCACCATTAGTGAAATTTGTCCACTTAACTGGAACTCCAAGAGCTTTTGCAAAATTTTTTTTTTGCATGTCCTCTAAGTTCGGACTTGGCCATTCTAGAAAGTATGCAACTCTTACTTCGTTTGCAGCTGCATTTGCAGTTGCGATTGATAAATTAAGAGCTACAAAACATCCAAGAATAAAACTAATTATTTTTTTCATTTAATCCTCTTAGTTAATTATTTATATGTTCTAAGTTTAAGATTAAATTAGTATGGTTGTAAAACAAAAAAGTGTCATGTTTGATACACAACTTACAGTTGCGTCAATTATTTTGGTGGTTAATTACCCTTATATAGTCTAAAGAATCTTTAAATTGTAAATTAATAAATTTTATAAAAAATTATGAGCTCAGAAAATCGCACTTTAGTACCAAATTCATTAAATGAACATTGGATGCCATTTACATCTAATAAGGATTTTAAAGAAAATCCAAAACTAATAGTGGAGGCAAAAGGTGTTTACTTAAAAAACCATCAAGGTAAAATGCAAATTGATGCAAGCTCTGGACTATTTTGTAACCCTTTAGGACATGGAAGAAAAGAAATAATAGAAGCAATCACAAATCAATTAAACACTTTGGACTACTGTCAACCATTTCAACAAGGTTTTGGAGGATCATTTGAATTAGCAACAAGAATTTCAAAACATACTCCAGGAAACTTAAATAAAATTTTTTATACAATTTGTGGATCAACTGCAGTTGAAACTGCAATAAAAATTAGTATTGCATATCACAAAGCAAGAGGTGAAGGACAAAGATTTAGATTTGTCGGAAGAGAGCGTGCATATCACGGTATGAATATTGGAGCAACTTCAGTTGGAGGCATGATTAATAATGTTAAAGCTTATGCGAGTGTTTTAATGCCAGGTGTGGTTCATATGAGACATACACATTTAGATGAACATAAATTTGTTTCAGGACAACCTGAGACAGGAGCAGAAATTGCAAATGATTTAGAAAGAATTTGCACTAATTTCGGTTCAGAAAATATTGCAGCATGTATAGTTGAGCCTATTGCAGGATCCACGGGAACATTAGTTCCTCCAGTTGGATATTTACAAAGACTCAGAGAGCTGTGCGATAAACATAAAATACTTTTAATTTTTGATGAAGTAATTACAGGCTGGGGGAGAACTGGTTCAGCATTTGGAGCACAAGAATTTGGAGTAACTCCCGATATAATGACTATGGCAAAAGCTACCACAAACGGTATAGTTCCATTTGGTGTTGTTGCATGTAAAGAAGAAATTTACGATGCAGTAATGGATAATTCTCCAAAAGGAGCAATCGAACTTTTCCATGGATACACTTACTCTGGAATACCTGTTTCTGTTGCAGCAGCTTTAGCAGTGCAAGACATTTTTGAAAAAGATGATATTTTCAATAGAGCAAAAGATTTAGCTCCTTATTTTCAAGAAGGCTTATTTTCTCTAAAAGATATTGATGTAGTTGATAATATAAGAGGTTACGGAATGATGGGGGGTATTGATATTAAAACTGATGGCAGACCAGGTAAAGCAGGTTTAGCAACTTTTAAACATTGCTATGATGCAGGAGTAAATTTCAAAGCCACTGGTGATTGTTTAATTATTGCACCAATGTTTATTTGTGAGAAAAAACATATTGATGAAATTATTGAAAAACTGAGAACAGGAATTACAAATTACGCCAAAAGCAAAAAAAATTAAATCCACTAATGAGAATTGGTGTCCCAAAAGAAATAAAACCACAAGAAAATCGAATTGGTTTAACTCCTGATAGTGTGAAAACACTAGTATCAGAAGGTCATGAAGTTTTAGTTGAAAGCAATGGTGGTTTCGAAGCAGGTTTTGAAAATGATCAATTTGTAAAAGCTGGTGCTAAGATTGCTAAAAGTGCAGAAGATATTTTTAATGACTCTGATATAATTGTAAAGGTAAAAGAACCTCAAAAAGTTGAGGTAGATATGATTAGAGAAAATCAAATTATATATACCTACCTTCACTTAGCAGCTGCAAAAGAACTAACTGAGGGTTTAATTAAATCAAAAAGTATAAATATTGCGTATGAAACTGTAACGGACAATAATGGAAGACTTCCATTACTTGCACCAATGAGTGCAGTAGCAGGTCGAATGTCAGTTCAAGCTGGAGCTCATTGTTTAGAAAAAAATCAAAAAGGAAGAGGAGTTTTATTAGGTGGAGCACCAGGTGGTGAACCAGCAAATGTTTTAATTCTTGGTGGTGGAGTAGTAGGAGAAAATGCTGCAATTATCGCTACTGGTATGAGAGCCAAAGTTCATGTTGTAGATAAATCTGAAGTAAGATTAAAACAGTTAATTGAAATATTTGGGGAGAAAATTATTCCTGAGCAAAGTGATAAAATAGATTTAAATAAATTAGTGGCTGAAGCAGATTTAATAGTGGGCGGAGTTTTAATTCCAGGAGCTGAGGCACCTAAATTAGTGACTAAAGATATGTTGAAATTAATGAAAAGAGGATCAGTAATTGTAGATGTTGCTATTGATCAAGGTGGATGTGTTGAAACAAGTAAACCAACAACTCATGGAAATCCAACATTTATTGTTGATGACGTTGTTCATTATTGTGTTGCAAATATGCCTGGTGGAGTTCCTAGAACTTCTACTTTAGCTTTAAATCAAGCAACACTTCCTTATTTAGTAAAACTTGCAAACAAAGGTTATCAAAAAGCATTAAAAGAGGATAAAAACTTTTTAGCAGGACTTAATGTTTGTAAAGGACAAGTAACTTACAAAGCTGTTGCAGATGTTTTTGGTTATGATTATGTCGATCCATCATTGGCTCTTTAACTATAATAGTCTAAATACCAATTTAAAAACTTTTTTATACCATCTTTATATTTAGTTTTAGGATTATAACCAGTAATTCTTCTTAAAAGACTACTATCTGACAGAGTCGAATAAACATCACCTTTTTGCATTGGTAAAAATCTTTTAACTGCTTTTTTATTTAAACTTTTCTCAATAGCACTTATAAAATCTGAAAGAAGAACTTTTTTTGTGTTTCCTATGTTCAAAGTTCTAATTGGGGCAATATGTGAGATACTATCATTCTTGTATTTCTTGGACGAATTTAATTTTGGAATTTTATTTGTTAATTTTACTATTCCATCAACTATGTCATCGATGTAAGTATAATCTCTATACATTTTACCTTTATTATAAACATCAATTTTTTTTCCCCTTAAAATATTTTTTGTAAATTTAAAGTATGCCATATCAGGTCGACCCCAAGGACCATAAACAGTAAAAAACCTTAATACCGTAATTGGTATTTTCCACAAACTTGAGTAAGAATGTGCTATGTTTTCCGTAGATTTTTTTGTAGCTGCATAGAAGCTTATCTGCCTATCTGTTTTGTCAATTTCTTGAAATGGAAATTTCTTATTTGCACCATAAACTGATGAACTTGATCCAATGATAAGGTGTCTGATCTTTAATTTTTTTGCACACTCAATAACATTAAAAGTTCCAATAATATTTGAATTTAAGTAAATTTTTGGGTTTTTTATACTGTATCTTACACCTGCCTGTGCAGCTAAATGGATTATAATTGAAGGTTTAAATTTATTAATTGAACTATTTAATTTTTTTTGGTTTTCTAAATTTCCTTTAGTGAATGAAAAATTTTTATATTTTTTTAAAATGTTTAACCTAGATCTCTTTAATTTGACATCATAATAATTATTCATTGAGTCAAATCCGTATACCTTAAAGCCTTTATCTAAATATCTTTTTGCAACATGAAAACCTATAAAACCTGATGAGCCTGTTATAAATAATTTTGTTTTCATTTTTTTCTAATATTTAATATAACACTTAAGTGAATAAAGAAATTCCTAAAACAACAAAAGTAATAGTTATCGGTGGTGGGGTCGTTGGGTGCTCTGTCGCTTACCATTTAGCTAAATTTGGTTGGAAAGATACAGTTCTTCTAGAAAGAGATCAATTAACTTCAGGGACAACCTGGCATGCAGCAGGACTTGTGAGTCAACTAGGGCCTTCCGCGGCAATTACAAAGATTAGAAAATATACTTTAGATTTATACAAAGAGCTCGAAAAGAAAGTTGACCATTCAGCGGGATTAAGATTAAACGGTGCACTATCGATTGCTGAAACTAAAGGAAGATGGCAAGAATTAAAAAGACAAGCAACAACAGCACAGCTTTATGATGTTGACGTTAAAATTTTAGATAAAGATCAGGTAAAAAATAATTATCCAATAATAAATACTGATAATGTTATTGGTGGAATATTGATGCCAGGTGATGGTGCTGCTGATCCTTCAGGAGTAACGCATATGTTAGCAAAAGCAGCAAGAATGGAGGGAGCGAAAATTTTTGAAAAATCTCCAGTCCAAGAAATTTTAACTAAGAATGGAAAAATTTCTGGAGTTAAAGTTAATGGACAAGAAATCGAATGTGAGTATATAGTTTTAGCTTCGGGAATGTGGTCCAGACAAATAGGTGAAAAAAGTGGTGTGAGTATTCCGCTTTATCCTGCTGAACATTTTTATATTATTACTGAACCAATAAATGATTTATCTAAAACATTACCAGTTGTTAGAGATTTTGATAATCGTACTTATATTAAAGAGGATGCAGGCAAAATTTTAGTCGGAATTTTTGAGGGTAATTCTTTACCCGCATGGAATAAAACAAACAAAGTGCCTGAGGATTTTTCATTTGGTGAGTTTCAAGAAAACTTTGAGCACTTTGAACCTTACTTAGCTTCAGCAATAAAAAGATTTCCAGTCTTGGAGACCGCAGGTATTAGAAAATTTTTTTCAGGTCCTGAATCTTTTACTCCAGATACTAATGCTTTGTTAGGTGAAGTTCCTGAAATTAAGAATTTTTTTGTGTGTTGTGGTTTAAACAGTGTTGGGATCGGAACAGGCGGAGGTGTTGGTAAGATTACGGCTGAGTGGCTAATGACTGGTCATATTAACGAAGATATCTTTAGTTATGATATAAAAAGATTTCAAAAATTTCACTCCGAATTAGGTTTTATTAAAAAAAGAATAACCGAGTCGTTAGGCGATTTGTATGGGATGCATTGGCCATTTAAACAACATAAAACTTCTAGAAATATTAAAACTCTTCCACATCATGATAATCTTAAAAGCTTCGGTGCATGTTTTGGTGTATCTGGAGGATACGAAAGACCTATGTGGTTTGCTTTGGATGGTGAAAGAACTGAGTATGAGTATAGTTATAATTATCAAAATTGGTATCCCTCAGCAGAGTATGAAACCAATAACACCATTAAAAATGTTGGTTTATTTGATTTAACCCCTTTTTCAAAGTTTGAAATTAAATCAAGTAAAGCATACGAAGAACTTCAAAAAATTTGTACTGCTAATGTTAAAAATGAGCCTGGAAAATGTGTTTATACACAAATGCTTAATTCAGATGGTGGAATTGAAACAGATTTAACCGTTGTTTGTATTGAGAAAGATTATTTTAGAATAATTAGTTCCGCGACAACTCGAGAAAGAGATAAATTTCATATAAGAAAACATCTATCTAAAGATATAGAGATAAGTGATGTTACAGATGAATTATGTGTATTTGGGCTATTTGGACCAAAAAGTAGAGAATTGCTACAAAGTATTAGTAAAAGTAGTTATGACAATGAAAATTTTAAATTTGGGACTGCAAAATATGTTATTTTAACTGGAATTAAGATTTGGGCTCAAAGATTATCCTATGTGGGTGAATTAGGTTATGAATTATATGTTGATATTAAAGATGCAAAAAGAATATATGAACTTTTAATCAAAAAGGGTAGAGATTTTAATCTTTCAAATTGTGGAATGCATGCAATGGATATTATGCGAATGGAAAGTGGTTTTTTACATTGGGGACATGACATCTCACCTGAGGAAAACCAATATCAAGCAGGCTTATCTTTCACAATAAGTTATAAGAAAGGCGTAGATTTTATCGGTAAACAGGCATTAGAAAAAATAAGAAAAAATAAAATTGAAAGTAGATTTGCTATGTTTGTATTGCAGGATAGTAAACCAGGAGAGCCGTTATTACTACATGATGAACCTATCTATATTGAAAATAGAATAATTGGAAGATCTACATCTGGTAACTATTCATTTAATTTTAAAAAAAACTTAGTCTTTGGTTATATAAAAAATGATCTTTCTCTAAAAGAACTTCAAACAAAGAGACTATTTATTGAAATTGAGAAAAATAAATATCCTTTAAAAGTTCAAGTTGAGCCCCTAAAACGAACTAATTACAAGAATATTTAGACTTTACTCCTTAGAAAAAAAACAAAAATAAGACCTGTAATATACATTATTAAAGCATAAGCTGCTGTAGGGATAACGTACAATATATCAGCGCCAAATATTTGAGTAGATACAAATATTGCAAGAGTACCATTTTGTAATCCGCATTCAATAGCAATACATTTTTGTTGGCTTATTCCAGATGCAAAAACTCTAGAGAGATAATATGCAATAATCATCATTGTTACATTTAAAGTAAGAGCGATTGCACCTGCTTGAGCGAAAATATCAAAAATATTTTCCCTCTCTTCATAAAATGCTGCAAAGAAAAAAATTACAAATAATACAATATTAAGTTTATCAAAAAATTTAATTTTATTTACCACAAATTTTTCTGCAAATCCTCTAATAATCATACCTAAAATAACTGGTACGGTTACCACTAAAAACATTTTAAGAGCGATATTTATCATTGATATATTTTCTTCAATATTTGTTATTCCTAATAGGTCAGCAGAAGTGAAAATTATAAATGGAACAGAAACAATACTTATTAAACTAATTATAGCTGTTAGCGATATGGATAATGCGACATCTCCATTTGCAAATTTAGTTAAAATATTTGAAGTAACTCCTCCAGGAGCAGATGCGATGATCATAATTCCAATTGCTATTTCAGAGGGTATTCTAAAGATTGTAATTAATAAAAAAGCAATTAGAGGAAGAATGATTAATTGAGAAATAAAACCAACAATAAAGTCCATAGGAGTTTGAAATACTCTTGTAAAATCCCCAATTTTTAGACTCAGCCCCAATCCAAGCATGATAAGTGCAAGAATTAAAGGAGCTATTGTTGTAACAATACCCATAAACTCTCTCTAGAGATGCTTATAGTTAAAATAATTAAATTTGAAAAGAATATTATGTGATAATCAAAAGATTAATCATCTTTCTTAAAAATTTAGCCTTATATTTAAAAATTTCTTTTTGGTAAGGCAAAACTTTTGTAACATTTAGTCCACTTAAAATGTATTGTTTTTTATCATTCAGCTTAAGAAAATCGTTTTTTATCAAATATTTGCATTTTCTTATGACTGTTGCACGAGGAATTTCTGTCATGTCTGATATAGACATTGCACTCACGCCGGCGGAAGCACCCGAACCTGTAATAAGATTTTCATTAAAAGATTTATAGTCAGGAGTTAAAGTATAAACATTCGTATTTCTAGTTTTTTGTTTATAATTAAAAGCTTGGTTCATAGCTACTGTACCCCATATATGATATGTTGATAGATCCTCAAACATCTTGTGATAACCAATTACTAGTGGAATTTGTAATCTATAAAACCATCTCCAACATATACTAAAGTTTTTTTTGACTAAATTTTCTATAGTTTTAATCTCTAATTTTTTTGATAAAATTTTTTGATTATTTAAGATTTCACAGAACAAATGAATATATTTAGAAGTAAATCCAATTTGTCTTGAAGGTTTTACATGCGAGAATACAGATCGGTCAATAAATATTTGCTTTTTTTTTCTTTTTAATACACCCATTTTCTCTAGTTCCAAAACTTTTCTTCTAACAGTTTCTTTTGGTAAACTTAATTTTTCACAAAGCTCTGTGATGTTAAATTTTTCAATTTGAAAATATGGTTTTGCATAAAACTCATCAAAATGTAACTTAATGTTCATTTGATCATAAAATTGTAAGGTCTTTTCAATTAATGAAATTATGATGAGATACTTATAATGATCCTTAAAAGCTTTATATATATTGTTCATCCAATTCCACTGATGAGCAATCCAATCTGACCCTAATTGATCATAATTGGACATGAGTTGATCATAAATTTGATCATCATTAAGAACCTTAGTAAAATCTATCTTTGTTAAACTCATATTACAAAAAGGCTGATTTATGACCCAAAATGAACATGTGTCAATCAAAATGTGACCCACTTTGAACTTTCTTTAAATTGTCGGCTAGTTACTTAGATGTTTAAATATCAACATGAATAATAAAGGCTTTTCAAATATGGAAAGTAATATCAACACCCCAAAAGATATTAATGATACTGAAAAGCCTTTAAAATTAAATGGAACTACATCAGGAAGAGTAGATATAAACGTATTAAAATCAAAACTTCAGAAAGATGAAAGTGCAGAACTTAAAAAAAATATTCTTATCTTGTCAGTTTTAGTTCTGTTTTTAGCCAGTCTAGGAATTTATCTTTCATTATAATTTTAGTTGTTAAAAAACAAATACAGTGGTTTAATCTGAATATGAAAAATTTAGCCTCAAGTGTTAGAAAAAAGCTTATTGAAAAATACACAGTTCAAGATAAACCTAATAATTTACCAAAAAGGACAGATATAAATATTTTATTGAACAGAGTTAAATTAAATCAAAAAAACGAGTCTAGAAAAAAAATATATTTTTCTGCAGCAGCATCAGCTGGCCTATTTTTATTTGGTTTAATTATTTTCTAAAAAACAATTATTTCCTAATTAATTCGTCATTTTTGATTAAGTTAAATAAGACACAAAAAGTTAAATATTGTATATAGATTACATATTTAATTGATAATGATTAATTGGGGAATTATTGGTTTTGGGAATATGGGCAAACAATATTTAAATTGTTTGCAGAAAAAATCTTCAATTTTTAATCTAACTGCGATAGCTAGCCAAACAAAAAAAGTTAATAAGCTTTCAAAAGACATCAAATTTTTTAATGATTATGATGATTTAATACAATCAGATTTAGTAGATGTGATTTATATTTCAACACTAAATAACACTCATAAAACTCTCGTAGAAAAAGCATCCAAAAATAATAAAAAAATTTTATGCGAAAAGCCTTTGGGAATGAATTTAAATGAAGTCAAAGAACTTCATGATTTATTAAAAGATAATCAAGATAACTTTATTGAAGCGATCGCTTACAGGGCACATCCTCAAACTGAAATTCTATTAAATCTAATTAAAGAAACAGAAATGGGTCAAATTAAAAAGATCGAATCAAGTTTTGGGTTTAAAGTAAAAAAAATAAGAAAAGATTCAAGGTTATTTAGTAAAAAATTAGGCGGTGGATCCATTCTTGATTTAGGTTGTTATCCTGTAAGTTTTTTTAATCTCTTTAAAAAAGATAAGGAAATGAAAGTTATTCGATCAAAATTCAATTTGTGTGAAACCTATGTCGATATTGATGGAGAAATTGATTTAAAAATTGATGATAATATTCACGCCGTAGGAAGAGTAAGTCTAAAAGAAAATTTAGATAATTCTTGTAAAATATTTCTAGAAAAAGCTTTAATTACTATCAAAGAGCCTTGGCTGCCTTCGAAAAAGTCTTTTCTTGAGGTGGAAACTAAAAGTCGTTATTTTAAAAAAATTATTAATTCAAATAAGAATGTCTATGATTATCAAGTAGAATTAAGTTCTTCTTTTTTTTCAAAAGGAACCAATGATTTGAAAAACTTGGTAAATATAAATGAGTCCCTTGAAATTGCAAAAATATTAGAAATATGGAAAACCAATATTTAAAGAAAAATTTAATTAAATAATTTTGATAACAAATCTATTAGTTTCTTTTTATTTTCATATCCCATCCCAATAAATTTCGGAAAAGTTACATAACTATCCATTACCGTAGATAAATCTGGAAACCCTCCAAAAGGTTGAAATAAACTTGGATAGATTTCATTTCCACCTAAATTTAATCCAGCTGCAATATTACATGAAATTTGGTGTCCACCATGAGGTATTACCCTAGTGGAACTCCAATTATTATCTTTAAGCATTTGTAAAGTTCTAAGATATTCAACTAGCCCATAACTTAGAGAACAATCAAACTGGAGCCAATCAATATTTTTTCGCATTCCACCGTACCTAATTAAATTTCTAGAATCTTGCATGGAAAAAAGATTTTCACCTGTAGCAAGACTATTTTTATAATTTTTTGATAATTCTGAATTAAGATTAAAATCTAATGGATCACCTGCTTCTTCATACCATTTTAGATTTAGTGGTTCTAAAGCTTTGCCGTATTCTATCGCTGTTTTTAGATCAAATCTCCCATTTGCATCTACACAAAGATTTTTTCCATCACCCACTAATTTTAAAACACTTTCAATTCTTTTCAAATCATCACTTAAAGAAGCACCCCCAATCTTCATTTTGACAGTAGTAAATCCTAAATCCATATAACTTTTCATTTCGTCTTGTAACATTTGAATATCCTTACCCGGATAATAGTAACCACCAGCTGCATAAACAAAGATCTTGTTTTTAAAAGTCCCATCACCATATTTTTTTGCGAGATATTCATATAAAGGTAAATTCTCAATTTTTGAAACAATATCCCAAATAGCCATATCTATCGCACCAACTGCAGTGCTCCGTTCACCATGACCACCCGGTTTCTCATTTTTCATTAAAATTTTCCAAATTTTCTCTGGGCTGAAGTTATCCCCCTCACTATTTAAGACATCTTCTTTTTTAGATTCTTTTAATCTAGGGATAAATCTTTTGGTTAAAAGTTCACTTACAGCGTATCTGCCATTTGAATGAAATCCATAACCTGTAATAAATTTCCCATCTTTTTTAACATCAGTTTTAATTGCAACTACACTACAATCCATTTTTTTAAAATTAATATACGCATTCTGGATTTCTGAACTTATTGGGACTGTTTTTTCCTGAATTTCAATTATTTTCATTTTAGCAATTAGTTTATTAAAACCATATTAATAATTTAAAATCTATAAAAATTGATTTTTTATGCATATTGACAACTTCTATTAATGAATTTAACCTAAATCCTTTAAACAAATAAACTCAAGGAGATATCTAATGAAATTAAAGTCTCATTTTAAAAGACTTCTTGCAGTATTATCACTTTTAATTTTAAGTTTGAGTGGTGCTAATGCAGGTGTGACAAATATAATTCCATTTGGTCCAGGTGGTGAGTCTGATGTTACTGCTAGAATGCAACAACCATATTACAAAAGTATTTATAATGATGATATTGTTGTTCAGTATAAACCAGGTGGTGGAGGATCAGTTGGTTGGTCTTCATTAAATTCAGAGAAAGGTGATGGAAGTGTTATCATGGGCGTAAATCTTCCTCACATAATTATGCAACCAATAGCAAAGGGTGAAAAAGCTGGTTATAAAACTGAGGACGTAAATGTTTTCTCATTTTTCCATTACACACCTGATGCAATTTTAGTTGAAGCTTCTAGTCCTTATCAAAGTTTAAAAGACTTGTTAGATTATGCAAAACAAAATCCAGGAAAACTTACATTTAGTGGATCGGGAACATACTCTGCAAATCATCTTTTAATTATAAGCTTAAATAAAAAAGCTAAAGTTAAAACTACCTATGTACCTTTCAAAGGGACAGGTGCAGCAGTACAAGCATTATTAGGTAAACAAGTTTTAGCTGAAGCTGGCTATTCAACAGTTGCAGCAAAACAAGGAAAAAAAGTTAGAATGCTCGCAGTTGCCTCTGAAGAAAGACTACCAGCATTTCCAAACGTTCCTACGTTTAAAGAACTTGGATATAATATTGTTTCTGGTGCTTACAGAGGATATGCACTTCCAAAGTCTGCATCTAAAGCAACAGTAAAAGAGTGGTCGGACAGAATTATGAAAATAAATTCTGATCCTGCATTTATAAAACAAATGGAAGATAATGCTTTCGTAGTTGTAAATATTGGTCATAAAGACGTTAAAAAATTTATGAAACAACAACAAAAAGCAAATAAAGCTATTGCTAAAGAACTTGGTTTAATTAAATAATCAAGTCCTTTAAATGACAAATATTTTTGCAGATTTTTTGTCATCTTTAAGTCTAATTAATTTAGGCTTAGCGTTTTCGGGAGTTTTGGCAGGGATAATTATTGGTGCCTTGCCAGGTCTCTCAGCAACTATGGCAGTTGCTATTTTAGTTCCCTTCACATTTGCCCTTGAACCATCTTCCGGATTAATAGTTTTAGGTGCTATTTATACGGGTGCAATTTTTGGAGGTTCTTGGTCAGCAATATTAATTAATACTCCAGGCACTCCCTCAGCTGTTGCAACTACATTTGATGGATATCCAATGGCTAAAAATGGAAATGGAGATTTAGCAATGTCTATAAGTTGTATGTCATCATTTATTGGAGGATTAGTCGGAGTAATATGTTTAGCATTATTTGCTCCTCCATTAGCAAGTGTTTCATTAAAGTTCGGACCTACAGAGTATTTTTGGTTAGCTATTTTAGGCTTAACTTTAATCTCAACATTAGCTGAAGGGGATAATATAAAATCCCTAATTGGTGCTTGTATTGGTCTTTTAATGTCGATGATTGGTGTAGCAGTAGTAGGTGGGGATATTAGAATGACATGGAACATAAGTTTTTTGAATAGTGGAATAGAAATCGTAAGTGCAATGATAGGTCTTTTTTGTATCCCAGTAATTTTAGATCTAACAAGCATGAAAGGAAAACATCTTAGTGATAGCGAAACACCAAAAAATTTAAGATTAAAAGAGTCATTTTTAATAGTATTTAAAAAAAAATTTGAAGCAGTGAGAGGTGCTTTGATTGGAACATTTATTGGAATTCTTCCAGGTGCAGGGGGGAGTATAGCAAGTATTGTTTCTTACGGTGAAGCAAAAAGGGCCTCAAAAAATAAAGATAATTTTGGAAAAGGGGAGCCAGAAGGTTTGATAGCCTCAGAAACTGCAAATAATGCAACAGTTGGTGGTGGATTTATTCCCACTCTTTGTCTCGGTATTCCTGGTACACCTCCTGATGCAGTAATCTTAGGAGCTTTACTTGTTCAAGGGATTAGAACTGGAGACACATTATTTACACAACAATCCTCGATAGTTTACACATTCATATTTGGATTATTTTTAGCAACAATAATAATGTTACCTTTAGGACTATTGATGGGCAGATATGCTTACAAATCAATAATAAAAATACCTAAGGAGGTTTTAATTCCAATTATTATATTTTTAACAATCATTGGAAGCTATTCGATACAAAACAATATTCTTAATGTTTATTTTATGTTTTTTTTCGGATTAGTGGGTTGGATTTTAAATAGGGCAGGTTTTAAAGCATCGCCTATTGTATTAGGATTAGTTTTAGGACAAATAGCAGAGCAAGGTTTTGTTCAAGCTTATATTATTGGAAATGCTCAAGACAATATTTTAGCTAATTACTTTGCAAGACCAATTTCTATAATTTTAGTCATTTTTATTTTAATGGGATTATTCTTACCTGCTTTAAAAAAAATCTATAATAGGAGAAAAAATGCTCAGACAAATTAAAGATAAGATATCCTTCGTATCAGGTATATTTTTTGTAATATTATCTTTCATTCTTTTCTATGAAGCGAGTACTTTGAGCCCTTTTGGTGCTGTATTTCCATTTGCGATGACCACAATATTAATAATCTTATCTATAATTCTTATTATAAGATCTTTTAGATTTGAAATAAAAGTAATTAATCAAACAATCTCATACGTTAAAATACCCTTATTAATTATTGTTTTTTTTATGTGGATATATTTTTTGGAAAGAACCGGCTTTATCATTACAAGCTTAATTTCTTTTAATTTAATAGTTTTAATAAACTCAGGCTTAAATATATCCTTAAAAAGAATTACTCTGTATATGATTTTAGGAAGTATTTTTATACTCTTATTATACTTTGGTTTTAAAAATTTGTTATTAGTACCACTACCTGAAGGTCTTTGGTTTAGAGATCTATAAGTTTTTTTAAATTAATGAATAAAATTTTAGTCACAGAATTTATTAATAAACAAAGTCTGGATAGATTAAACAAAGTTTTTGAAGTTTATTATGATGAAAAACTTTGGAAAAATTCAAAAAAGATTAGTAAATTAATCAGAGATTTTGACTGTCTTATATTAAGAAACAAAACGATTGTTAATAAAAGTTTATTAGACAAAGCAAGAAAAATAAAATTCATAGGAAGACTAGGGGTAGGCCTAGACAATATTGATTTAAAAAATTGTAATTTAAAAAATATTCACGTTCAACCAGCAACAGGAATGAATGCTGACTCAGTCGCAGAATATGTAGCTTCTTGTTCTATGTCTTTAATTAAAAAAATACCACTTTTTTATGAAGAGACAACTAAAGGTAAGTGGCCAAGAACAACTATTAAGTCTGAGGAAATAAAAGGAAAAAATATTGGTATTATCGGATTTGGATCAGTTGGAAAAAAGGTTTCAGAATATTGCTCAAGAATCGGTCTTAATGTATTAATTTATGATAAATTTTTCGCAAAATTAAAAAATAAAAACAAATTTGAATTTTTAAGTTTAAAAACTTTATTGAAAAAATCAGATATTATTTCGCTACATTTGCCTTTATCAAAACAAACTAAAAACTTAATAAACAAGAGTGCTTTTTTAAGCATGAAAAAAAAACCTGTTATTATAAATACCTCGAGAGGGTCTATTGTGAATGAAAAAGATTTAATTGAAGCTTATAATAAAAATTTAATTTCAGGTTTTGCTTTAGATGTATTCGAAAATGAACCAGTAAAAAGAAAATTTTTAAAAAAAATTAATAAAAAAATGAATTGTATATTAACTCCCCATATATCTGGAATAACACATCAATCGAATATTAGAGTAAGTGATTTTATAGTTGACAAAGTAATAGATTTTTTTAATTAATGACATTAATTGGCGGGGTAGCTCAGTTGGTTAGAGCGCGGGACTCATAAGCCCGAGGTCAGTGGTTCGATCCCACTTCCCGCTACCAAAATTTTTTAGCTTATTTATTTTCTTAAACCAAATCTATTTTTAATGTCTTTTTTATTTAAAGATTTATAATAATTTATATTATCTAGATACCAATCAAAAGTTTTCTTAAGTCCTGTTTCAAAATTAATTTTCGGTTTCCATCCTAATTTTTTCATAATTTTATCGCTATTTAGTGCGTATCGCACATCGTGACCTGGCCTGTCCTTGACAAATTTAATCTTTACATTTTTTCCATATTCAATTTTATTTTTTGCGATTTTTAATAATTTTTTACAAATATCTAAATTAATCAAATTTTTGTTTGATCCTATATTATAAAAATTTCCTATTTTACCTTTTTCAAAGATTTTCACTAGAGCCTCACAGTGGTCTTTAACATAAATCCATTCTCTTGAATTAATCCCTTTACCGTAAATAGGAAGCTCTTTATTTGAAAGGATGTTGTATATCAATTTCGGAATTAGTTTTTCTGGATGTTGCTTGGGCCCATAATTATTTGAACAATTAGTAATAATTGCTGGAATTTTATAAGTTCTAACATAAGAAAATACCAAATGGTCTGATGATGCTTTTGATGCTGCATAGGGTGAGCTAGGATTATAAGGGTGTGTTTCTTTAGTTCTACCATTCAAAATATCACCATAAACTTCATCAGTCGAGATATGTATCAATTTGGATCTCTTATTATTTTTCGAATATTTTCTAAAAATTTCTAAAATGTTGAATACACCAATGATGTTACTGTGAATAAAATTTTTAGGTCCATCAATTGATCTATCAACATGCGTTTCAGCAGCCAAATTGAAAATTGCAACTGGTTTATATCTATTAATTATTTTAGATAAATTTTTATGTGCAATATCACATTTAATATATCTATAGTTTTTATTTTTTTTAAATTCTTTTACATTATAAAAATTTGCTGAATATGTTTTCTTATCTATATTAATAACTTGATATTTTTTTTTTAGAAGAACCTCTATTAAGTTACTTCCTATAAATCCAAGTCCACCAGTAACAATTACTTTTTTCATTTTAAATTTATAATACTATTTATTAATGACCTGGAAATTCAATTAAATTTTCTACTTTGTAACCTTTTTTGACTAATTTGTCTGAGCCGTTAAGATCAAAAAGGTTAATTACAAATATAAATGCTGCCACTTTTCCTCCAGATATTTCAATTAACTTTGCTGCTGCCTCTGCCGTTCCACCTGTTGCAATTAGATCATCAATTATCAAAACTTTTTCACCCCTATTAATAGAATCCTTATGGACCTCAATTGTAGCTGTTCCATATTCAAGTTTAAAATCTGTTGAATATACATCTGCGGGAAGTTTGTTTTTTTTTCTAAGCATTATAAATGGTTTATTCATTATATATGATACTGCAGAAGCAAAAACAAAACCTCTAGCCTCAATCGCTGCAATTTTATTAATTTCCATTTTCTTAGCTTTTTCTACAATTCTGTTGATTGTTTCAGAGAAAGCTTTTTCATCTTTTATCAAAGTTGTTATATCTCTAAATAGGATCCCTTTTTTAGGATAATCTGGAATTGATCTAATATAGTCTTTTAAATTCATTTAAGTTAATTATAAAAGTATAATTAAATTAAATTTTTGACATGACAATAAATAAATTAGCAATAATAGGTGGCAGTGGTCTTTATGATGTTGAAGAGTTCAAAAATAGAGAATTATTGGATTTAGAGACCCCTTGGGGAAAACCTTCTGATCAAATCTTGAAAACAAATTATAATAATAAAGAGGTTTACTTTTTACCAAGACACGGACGAGGTCATTTTGTTTCTCCATCAAAAATAAATTTTAGAGCAAATATTGATGCTCTTAAACAATTGGGAGTAACAGATATTGTTTCAGTCTCGGCTGTTGGATCATTAAAAGAAAATTTACAACCTGGAAAATTTGTAATTGTGGATCAATTCATTGATAGAACTTTTGCAAGATATAAAACATTTTTTGACGAAGAAATTGTAGCTCATGTTTCTATGGCACATCCGACCTCAAATGGTTTAATGAATGCATGTGAAGAAGCCATCAAAAAAGAAAAAATTGAATATCAAAGAAGTGGCACATATGTAGTTATGGAAGGACCTCAGTTTTCCACGTTGGCAGAGTCTAATTTATATAGATCATGGAACGCAGATGTAATTGGTATGACCAATATGCCAGAGGCAAAATTAGCAAGAGAAGCTGAGATAAGATATGCATCAGTTTCAATGGTTACAGATTATGATTGTTGGCATCCAGATCATGAAAATGTTGATGTTCAACAAGTAGTAAAAGTACTTTTAGGCAATGCCGCAAAAGCTAAAAATATGATTAAAAATTTAATAGAAAATTTTGAAAACCATATTGATCCAAAAGATCCAACAAATAATTGTTTAGATGTAGCTATAATCACTGCTCCTGAAAAAAGAACAAAAAAAACTATTGAAAAATTAAAAAATGTTGCAGGTAGAGTTTTGAATAAATGAGAATAAATGGAAAAGAGTATCGAACTATTTGGTTTGAAAATAATCTTGTAAAAATTATTGATCAAACGAAACTTCCACACAAATTCATTATTAAAGATCTCAAAACAGTTAATGATTCTATAAATGCGATTAAATTAATGGAAGTGAGAGGTGCTCCGTTAATTGGAGCTACTGCAGCTTACGGACTAGTCTTGGCTATTATTGAAAATAATGATCAGTCGTTTTTAAAGAAATCTGCAGAGCATTTAATAAATTCAAGACCTACAGCAATAAATCTTAAATGGGCAGTTGATAGAATGATGAATAAATTATCAGGTGTTAATAGTGATAAAATTTTAGAGATAGCCTTAAACGAAGCGAAAGAAATTTGCGAAGAAGATATCAAATTTTGTGAAAATATAGGATTAAATGGTCTTAAAATAATTGAAGAAATTTATAATAAAAAAAAAGATACTGTAAATATTTTGACTCATTGTAATGCTGGTTGGCTTGCGACGATCAATTGGGGAACTGCAACTTCTCCTATTTATCATGCACATAAAAAAGGTATCCCAGTTCATGTTTGGGCTGATGAAACTCGACCACGAAACCAAGGAGCAAATCTCACTTCTTATGAATTAAATGAAGAGGGTATTAAAAACACAATTATTGCTGATAATACTGGTGGTATCTTAATGCAAAGAGGTGAAATCGATATGTGCATTGTTGGAACAGATAGAACTTTAGCCAATGGTGATGTTTGTAATAAAGTTGGAACTTATCTTAAAGCATTAGCGGCACATGATAATAATATTCCTTTTTATGTAGCTTTGCCAAGCTCAACAATTGATTGGAATATTAAAAATCATAAAGATATTCCAATAGAGGAGAGAAATTCAAATGAATTATCTCATATGGAAGGAATTGATGAGGAGGGTAATATAAAAAAGATTAATATATATCCAAAAAAAAGTAAGGCTATGAATTTGGCTTTTGATGTGACACCTGCAAAATATGTTACAGGTTTAATTACTGATAAAGGTGTATGTGAAGCATCAGAAAAAGGACTTAAAGATTTATTTAAATGAAAAATTTAGATCAAAGAAATCAAATTATTGAATATTCTTTAAAATTAAATTCTACAAACCTTTCACCACTTAGATCAGGTAATATATCACTAAGAGGGAGGGAGAATGATATAGAAGGATACTTAATTACTCCATCAGGTAAAAAATATGAAACGCTGAAACCTGAAGATATTGTTTTTATGGGTTTAAATGAAGATGAAAAAAAAGATTCAGCTAATAAACCTTCATCCGAGTGGAGATTTCATCGAGATATTTATGCAAATAAAAAAGAGGCCCATGCTATCGTTCATGCTCATTCTCCACACGCAACAGCTGTATCCTCACATGGAAAACCAATTCCACCGTTTCATTACATGATTGCTCTTGCAGGGGGAGATGACATTAAATGTGCAGAATACGCTACTTTTGGAACAGAAGAGTTATCTAAAAATGTTATTAAAGCTCTAGAAAATAGAAGTGCTTGTTTGATGTCTAATCACGGTCAGGTTGCTTTTGGAAAAAATTTAGAGGATGCTTTTGAACTTGCACAAGAAGTAGAAAACATTTGTCATCAATATACTATTGCTTTAAAGTTAGGAAACCCAAAAATTCTTTCATTTGAGGAAATGAAAAAAGTTTTGGAAAAGGCTAAAAACTATAAAAAAGGGTAAGATGATTAAGGTTGGGGAGCATATTACTTTAGATATAATTGGGGCTAATAAAGAATATGACCCATCTATTTATGAGAAGGTAATTAAAAAAATTGCAAAAGCTGCTAACGTAACAATCTTAAATATTTCAAAGTATAAATTTGAACCTCAAGGTTTTACAATTTTAGCTCTGCTCGCTGAAAGTCATATTAGTTTTCACACATTTCCCGAACATGGAATAATTAGTTTTGATTTTTTTACATGTGGAAAAATTAGTCCTTCTGTAGCCATTGATATAATTAGAAAAGAATTTAAACATAAAAGAATCGTTAAAAAGGAATTTAGTAGAGATACAAGATCTTTATATCACGATATTTACAGCTCAGCTGGTTTACAAAAATCTTATGTTGTTAATGATGTTCTTGAGGATTTTAAATCAAAAATGGGACAACACATAGAAATCTTAGATTTAGAGCAATTTGGTAAATCATTATTTATAGATGGGGAAATTCAAGTTGCGGCTTCAGACGAACATTTATATAGCTCAACCTTTGTTGGTGCAGGCTTAAAATTGAATAAAAAAAACGAAAGAGCGGCAATAATTGGTGGTGGTGATGGTGGAGTTGCACGGGAATGTATTGCAAAGAAATTTAATTTTGTTGATTGGTATGAACTTGATCCTGAAGTGGTTGAAGTTTGTAATAAACATTTAGGTGACATAGGTAAAAAAGCAACAGAAAAAAATTCTGTAAAATGTGTTTGGGGAGACGCATTTGAAAGTATTAAATCTGTAAAAGAGGATACCTACGATCACATATTCGTTGATTTAAATGATGACAAGTTCTGTATAGATTTAGCATCAAAAAATATGGAGTCTTTAGTCAGAATTTTGAAACCAAAAGGTGTTATAACTGCTCAAGTTGGAAGCCAGGACAAAAAACCTCTTCAAGTTGATAATTGGCTGAATGTTTTTCACCATTATTTTGGTAACACAAAATTATCTAGGGTGTATATTCCGAGTTTTGATTGTTCCTGGAATTTTTCTTCATCAATAAATCACTGATTTTTATTAAATTAAAAAAATTAATAATTAGTATACTCTTTGATCTCTTTAATTTTTGAATTTGTTAAATTATTTATCTCAAGCTTTATTTTTGCCCTATCATCATTTAAAAAATGAACTTCTCTTGAAAGTTTAATAAATTTTTCATCAAATTTCTTTTCTTTTTCGCATAATCTTTTTTCATCCTCTATAACCCAAAGTTTTGAATTTATTTCTTTTAAGGATTTATAAAGTTCATTAAGTTCACCACTTGATTTTATTTTTTTTTCAAGTTGATCTTTTAATATTGAATACTCATCTTTAATAAATCTTAGTTTTTCAGGATTTTTTATTTTTTGTAGTTTAATTTCTAAAATTGAAATCTTATCCAAAAGTTCACCAATTGAGACCTCAATTATTATTTTATTCATAAAATTAAATACTGTGCTATCTTGTTAAAAATATGTCTAACATTTTGATTATAAAACATGGTTCTCTCGGAGATATAGCGCAAGCTAGCGGTGCAATTCAAGACATATCTGAAAATTTTAGAAATGATCAAATTTATCTCTTAACAACAAAACCTTATTTAGAGTTATTTAAGAAAAATCCATATATTCATGATGTAATCTTAGATAAAAGATTACCAAAATATAATTTAATTTACCTATATTTTTTAATGCGCGAGTTAAAAAAATATAATTTTATAAGAATTTTTGATCTACAAAATTCCTCAAGAACTAATTTCTATAAAAATATTTTATATCCAAAAGCAAATCTTGAGACTTGGTCGAGTTCACTAACAACTTTACCACCAGATAAAAGCAAAGAAGAGTTTGATAAATTATCAGTTCTTGAAAGATTTAATCATCAACTTAAAACATCTAAATTAAGTACTAAAAATACCTTGAAACCAAATTTCAATTGGGCTTCTGTTGAAGTTGAAGAAATAAAAAATCAATATGATTTAAAAAAATATATTCTATTATTTCCATTTTGTTCGCCACACTTGGAGTCTAAAAAATGGCCCTATTATAACGAATTGATAAAACTAATTTCTAATAAATATACCAATGAGTATAAAATAGTCCTTGCTCCAGGACCAAGTGAAATAGATCAAGCTAAAAATTTTAATGCTATAACTTTATTAGACAATGGAAAATTTTTAAATATTTTACAGTTAACTAAAATTATAAAAGACAGTTCTTTTGTTGTTGCAAATGATACGGGTCCTGCTCACATAGCAGCTCATGTTGGTGCTAAAGGTTTAACTTTATTTGGAGGACATACAACTGCTTATAAAGTAAATATTGAAAGAGAAAATTTTAAACCGATCCAAGTCACTGATTTAAAAAATTTAAGTGCAGAAAAAGTTTTTGAGAGATTAAATAAATTTTTATCTAATTAAGAATTTTTTTATATTCTTTAATTATCTCAAACCATTGGAATTTTGACACAAATTGTTTAGCATTTTTTCCTAACTCAATATATTTTTTATTCTCAATCATCAATTTCAATGATGAGTAGATGTCATCAAGATTATTTCCATCACAAATAATCCCAGTTTTACCATGTTCTATTGCATCAGATGCTCCTCCATCTTTACCACCAAGAGAGGGAATACCGTATTGGGCAGCTTCAACATATGATATCCCAAAACCTTCTACTGACGTTTTATGAATAATTGAAGGCATTACAAAAATATTTGATTTAGCTATTAAGGCATTTTTAAGATTATTACTTATATCTTTAAAAAACATAACTTGTGAACTTAAATCGAGTTCTTGGACTAATTTTTTCAAATTATCTTCTTCTTCGCCATGACCAATGCATATATATACAATGTTTGGGTATAATTGTTTTAAATTCCTTAAAGCCATAATTATTTTTTCATGATTTTTTCTTTTATCAAACCTAGAAACTGTTATTAATCTTGGTGATTTAATTTTAAGTAAACTTTCAACCTTACCTAAAGATTTGTGATCCAATTTTTCAACAGTATGAACTCCAGGATTAATCACTTTTACTTTTTCCTTATCTATTCCTTTATTAATTGCTAAATTTTTAGTATATTCTGAATTAGCAATTATTTTTTCAGTTTCACTTAAAATTTTTTTTATCCTTCTGTTTATAGAACTACCTACAGGGTGATTAATTTCTTTACCATGTATCAAACAAAATTTCTTTTTATCAGTCTTTATTAATTCTAAACTTTTCCAATGATCTGCAATAATTCCCTTTACTTTGTTATCTTTTAAAAACTCGTTAATAAGCTGAGCTTTTCTTATTTTTCTCAAAAATTTTATCCCTCCAACTCTTTCAATTGAAAAGTTTTCTTTATTATCGAACTCTTTATGGTTTTCTTGATAATCAGCAAAAACTTTTATCATAAAGTTTTTAGACATTTCTTTACTAAGTCCCCAAATCAAACTTTGCATACCTCCTAACTCTGGTGGAAAAGATCTTGTAACTATTAAGAACATCTTTTATTGTTTCCATTTAATACCACAACCAGCGCTGGGTATTTGATTTTTAGGTCCTTTGCCAGTTTCAGCTATTTGCTTCATAGCTTTAAGCAAATCACTTTCTCCATTTCTTACAGGAATTAAGTTTTTGAGCTCTCTTAACCTCCCTCTATATTGAAGTTCTAAATTTTTATTGTAACCAAAAAAATCGGGTGTACACACGGCATCATAAGTTTTAGCAATTTCTTGTGTTTCATCACTAAGATAGGGAAAATTAAATTGATTTTTTTTTCCAAATTCAATCATATTATCAAAAGAATCTTCTGGATAATTTTCAGCATCGTTAGCACAAATAGCTACAGAGTTAATTCCAATTTTTTTTAATGTGTTACAGTCTTCTACAATATCTCTTGTTACTGCTTTAACATACGGACAGTGATTACAGATAAACATAATTAAAGTTCCATTCTCACCTTTAACATCATTTAAAGATAATATTTCATTATCTGTAGATTTTAATTTAAAGTTATGAGCTTTTTGCCCAAAATCACATATTGGAGTTTGAATTGGCATGATGTAATAATATATAAATTATGTTTTACGATTTAAAAGATAAAAAACCAAAAAACTCTGGCGAAAATTGGGTAGCACCTAATGCAGTTGTTATAGGTGACGTGACATTAGAAAAAAATACAAGTATTTGGTTCAATGCAACTTTAAGGGGGGATATAGAAAACATTCATGTTGGCGAAGGTTCTAATGTTCAAGACGGTTGCGTATTGCACACAGATCCAGGTTGTCCTCTTAAAATTGGAAGGGACGTTACTGTTGGCCACTTAGTCATGCTACATGGATGTACAATTGGTGACAACAGTCTTATTGGTATAGGTGCGGTAATTCTAAATAAAGCAAAAATTGGTAAAAATTGTATTATTGGAGCAAAGGCTTTAATTACTGAAAATAAAGAAATACCAGATAATTCATTAGTTGTAGGATCACCTGGAAAAATTATTAGAGAGGTAACTGAGGAAGAAAAAAAAGCAGTTTGGGAAAATACAAAACACTATCAAGATAATTGGAAAAAATATTCCAAAAGTATTTTTTAAATTGAAAGGGGGTCGCTCTTAGGTTGTGCCGTAAGAGCTCCCCTTAGTTATGCCCTTTGGCTAAATCCACATAATGGATTTTATTTATGGTTTTATTTGAACTGATTCTCACCAGCTAAGTATCTGGTGGTGATTTCATAGACTTAACCTCCTTAATAAAATTTTTACACAATTAAATTTTTTATCAATGAATTTATTATCTAAAAAGACAAATAAATAAATTGAATACAACCTACATATTTTGTAATATCCCGATAATTTAAAATTCTCTGTTTAAAAAATAATCAATCGTTATAATTAGAAAAATTTTGAAAATTTATATTTTTATTTATGCCCACTTATACAGTAACTAATTCAAATTTTAACCTGTCACCTAAACAACAAAAGAATTTAGCAGAAGGTATTACAAAGGTTCATAATCAAGTCACTGGAGCTAACACTTATTTTGCTCAAGTAATATTTAATAAGACAAAAAAAAATAATCATTTTATGGGAGGAAAAAAAGTAAAGGAACCATCTTTATTTTTACTTGGTCAAATTAGAGCAGGAAGATCAAAAGAAGTTAAAGATAGATTAATTTCAGACTTAAAAGATATATTAGCAAAAAAATCTAAGTTAGATGAGACTCAGATTTGGGTATACATAATCGATTTACCACCATCACAAATGATTGAATATGGAGCTGTTTTACAAGAATCTGGCAAAGAAAGTGAGTGGTTTACAAACTTGTCCCCGAAATTAAAAAATAAACTTTCAAAAATTGAAAAATAAATAAACAAAATATTAATTTTATTTATACCTAATTTTGTAGATCAAAATAAAAAAACTTAAAATTAAAGTTACTGCGTTTGCTAATATTATTGGCATATCATTTATGACGAAACCATAAATTAACCATGAAAGAACTCCCACAGTGAAAATTATAAACATATAAAGTGAGATGTCTTTTGTGCTTTTGCTTTTAAAAACTTTAATAGCTTGTGGTAAAAATGCAATTGTTGTACAAAATGCTGCAAAAAATCCAATATAACTAGTGATAAACTCAAGCATTTTAATTATGGAACCAACCAAGTATTTCTATTATTTTCTAAATCAAATCTAGCTCTCCTATGACCTTTTGCTGCTAAATACAACCATTCAATAGATTTGATTTTACATTGAATTACTGTAAAATTTTTATAACCTTCTTCACTTTGTTCCATTGTAAATTCAAAATTGTCTAATTCTGGTTTTAATCCAGATGTAGGTGTTTTAGACTCTGAACCTGGACCATTATCAACTAAATAACATTTTCGACTTATGTGTTGTGTTTTTGACCAAGATTCTTTTGTAATTTCATTATTATGATTGACTAGACACTCAACTTTCAATCTGACTTGGATTTTTTCATCCTTATCATAAAAAAGCATTGCTGCCCTTGGATTTTTTTTCAATTTCTCAATTTTATCTGATCTAATATCACTATGAAATTGAACAGTATTATCTTTTTGGATTGATTTTCTAAGAACTACAATTCTTCCATCAAAATCAGATTGATCACCACATATAAAAGTGGGAATTCTAAATTGCGATGCTCGATTAGTTACGGCATCGTTTAACATTAACCAAATCTTTTTTTTTATTTCATCAAAATTTTCATAGTATGCTGGTTGCATACGATACTACTTTCTAAATCTTTTAATTAAGCTTGATGTATCCCATCGATTACCACCCATGCCTTGAACTTCACTATAATACTTATCAACAAGTTCGGTAACAGGTAACAAAGAACCATTATTTTTTGCCTCTTCCATTGCAATTTTAAGATCTTTTCTCATCCAATCCACTGCAAAACCAAAATCGAACTTATCATCAATCATAGTTTTATACCTATTTTCCATTTGCCACGATTGAGCTGCTCCTTTAGAGATTACTTCTATAACATCTTCCATATTCAATCCTGCCTTCATGCCAAAATTAATTGCTTCAGATAAACCCTGAACCAATCCTGCTATACAAATTTGGTTTACCATTTTAGCTAACTGACCATTTCCTGGACCACCCAATAATTTCATTTTTTTACTGTAACAATCGATTTTATCTTTTGCTTTATCAAAGTCTGCTTGGTCTCCACCAATCATAACGGTGAGAGCTCCATTTTCTGCTCCAGCTTGACCACCTGATACAGGTGCATCAAGAGAACCAAAACCATTTTGTTTTGCATAAGTATGAATTTCTCTTGCAATAGTAGCTGATGCAGTTGTGTTATCAATATATATAGATCCCTTTTTGATTGTTTTAAAAATTCCATTATCACCAAAAGTAACTTCTCTTAAATCATTGTCATTTCCTACACATGTAAAAATATATTCAGCATTTTTTGCTGCTTCGGCCGGTGTTTCAGCCATTTTACCTTTATATTCACTTATCCATTTCTCTGCTTTAGATTTAGTTCTATTAAAAACAGTTACATTGTGTCCAGCTTTTGATATATAACCAGCCATTGGGTAGCCCATTACCCCAAGACCTATGAAAGCAACATTACAAGTCATAATTTTTTTATATGTTTAAGAGTTTGAGTTTAAAAGTAATCCTATTTGGATTTATATTTACATTTTTTTCAAGTTTTGGACAGAGTTTTTTTCTTGGTTTATTTAATACCAGCATACGTGATGCCCTTTCTATCACACAGGGACAATTTGGATCAATTTACGCTTCTGCAACCTTATTAAGTAGCTTTCTTTTAATTTGGGTAGGAAAAAAAATTGATGATATCGATATTTTTAAATTTGCTTTTTTTGTTACTTTAATTCTTTCTTTTTCATGTTTTTTATTTTCAAAGATTTCATCAATTATTTTTTTATTTATAGCTATATTTTTAATGAGATTTTCAGGTCAAGGAATGATGTCTCATACCGCTACAACCACTATTTCTAGATACTTTACAAAATCTAGAGGCAAGGCATTAAGCACAAGTTGGTTTGGTCTTTCTACTGCAGAATTTATTTTACCAGTTTTAATAGTTTATATTTTGACTATTACAAGTTGGCAAAATATTTGGATTTTTATTTCAATTTTGGTTCTGATAATTTTACCTACAACGTCTTTTGTTTTGATTAAAAATTTAAATTTTGATTCTAGAGAAGAATTAGAGGAAAATGAACAAAAAGAAAAAGATATTTTTCAATGGAAAAGAATTGAAGTTTTAAAAGATTATAGATTTTATATAATTTGTTTAAATATGTTAGCAATGCCCTGGATAGCAACAGGGGTATTCGTTTATCAATCATTTATCACTGAATCTAAAGATTGGGGGACTTTTGTTATTGCTCAATCATTTATGGTTTATTCAATTTTATCAGTATTAACTTTATTAATTTCTGGTTTTTTAATTGACAAATTCACTAGCAGAAAATTACTTATTTTTATGAACATTCCTTTATTATTATCTACTTTAGTTTTAATTTTTTTTAATACACCAATGACATCATTTATATTTCTAGGTTTAATTGGAATTTCGAATGGACTCGCCAACGTTTTGGGATCCTCTACGTGGGCTGAAATTTATGGAGTTAAATACATTGGATCTATCAAGGCACTTTCAACAGCACTGATGGTTTTTTCAACAGCTTTTGGAACTGCTCTTTTTGGAATTTTAATTGATCAAGGATATTCAATTGAACATATTGCTTTTGTATCCTTTACTTATATTTTTATTTCAATAATTCTCCTTTTTTTGGTAAGAAATAAGCTTAATCCAAAATATATATAAAATTTTCTTGATTTTTTAAATTGCACTGTATAGATACTCCGCATGGCTAGAGTTACAGTAGAAGATTGTATAGATAAAGTAGATAGTCCTTACGAGTTAGTTTTAGTAGCAAAAGAAAGAGCAACCCAACTTAACGCGGGTGTTGAGCCAACTTTAGAAAAAGATAATGACAAGAATACAGTTATTTCCTTAAGAGAAATTGCAGAGGAAAATATTAAAGTTTCAGATTTAACAGATAGTGCGATTTATAAATTAAGAAAACATGTAGAGCAGGTAGATGAGGGAGCAGAGGATGATGAAGAAGTAGGTGATGATTTCGAAAGTATGTACAAGGGCGAAATATCAAAAAGTGGTGCCCCAATTCTTCCTTCTAAGCGAGCAAGAAAATCCCCTGAAAAAATACAGGTCTCTAAAGAAGATTTAGCAGAGTTATCAGAAACAGCTAAACCAGATATTGAAAATCCAGAAAGCGACGACACAGACTCAGATGAGGGAGATCTTTCTTTAGATGAAGTGTCAGCAGCTGAAGAGCAAAATGATCAAGCAGTTTCTGATGAGGATAATACCAACAATAATTAATTAAATTCTTTTAATATTTTTTCTCTGTGTTCATCTAAATCTGGAATATCACCTCTAGTTTTCTCATCTTTATATGAAGACATTTTAATTGGATTACCTGCTAGTTTAAAGTCACCTATAACTTTGTGATAAGCTTTTACAATCATATTTCTAGAATCAACCTGAGGATTTTCAACTGCTTCCTTTATATTAAATATTGGTCCACAAGGAATTTTTTCTTTTTCCATCTCTTTAACCCATACGTCTGTATTTTTAGAAGACAACTTATTTTCAAGAATTTTTTTTAGTTCATCCATATTTTTTGCTCTTGAAGAATTATCTGTAAATCTTGGATCATCCACCAAATTATTAATATCTAAAAGATTACAAAGTTTTTCAAATAACTTATCATTACCAGCAGCAATTATCACATAACTATCTTTAGTTTTAAAAGCTTCGAATGGTGCAATTGATGGATGACGGGAGCCCATGGGTTTCGGAATCTCATTTTTTGCCAGATAACGAGCTATAGCATTTTCTAAAATTGCTATTTGACAATCAAGCATTGAAACGTCTATGTACATTCCCTTACCAGTTTTTTGTCTATCATAAAGAGCTGCATTAATTCCAATTGCAGTGAACAAACCAGCAGTAATGTCCCCGATTGATGTTCCAACTCTAGTTGGTTCAGAGTTAGGATGTCCAGTAACACTCATTAACCCTCCCATGCCCTGAACGACCATGTCATATGCAGGTAATTCTTTTAGAGGACCAGTTTGTCCAAAGCCAGAGGCGGATGCATAGATTAACTTTGGATATTTTTTGCAAATATCTTTCCAACCATACCCCCATTTTTCAAGTGTACCCGGTTTAAAATTTTCAACTAAAATATCCGCTTTTGATAAAATCTTTTCAAAAATTTTTTTATCATCAGAATTTTTTAAATTTAAAGCTATACTTTCTTTTCCTCGATTAAGAGACATAAAATATGCTGAGTAATCTTTTATGAAGGGTCCAAATTTTCTTGAGTCATCACCTATTTCTGGAGCTTCAATTTTAATGACACGTGCTCCTAGATCGGAGAGTATCATCGTGCAATAAGGTCCCACTAATACCCTTGTTAAATCAACAACTAAAAGGTTTTTTAAAGGTCCATCCATTAAAATATATCTAATTTGTGTTTTTTTACCGACTTGACTCTTATTAATAAGTTCATTTTAATTAAATTATTACAAATAACAATAGAGGGAAAAAATAATGTTAAAAAAGATATCTTTATACTTAACTTCATTAGTTTTTGTTTTTACTACTATTGGTTCTGCTTATGCGGTTACGCTGAAAGCAAGTCACCAATGGCCTGGTACACCAAGAGCTGATGGTTCATTCGATCCACGTCATGAAATGGTTCAAATCATTGCTGACGAGGTTAAAAAAGCAAATGTTGGAGTAGATATTAGAATTTACCCAGCTAAATCATTATACAAACCTAAAGAACAGTGGAAACCAATGACAACTGGTCAATTAGATATTTCTGCTTTTCCATTAGCATATGCTTCAAAGTTCCATCCAGAGTTTGACGCAACATTAATGCCTGGAACAGTAAAAAATCATGATCATGCATTAAGATTTAATAAAGGTCCAATGATGACTGAAATTAAAAAAATCATTAACGATGCAGGTGTTGTGGTTTTATCTGATGCTTGGTTAGGTGGTGGTTTTGCTTCAAAAACAAAATGTATAAAAAATCCTAGCGACGCAAAGGGTCAAGTTATGAGAGCTGCAGGTAAAGCATTTAACCAAATGCTAGAAGCAGCAGGAGCAGGTATACAAAGTATGCCATCATCTGAAATATACACAGGTCTACAAACTGGTGTTTTAACAGGTGCAAACACAAGTTCAGGGAGTTTTGTAAGTTACAAAATTTATGAACAAGTTTCATGTGCAACTCCTCCAGGAAAATTTGGTCTATGGTTTATGTATGAACCAATTTTAATGTCTAAAAAGTCTTTTGATGCTTTAAACTCTAAGCAACAAAAAGCTTTAATGAAAGCCGGTAAAGTTGCTGAGAAATACATGACAGCTCAAGTAGAAAACTTAGATAAAAAGTTTGAAGATGCTTATAAAGCTGCAGGTGTAAAATTAGTATACATGGATGCAAAAGACCATGCTGCATGGGTAGAGATTGCGAAAAAATCTTCTCATAAGGCATTTGCTGATAAAGTTCCAGGTGGCGATAAGCTGATGGAAATGGCTTTAGCAGTTAAATAAAATAATATATAAAGAACCCCTATTTATTCATATTAAGTAGGGGTTTTTTTTATGAAAAAAAAGTATCTTCAATTTTGTGATCTGATTGCTAAAGCATGTGGTGCTTTTGCAGTATTAGCATTACTCTTATCAATCTTGGTAATCGTTGAGCTTGTTTTTGAAAGATATTTTTTTCAAAGAGCAATAACATGGCAAACAGAATTAGTCACAATGTTATTAGTTGCCTCGACTTTTATAGGAAGTGTGTACGTTCTAAGCGAAAAAGCTCATGTGAGCATGGAATGGATTTACGATTTTTTATCAAAAAAAAATATAATTAGATTAAAAATTTTTACGTCTTCTATAAGTTTATTATTTTTCTTAATCTTATTTTACTTTGGATTTATAATGTTTGAGGAAGCATTTACAAAAAATTATTCAACTGGCACTGTATGGGATCCACCATTATGGATACCTTACTCATCAATGATGATAGGAGCTTTGTTAATGATATTACAATATATCGCAGAAATTATAAAATTAACTGATGAAGAGGATTTTAAATAAATGGATCCACTAATTATAGCATTAATTGTTGCAGTTTTTACTTTATTGGTACTTTTCTCTGGAATTCCAATTGCTTTTGGTTTGAGTTTTGTTTCGATAGCTTTGTTAGTTACCTTTGAAGGTTTTCAAATGCTCGATGTCTTTGCTGAAACGTTTTTTGCAGGACTAAACTCTTTTGTTTTACTTTCTATACCGATGTTTATTTTAATGGGAATGGCCGTCGCTAATTCTCCTGCGGGAAAAGATTTATACACAGGATTAGATAGATGGCTTTGGAGAGTTCCAGGTGGATTGGTAATTTCAAATATTGGAGCTTGTTCAATTTTTGCAGCTTTGAGCGGATCTAGTCCTGCAACTTGTGCTGCAATAGGAACAATGGGAATACCCGAAATGAGAAAAAGAGGTTACTCCGACCAAATCGCAACAGGAACAATTGCAGCAGGTGGAACCCTGGGAGTTTTAATTCCTCCTAGTATTGTTTTAATAGTTTATGGAATTGCAACTGGTACATCAATTGGAAGATTATTTCTATGTGGTCTTGTGCCAGGTTTTATGTTGGCAGGAATGTTTGCGATATGGGCTCTGATTCATAGTTATTTTATTGATAAAGATGCTGCCAAAGCTTTAAGGAATAGAGTAAGACCCACTCTTAAAGAAAAACTAGAAGTTTTACCAAGGATTCTTCCTTTTTTAGCAATTATAGCAGGAGTCCTATATGTGCTTTATGGAGGAGTTGCAACACCATCCGAAGCATCTGGAGTAGGGGCATTTTTAGTTTTTGTATTGATTGCTGTGGTTTATAAAATTTATCAGCCAAAAAAAATTTGGAATATTGTTAAAGTTTCAATGAAAGAAAGTGTAATGATAATGTTCATTATTGCTGCTTCATATCTTTTTGCATTCACTCTTTCACAATTGTATGTAACTCAGTCTTTAGCACAGAGCATGGTTGAATTAAGTTCTAATAAATGGGTCGTATTCATTCTTATAAATATATTTCTTTTGATAGCTGGTTTCTTTTTACCGCCGGTTGCAGTTATTGTGATGACTTCAGCTATATTATTGCCAGTTATAACTACTTTAGGTTTTGATCCATACTGGTTTGCAATAGTTTTTACAATCAATATGGAGATCGGCTTAATTACACCTCCAGTTGGATTAAATCTTTATATTATAAAAGGAATTACCCCAGACGTTAGTTTGTCAGAAATTTTAAAAGGATCTATACCATTTATGATAATTATGGCTTTAGCTATAGTAATTTTATGTATTTTTCCTGAGATTGTTACATGGTTACCTGATAAAATAATGGGTAAAGATCTTGGATTCTAAAAAAGAAATAAACAGAAAAATATCGGTTGCTCCAATGATGGATTGCACAGATAGGCATGAACGTTCCTTTTTAAGACTGATGAGTAAAAATGTAATGCTCTACACTGAGATGGTTGCTACAAAATCAGCAATTCATGGGGATAGAAAAAAAATTTTATCCTATAGCCCTGAAGAAAAACCACTAGCTTTACAAGTTGGGGGATCTAATAAAGAAGAGCTAGCAGAAGTATCTAAAATTGCAGAGGATATGGGTTACGATGAAATTAATATTAATCTTGGTTGTCCTAGTAAAAAAGTTCAAAAAAATAAGTTTGGTGCATGTTTAATTAAAGAACCTGACCTGGTTGGTGAATGTATCAACTCAATGGTAAATGCATGTAAAATTCCTGTTACTGCTAAAACACGTATTGGTTTTGACAATACAGAAGAGTTCGATTATTTAAATAATTTTATTCATAAGATGAGAGATGCTGGCTCGCAAACATTTATTTTACACGCCAGGAAAGCAATTTTGACAGGTTTATCTCCAAAACAAAATTTAAATATTCCAAAATTAAACTATAAAATGGTTTATGATATTAAAAAAGCAAACCCTAATTTAGAAATAATCATAAATGGTGGAATTACAAAAGTTGAGGAAATTAATAATCATTTGAAGTTTTGTGATGGTGTAATGATAGGAAGATCAATATATCAAAACCCATATTCCTTAATTGAAATAGAAAGGGAAATATTCAAAACAAAGAATAATCCTACTAGGGAGCAAGTTGTAGAAAAACTTTTAGAGTATGCTGATAGAGAGGTAAAATTAGGAACCAAAATTAATCATATAATGAGACACACAGTAGGTTTATACCATGGACAGGTTGGGTCCAAAAAATGGAAAAGATATTTAAGTGACAACATGATGGCAAGAGACTCTGATTTTCAAAAAGCAAAACACATAATGACCATTGTTCAAAATAATGAAAAAGCAAATCAAGCAATCTTTTAATGGAAATAATAAATTCGAGTGAATTAATTAATCTATTATTAGTACTGGCTGCTGCTGCTGCTGTAGCAGGTTTTATGGCTGGACTACTTGGGGTAGGTGGAGGAATTATAATGGTTCCAGCGCTTTATTATGCTTTTACAGTTTTAGATTTTGATATCGCTACACGTATGCATTTGTCTGTCGGAACCTCTTTAGCAATAATTATTCCAACATCAATAATTTCAACCAAAACTCATATGGAATATGATGCTGTAGATTTTAGAATGGTTAGGTCATTTGGTATTTTTATTTTATTAGGTGTAATTGCAGGAACCTTTCTGGCCGTAAGTTTAAAAACACCTGCTTTAGTTTTATTTTTTTCAATATTTGCATTTATGGTAGGATTATTTTTTATTTTTGTAAGAGAAAAACTTATGGATAATCCAAAAAAAATATCTGATTTAATTAAAAATATTTCTGGAGTTATTATTGGATTTATTTCAATTCCACTTGGTATTGGAGGTGGATCATTAATGGTTCCTTTTATGAGGACTTTCGGTTATGACATAAGAAAATCTATAGGCACTGCAGCTGCAGTGGGTTTTTTGATAGCTCTTAGTGGAACAATCACCATGATAACTGGTGGAAAAATAATTGATAATATAAACACTCCTTTTAGTATCGGCTATATCAATTTATTAGGTTTTATTGTTTTTGTTCCTGTGACGATGATTATGGCTAGAATTGGTGCAAAAGCAGTGTATAAAATTGATAAAAAATTATTAAGCAAGATATTTGGGATTTTTCTTATTTTAGTTTCATTCAGATCGTTTTTTGAGTATTTATCAATAAATTAATAGTTAAGATTGTTAGGGCACTTTATGTTTAATTTAAAAGAAATTATTTCTTCAATAGCCGATGTCGGCCAAAAATTATTTAAAAAAAGTGTCGTTAAAAAAAATGATTTAGAGTCAATTATTTCTTTATGCGATGATTTAATTTCAAATAAGGGCGCAGCATTTGGTATTACTGTTGCAAGAGATATAACTGATTTATACCACACACTCAGTCCAGATAATAAATTGTTATTTTTTAAAAAAATAAATGAAAAATTTAAACCTGATCACAATAAAGTGAATTCAGCCATTGAGACCTATAAAAGAGAACAAAATGACAAAAATCTCTTCAAATTATTTGTTACATCTGAGGGACAAAGAAGAGAATTATTTAGAAGGATGAACATGTCACCTAATGGAATTTCAACAATTGTGTCTTTAAGAGAAGATCTTTTACAAATTCTCAACGACAATAAAGATTTAAAACCTTTAGATAATGATCTAAGAGAGTTGTTTAAATCATGGTTCAATCCTGGTTTCTTAAAACTTACTAAAATTACATGGGATACTAAAGCCGCTGTTCTTGAAAAAATTATTCAATACGAAAGAGTTCATAAAATAAAAGATATGAACGAACTCAAGAGAAGACTTGGAGAAGACAGAAGATTTTTTTCTTACTTCCATCCAGCACTAGATGATGAACCAATAATTTTTGTCCAAGTAGCACTTACCAATGGGCTTGGCAAATCTATTCAAGAAATAATGAAACCAACTACCGGAAACGAAAAAAAATATGATACTGCTACTTTTTATTCAATAAGTAACTGTCAAGAAGGTTTGACAAGAGTTACTTTGGGAAATTTTTTGATTAAAAGAGTTGTCTATGAAATTCAAGAAGAATTACCAAATATAAAAAATTTTGGTACACTTTCACCGATTCCTGGATTTAGAGACTGGTTCACAACCTTAGATGAAGGAGTCATTCAGAATATTTTAGGCAAAATCCCTTATAGCACTGTTTCTTTTTTAAGATCTTCAAGTCTTAAAGTTGGTGATGGCAGAATAGTTTCAAATAAAAAGGCTATTATTAAATTAGTTGCACATTATCTTATGAATGAAAAAAATAAAAAAGATCTACCTATAAATGATGTTTGTAGATTTCATCTTGGAAATGGAGCCATTATTGAGGATATTGTTATAAATGCAAATGTTTCTGAAGTAGGTTTCAATAGATCTTTTGGAGTTATGGTAAATTATCTTTACGAGCTTAAAAATATAGAAAAAAATCATGAAGATTATGTTAATAATAAAAATATTATTATTTCAGATAAACTTAAGAAATTAATTTAAATTTAATCTGTATTGGTTCCCCATTTAATCTTATTCCAAACTCTTTCATGAAAGTAATAAAAAAAAAGGGGTACAATTGAACCTACACCTAAAGCACTCGCAACTTTAATTGATCCAGTAAAAATATAACCAAACAACATCCAGTAAACAAAGATCAAGGCTCGCCAAGAAAAAGTTTTTGCAATAGATCTGATTTTTTTATCTGCCATGAGTTGCTTGTAAAAAAAGGGTGGGTGGCTTCAGTCTCCCTCTACCACCCTAGCAACAATTTAAACGATTCTCTTAAACTCACAAATCACGTAATAATTGAAAATATAAATTATAAACAGTATTTGAAATTTTAAGGTAAAGGTTCTTCCTCAAAAAGTTCTGTTTTTTCAATATTCTTAATTTTAGGCTTTAGTGACCTAGGAGGACTAATTAAGCTAAATTTTATATCTTTTACTAGTTCAATACTTTTTTTTGAGACATTTTCTTTTCTAGATTTAATTTCTTTTTTGATATCCTCTAAAGCTTTGCCAGAACCGTAAGAAAGAGATGCTTGATAAACACTACCAGATTTTACTCCAGATATAAAAGGTCCTAATAAGGCCGTACTTGGATTCGTGGAGCAGTTTGATAAAAACATAAATATACCAATTATTAAGATTTTTCTCAACATGAAGAGGACGATTTACACGATTCTATTTTAATAAGAAAAATCTTTTTTAAAGTTATACAAAAAAAAAGTTACACGTAAAAATTGAAGATGAGAAAAAAGTGCAATTAAAGATACAAGAAAATTAAACTATTATTGTTTTTACAGATCCTAAGTTTTCAATTTTTCCTATATAAAGACCCTTTCCTTTGATAGGCACTACACCCACGGTAGATCCTGTAAAGACCCAAAAATTTTTTCCAAGATTAATTTTGTCTTTTTTAACTTTGTTTAATACAAATCTCAAAGAGTTTAAGGGATGAATATAGACAGTATTCGTATTTCCATTTACACTTTGATGTATTTTTTTATTGGAAATATTTGTTTTTAAGTTCTTTATATTTATTCTTTTAAATTTTTTTTTACGCCCTAATAAAAATTTAACGTTTGCACCAAAGTCACTACACAAATCACCAAAAGATGTAATTCCTTTTTTTCTTTGTCTATAACCAACAACTTCAATACAAGTTGACATATGTGAAATATATTTTGATATATTTTTAGAAGTTATTTTACCCTTTGATTTAAAAAAAGATTTTTTTATTTGATAACAAACTTCAAGCTCAATTCCTAAAGTAGACTTATTAATTTTTACCTTTTTTCCACTTTTTAAAACATTTTTTTTATAAACTGATGCATAAAAAGGTTCTTTTTCTTTTAATCTTTTAATTAAAGGAATTCCCGTCCCAGCTGCCTTAAAACCTATGACAGGTAGTTTTATTTTACTCTCACATAACTTTCTAAATTTTTCAGCTTCAGGTAATTTTTTAGAGTATTTTCTTGGTATAGGAGATATTATCTTATTTTTTAAAAATGCATTTACAAGTTTATTGGCAGTTGTTTCAATTAAAGTTTTTGTCATAATCAGTTATTGAGGTAAAAAAATATAATTATTATATAATTTAAAATTTTTTAACTCCGAAGTATTTTTTAAACTATCTTTTTCATAATAAAAAGACTTATATCCTAATTTATTAATATAATTAATTGACTCATCCACTTTTTTTTTTGAATGTTGTTCCTCTATTTCTATCAATAAAATTGGTTTATTTCTCTTTATTGTAAGTTTCGCACCATTAATGACCTCAATTTCATGTCCCTCTACATCAATTTTTATAAAAGATATTTTATTTTTAAAATTAATATCATCAATTCTTTTGGAGTTTATTTTAAAATTTTCATAATCTTGAAATTCATTCTTTTCATGGACCGTAGCTCGACCCATTAGATAATATTCCTCAAAATTGCCTTTACCATATTTCTTATTTCTAATTGGAACTTTCAATTCAAGGGTTCCATTTTTATCACTTAAGGCATAATTATATAAAATAATATTTTTTGAAATTTTTTTTAGATTATCGTTGATGTGCTTAAAAATTACCGGATTTGGTTCAAAGGAATGAACAATTTTTGAATACTTTGACATTTCATAAGAGTAAACACCTCTATAAACACCAACATCAATACTATCAGTTTCAGGTATGATAAATTTTTTTAATAGATCTATTTCATTTTCATCTTTTTTTCTTATGGATCTCTCTATTCTTCTCTTTAGTAAAAGATGTTGAGGAAAAAAATATTTTTTAAAAAAAAATTCAATTTCTTTATTATATTTAAATCTCATTTATTTTCTAAAAGGGACATAGGATCAAGTCTTGTTTGAAACCAATTTAATCTAAAATCCAAATGAGGTCCAGTTGACCTACCAGTAGAACCTACCGTTCCAATAATATCTCCTTGATTTATTTTATCACCTACTGAAACCGTTATACTCTCGAGATGAGAATAAATTGTAGAGATACCATGTCCATGATCCATAATTATTGTTCCACCAGTGTAATATAAATCATCTTCTGCCATTGTTACAGTGCCAGAGCCTGATGATTTAATCATAGTTCCTTTTTTAGCTGCAATATCGATTCCATAATGAGGCCATTTAGGTTTACCATTTAAAATTCTTTGACTTCCATAAACTCCACTTATAATTCCTTTAACTGGCATTATGAATTGATTTTTGAAAAAAGGTAAATCAGAATTAATTGCTCTTGCTTTTCCTATTTTATTATTTTCTTCTTTAATTCTCTTGTAAACTGATTCTGGAGGTGTGACCTTGCTTTCTTCTAGTCCATCTATTCTTTGGATATTGTATTTTCTTTTCAAAACTTTCTTTACTATTTTTTCTTTTTTACCATTTTGAATTTTTGTTATTGTTAGGTCAAATTTTCTATCTCTATCAATTCCAAAAACAAAAAAACCATCTTTTGATACTTTAACTTCTTTTTTATCAACTATAATTCTTGCTGAAGGGTTAGTAACACCAACAATAAAATGACCCTGTAAAAATTTTCCTTTAAATTCAATAGCGATTGAGGGGGTAGGTATTAAAAAGATTATGAAAAAAAATAATCTAAATATTATTTTGCTGTCCATCCACCATCAACCAATAATGAAGTTCCTGTAACCATTGAAGCTGCGTCAGAAGCTAGAAATACCACAGCTGAAGCTACCTCAGATAGTTCTGCAAATCTTCCTAAGGGAATATTAGCAAGCATATCTCTTTTAAATTTTTTATCTTTTAAAAACTTTTTAGTCATTGGAGTTACAACAAAAGTTGGACAAACAGTATTAACTCTGATGTTATATTTTGCTAAATCTATAGACATTCCTTTCGTCAAACCCTCTAAACCAAATTTATTCATATTGTAGACACTTCTTATAGGCCCACCCACATGCCCCATTTGCGATGACATATTAACAATAGCCCCACCTATTTTTTTTCTATTTTTTGATTTTATCATTTTTAACGCACAAAGATGGGCCAAGTTAAAACTAGCTATTGTATTAATCTTAACCATATATTCCATATCTTCCTTTTTAACTTTAGTAAAATGGGCTGGTCTATTGTTTCCAGCGTTATTAATTAAGATATCTATTCTTGCTTGTTTATTGATAATTTTTTTAATCTCATCATAATTGGTAATATCGCAAACATAAGATTTACATTTTGATTTAAACTTATTTATTTTCTTAGAAACTTCATTTAAATCTTTATTGGTTCTGCTGATTATTATTAAATTCGCCCCAGCTTCAGCCAAAGCTATTGCACAGGCTCTCCCAATTCCTTTGCCTGCACCCGTAACAACCGCAGTTTTATTTTTAAAGTTATAATTTTTTAAGAACATTATAAAAATAATATTTTAATATCCGTGTAAATCAACTCAATAGCAACAATAAGTATTGCTATTAAGCCAGCCCAAGCTATCCATTTATACTTTTTTATCCAATTAGATATTAATGTTGCAGCTGTTGCCATTAAGATAATGGATAAAACTAGTCCAAAAACTAATAAATAGTAATGATCACCAGCTGCTCCAGCAACCCCCAAAACATTGTCTAAGCTCATAGTAAAATCAGCTAACAGAATAGTCCAAATTGCTTTTAAAAAACTCGAGTTATCTACTTTTATATCACTTTCATGATTTGAACCTTTCACAACATCAACGTAAAGTTTATAAACAATATAAAGTAAAAGCACCCCACCAATTAATCTTAAACCAGTTATCTGCAACAAATAAGCCGTCAATAATGTTAAGACTATTCTTAGAACAACTGCACCACCAATACCCCAAAAAATAATTTTCTTTCTTTGTTCTATAGGAAATTTTGAGGCAACCATCCCAATAATAATTGCGTTATCCCCTGCAAGCACAAGATCTATTAAGATTATTTGCGTTAAGATAGTAATTTGTTCTGGTGTAACAAAGTCAGCGAACATTAACTCCTAAGTATCATATCAGCACCTTTTTCTGCAATCATTATTGTTGGTGCATTAGTATTACCAGAAGTTATATTAGGCATTATAGATGCATCAATAACTCTTAAATTATTCAAACCTCTCACTTTAAGTGTTTCATCAACCACTGCCATATCATCTTGTCCCATTTTGCAAGTACCCACAGGATGAAAAATAGTTTGAGCATAATCTGCACCAGCTTTTACAATTTCTTCATCATCATTAATATTAATTCCTGGTCTGTATTCTTCAGGGTTATATTTTTTAAAAGTTTCTGACTCCATTACAATTTTTCTAGTAAGTTTTAATCCCTTTGCAGCAATCATTCGATCATGTTCTGTCGATAGATAATTAAGTTTTACTTTTGCATAAATTCTAGAGTCTTTATTCGTAATATTTACATGACCTCTACTAGTCGGTCTGATGTTTGATACAGTAGGAGTAAATGCGTGGAAATCATGATTTTTTGTTGCACCTAAAGTATCCATACTCATTGGTTGAACATGCCATTGAAGATCTGGTAACTCTAAAGAGGGATCACTTTTAGCAAACATGCACATTTGACTTGCACCCATTGTCATTGGCCCACTTCTATTAAAAATATATTCTAGTCCAATCATTAATTTTCCAAATAAACTATTAATTTTTTTATTTAAGGATTTGAGCCCATGAATTTTATAAATTGGCCTAAACATAAGATGATCTTGGAGATTTTCTCCCACTCCTTTAAGATCATGAACTATATCTATACCTAAATTTTTTAAGTTATTAGAATTACCTATCCCAGATGTTTGTAAAATTTGTGGAGAACCAATAGATCCAGATGATAAGATAACCTCTTTATTTGCTAAAACTTTTTTAAGATCGTTCTCTTGCCAATATTCAATACTTTTTGCTGTTTTATTTTCAAAATTAATTTTTTTTACATGCGCTTTGGTAATAATTTTTAAATTTTTTCTGTGTTTTATCGGATTTAAATATCCTACTGCAGTGCTACATCTAAAACCATCTTTTTCAGTTACTTGAAAATATCCACATCCATGATTGTCACCAGTATTAAAGTCTTTTGTTTTAGGAATTCCAAATTCCTCTGCAGCATTTTGAAATTCATTTAGTAATGGTAATTGTATTCTTTGGTCAGATACAGATAAAGGGCCACCAATTCCATGGAAATTGTCTTTTCCGCGCTCTTGATTTTCTGCTTTGATGAAATATGGAAGTACATCGTCCCAACCCCATCCAGTATTTCCTAATTGACGCCAAATATCATAGTCTCTACTTTGGCCTCTGATATATAACAAACCATTAATCGCTGAACTTCCTCCTAAAGTTTTTCCCCTTGGGTATCGAATAGAGCGGTTATTTAGTGTTTCGTCTGGTTCAGTTTTGTAACACCAATCAACAGAAGGGTTGTGCATTGTCTTAAAATATCCAACAGGTATGTGTATCCAAGGATAGTTATCTTTACCTCCTGCTTCAATTAACAAAACTTTATTATGTGAATTTTCAGAAAGTCTATTTGCAAGAACACATCCAGCAGATCCTGCGCCGATAATGATATAATCAAAATTTTCCATCTATAGTTGAATAAACTTTTTATTAAACTTAATTACTCATCTTTACACTCATATCAATCGATTGTCACTTGTATCAGGTTTGTTTTTCTGATTGAATTAATAAAGTTAAATTTAACTAACAAGAGGAAATATAATGAAAAAAATCGTTTCAATGTTATTTGCTACGCTTTTAGTAATTGGATTTACATCTAGTGCAAATGCAGCAAAAACACTAAAATGTCAGACGGTTCTTAATACTAAAGCTGATGAAGTGAAAATGTTAAAGGACTTTACTGATACAGTGACAGAATTAACGAGTGGCTCGTTAAAATTTGAAATATTGCCTGCGGGTGCTGTAGTTGGAGTAAAAGAAACTTTAGATGCAGTTGATAAAGGATTGATTGATTGTGGGTTCGCTTGGACACACTATTGGTCAGGTGATCACCCTGCAGCGATGTTATTTGGTTCGCCAGTAGCAGGTGGTGGTGTAGGGATAGATAACCTTGCATTCTTATCATGGTTCCAGTACGGCGGTGGTAAACAACTATACGACCAACTTTGGAAAGAAATGGGAAGAGACATTAAAGGATTTATGTTGCAACCAGTTGGACCAGAGGCTTTAGGATGGTTTCCAAAACCTATTAAAGATATGGCTGACTTTAGAAAATATAAATTCAGAACTCCTCCAGGAATTCCAGGACAAACATACAAAGACATTGGTATAGCATCTGTTGCTATGGGTGGTGGTGATATTCTTCCAGCACTTGAAGCGGGTACTATCGATGCTGCTGAGTGGTGTTGTCCAAAACCAGATTTAACATTTGGTTTTCAAAAAGTATTAAAGCACTACTATCTACAAGGTTTACATCAAGTAGTAGTAAATGCTGACTTTTATATAACTGGAAAAACTTACAATGCAATGAGTGCACATGAGAAAAAGTCACTTGAAGTAGCAGCTAATGCATCATTAGCGAAATCTTTAAGTTACAGAATCTATGAGAATGGAAAAGCTCTACAAGAGCTTACTACAAAGCATGGAGTTAAATTAGAAGATACTCCATCTGACTACTTTGTAGAATATATGGCTGCAGCAAAAGCTACATTGAATAAAAATGCTGAGAAAAATAAATTTTTCAAAAAAGTATATGATTCAATGAAAGATTTTGCTGACGTAGCTGTTCCATTCTGGAGTGGTGCTCAAATGTCTAATGCGAAGCTAGGAATGGCTCACGCAGCAACATTAAAGTAATCAGTAATAAATCTTGATTTTATTAGAGCGGACTTTTACAGTCCGCTCTAATTTTTTTAACTGAATATTTATGACAAACGAATCATCAAAATTAGACATTTCAGATGAAATGATTGCTGAAAGGCGCGGTGGTTCAGAAAAAATGCCTGAGGATATGCCATCGTGGATGGCAAATTCAATTATTAAGATTGATCGTTTTAGCAAGATAATAGGAAATATTGTTTGTTGGATATTAATGCCTTTAATATTTGCAATGACTTACGAAGTATTAGCAAGAAAATTATTTTTAGCACCTACAATCTGGGCTTATGATATTAGTCGTTTTCTTTACGGCGCATTATTTATGTTAGGTGCTGGATATGCATTATCTAGAGGAGTTCATATTAGAGCAGATTTTTTATATAGAAATTTTAAAACTAAAACACAAGGCCTTATAGATTTCTGGTTATATATATTATTTTATTTCCCTGGTTTAATTGTTTTTTTATACATGACCATTGGATTCGTGGAAGAATCAATTCGAAGAGGTGAAAGGGGTATGGACACTACTTGGATGCCTTTTATGTGGCCAATAAAATCCTGTTTATTAATTGGTATAATATTTTTACTTATTCAAGGCTTTTCAGAATTATTAAAAAGTTATTGGGCAGCCAAAAAAGGTGAATGGCCAGGGGAAAAAAATAAAAAATGATTGCTGAATTAATAGATCCAGCTGTTTTAGGTTTCATTTTAGTCGGCGTAATGCTTTTTGCAATATTTGTGGGTTTCCCAATTTCATTTACTTTAATATTTTTAGGATTTGTTTTTGGCTATCTAGGTTTTGGAAAATTAGTTTTTTATTTAATGACACTCCAATTTTCCATGGTTATGACTGAGCAAACTCTCGCTGCAGTTCCTCTTTTTGTATTTATGGGAATTATGATGGAACAAGCAGGATTAATGGAAAGGTTATTCTCAGCATTTCAATTGATGCTATCTAAAGTAAAAGGTTCTTTATATTACGCTGTGCTATTTGTTTCAGTAATTTTTGCAGCAGCTACAGGTATTGTTGGAGCGTCAGTCACAATTTTGGGAATCATGGCAGCAAAATCTATGAATAGGTCTGGTTATGATGTTAAACTTGCAGCAGGGACTATTACTGCAGGGGGTACTCTAGGAATTTTAATTCCACCAAGTATTATGTTAGTTGTTATGGGTCCAATAATGGAAATACCTGTAATTGATTTATTTGCTGCAGCTATTCTTCCTGGAATATTACTTGCATCATTGTATGCAGCCTACACAACAATTAGATGTATGATTAATCCAAGTTTGGGTCCCGTTTTACCTGAAGATATGCGTGCTACAAGTATGAAAGATGTTTGGATTGAATTTTTCCTTGGATTAGTTCCACCAGCAGCTCTTGTGTTTGCTGCTTTAGGAAGTATTTTATTTGGATTTGCAACACCTACAGAGGCAGCAGGATGTGGTGCAATGGGCGCATTGCTCCTTTCGCTAGCATACAAAAAATTGACACTTTCAAAATTACAAGAAGCATTAGTAAAAACTTTAGAGATAACTGCTTTAATAATGGTTTTAGTTGCAGCTTCGAATTTTTTTGGTGCAGTATTTGCAAGATTAGGAACTCCAACTTTATTAACTGAATTTCTACTTGGATTAGAGATGAATAAATACCTTATTTTAGCAATGATAATGGTAATGATATTTTTATTAGGTTGGCCACTAGAGTGGGTACCAATCGTTATGATTATAATTCCAATCATTTTACCTCTGGTAGAGGCTTTAGGGTTTAATTTGACTTGGTTTGCAATATTAGTTGCCGTGAATCTTCAAACCGCCTGGCTTTCACCCCCAGTGGCTTTATCAGCCTATTTTCTTAAAGGTGTTGTTCCTGAGTGGGATTTAAAAGATATCTATTACGGAATGATGCAATTTATGGTGTTACAAGTAATAGGTCTAGTTTTAATTATTATTTTTCCAAAAATTGCTCTTTGGTTACCAACTCTCTTATATGGACAGTAGAAAATTAAACATTTATATTGTCTAAGTGAGTCAACAAAAATCGAAAAAAACACTTATTAATTGGGATCTAGTAACTGTAAATCCAAATGATAAAAATTGGGATTGGAAAGATTTATTTTGTTTTTGGGGAGTTAACATTCAAAGTGTTATAGGTTTTTCTTTAATAGCTTCTTTGTATGTTGTTTACGATCTAAATACTTATGTAGTTTTTCTTGGTACGATTTTAGGAACAATTTTAGTTTGTTTTTTTTCTTATTTAATTGGATTACCCTCTCAAAAATTTGGTTTACCATTTGTTGTGCTACTGAGGTCTTCATTAGGAATAAAAGGAGCACAATATTTTGGATTATTAAGGTTTTTTGTTGGAATATTCATGTTTGGAATTCAAACATATTTTTTATCAAAAGCTTTTAGTTATGTAATAAGAATTTTAGTTTTTAATATTGAGCCATTAATCTTAGATCAGGAAATTTTTCTTCTATTTATTTTAGGTTTAAACATAATTGATTGGGCTTCAATAATTTTGACAATCATTTTACAAACCTTTTTATTTAGCTCTGGAATGATATTAAATAGAAAAATAATAAGATTTTCTGCAATTTCAGTTTATTTTGGAATAATTTTGTTTTTTCTTTCTATTTTTTTGAGTGATGTAAAACTTTATTCAAGCACATTTATTAATGCTCTAAATTTAAATGATTTCTCCAATAAAGAAAATTTAGTACCTTTATTTACTGTGGCTGGTACCGTTTTTGCGTACTTTTCAATAATAATTCTTAGTTTTGGTGATTTTACTCGCTATGTTAAAAATTCAGATGAACTTAGAAAAGGAAATCTGAGTTTAATTTTAAATTTGATAATTTTTTCTTTTCTAGCCCTGTTTATTGTGGCTGGTTTTGATGCTATTTTAAAACAAGGCTCACAAAATATACCTAGAATACTTACAAATCCTACTGATATAATTGGAACTTTAGATAGTCTTCTTATTGTTAACCTTGCATTATTATTTGTGATAATTGCTTCAGCCTCAACAAATTTAATTGCTAACTTTATTCCATCACAATATACATTAATTAATTTTATCCCCTCTTCGCTATCATTAAAAAGTTCAAGTTATATCATTGCAATATTAGGTTTTGTTATTGGAGTTTTTTGGCTCAGCTTCTTAAGTCAAATAGGGATTTTATCTTTTGTAGATACCTTCGCAGCATTTTTTGGACCATTGTTTGGAATTATGATTACAGACTTTTATTTTATAAAAAAAAGAAAATTACAAAACAAGGATATCTATTCTCTTGAAAGGGACGGTGAATATTATTATTCAGGAGGTTGGCATGTTAAAGGTGTTTATTCTTTATTCTTAGGTTTTATTTTTTCAGCTTCAACAATCTGGAATCCTAACTTTATGTTTTTTCAATCTTATTCATGGATTGTAGGTGGAATTGTTGCTGCATTTTCATATTATCTTTTAGCTAAAAAATGATTAAATGAGTAAAATTTCTTACGACTTTAAAAACAGAACTGCAGTTATTACAGGGGGTGCCCAAGGTTTCGGTTTTGATATTGCAAGACGTTTTTTGATTTCTGGCGCTAAAGTAGTGATTTGGGATAATGACTCTGAGATGATTGAAAAAGCTCTAAAAAATTTAGATAATCCTAATTTATCCTCTGATGTAGTAGATGTTTCAAATTACCATGACGTTGAAAAATCCACTAATAAAATTATTAAAAATTCTAAAATTGATATCCTAATTAATAATGCTGGAATAACGGGCCCAACCTCAGCTTTATGGGAATATGACATTAAGATGTGGAAAAGAGTTGTAGATATTAATTTGATGGGTACATTTAATTGTTGTAGAGCAATAGTTCCAAACATGATCGGAAATAACTATGGACGGATTGTTAATGTAGCATCAGTTGCAGGTAAGGATGGTAATGCCAATGCTAGTGCTTATAGCGTTGGAAAAGCAGGTGCGATAGGTTTAACAAAATCACTAGGTAAAGAGCTCGCTGATAAAAATATTGCAGTGAATGCAGTTACACCAGCAGGAGCCAAAACTCGAATTTTAGATCAAATGACCAAAGAACATGTTCAAAGAATGTTATCAATGGTCCCAAGAGGCAGGTTTTTAGAAGTTGAAGAATTTACATCATTAGTTTGTTGGCTTTCCTCAGAAGAAAATACCTTTTCAACAGCTGCAGTTTTTGACATTAGTGGAGGTCGATCGACCTATTAGTTTAGAGGTTTTTGTTCAACTAGCTTTATTTGACCAGTTTTAGCTCTACTAAACTTAACATCCTTTGACATAACTGGAGCAAAAATTATTATCGACCAGTAAATTAATAGAATAAAAATTGAAATTGTCTTCATTATTTATAAATAGCTATAAAAATTGATTTTAGGATGTTTAAAATTTGTCAAAATAATGTATTAACATTTTTTTATGAAAATTTTTTTTAGATTTTTTTTGACTTTTTTTATTTCAATAAATATCTGTGCAGCTGATGAAATAAAGGTATTTGATTTCACAGAAACTGAACTTGCTAACCTTCAAGTAAGAAAGGTGAGAGGGGCAGATAATAAAACCATTTACACTCTTGGAAGCAATGAGAATGGAAATTTTATTAAATCAGTTGCTGATAATGCTGCTTCTGGCCTTGGCAAGGAGTTAAAAATTGACTTAAACAAGACACCTTTTATCAACATTACTTGGAAGATTGAAAAAGATTTGTCTGGAATTAAAGAAAATACCAAAAAAGGGCATGATTTTGCAGCAAGAGTTTTTGTTATTAAAAAGACTGGTGCTACACCCCTATCAAATAGGGCTATTAATTATGTTTTTTCAAGCAATAATGAGGTTGGAACAAATTTTCCAAGTCCTTATACAAAAAAATCTATTGATAATGTTCTAGCAAGCACAAAAAGTAATTTGGATGAATGGGTTACTGTAAAAGCTAATGTTAAGAAAGATTTTAAAAGATTTCATGATTTAGAAGTAAATGAGATTGATGGTGTAGCTATTATGTCAGATACTGATAATTCAAAAATGATGTCTATTGCTTATTTTCAAAACATTTATTTTTCATCTAAATGATTAGAATTTAAGATATTTCTTTAAAACAATATTAAAGAGAGCGAGAATAACCGCTACAATTACATCTGCAGCAGGACTAGCTTGAGGATAACCAAAATTCCATGCAATCACCATAACAAGCCAAATTACAAAAATATTCATAACTCTTACTATACCTTAGTTTATATAAAAAAATTAATTATTTGATATAATCTAAATTATGCATAAAAATTTTTTTCATAAATTAAAAGTATATTATGAAGATACTGATGCTGGTGGGGTAGTTTATTATGCCAATTACTTAAAATTCTTAGAAAGAGCAAGAACAGAAGCCCTATATACACTTGGATATAGTAATAAAAAGGTAAAAGATGAATTTAAATCTTTAATAATAGTCAAATCTTGTACTATAAATTTTAAGAAATCTGCCTATCTAGAGGATATATTAACCGTCAGGTCTTTTGTAAAATCTACTACCAAAACATCTTTTTTTATGAATCAAGAAATTACAAGAGGCGATGAAACAGTTTTAGATGGACAAGTACACTTAGTTTTTGTTGATGAAAAAGGCAAGCCAGTAAAATTACCGGATGAAATCTATTCTAAATTTAAACCTTATTTTTGTGATAGTATTAAAATTTAGCTAATTTTTTTGCTTTTTTAAATAAACTTATCATCATTTTTTCTGAAATAAGCCTTGTATTTACATTTCTAGGGCTCGGATGATAACTTGGAATTATTACTAAACCATTTGGTAATATGAGAGTTTTACCATGTTTAAAAATAAATTTTTGTTTTAACTTAAATTTGTTTTTATACAATTTAATGCAATTATCAAAAGCCACTTTGCCCAAGGTGACTATTACAATTAATTTTTTTAAAGACAATATTTCTTGATCAAAAAAAGGTGAACAATTTGAAATTTCATTGCCCTGGGGTTTATCTTCCGGTGGTACACATTTAAGTATATTTGTTATGTAGGTAAATTTTAGTTTTAAATTATCATTTAAATTTTTGGAAATTGGTGAGTTTGAAATTCCTACCTTAAATAAACATTTAAATAAAAAATCACCTGATTTATCCCCTGTAAAAGCTCTTCCTGTTCTAGTTCCTCCATGGGCAGCAGGCGCTAAACCAATAATGGCTAATTTTGAGTTTAAATCTCCAAATCCTGGAACAGGCTTACCCCAATATATTTCATCAATATTTTGTTTTCTTTTTTTTGTACTTACTTCTTGAACAAATTTAACTAACCGGGGACATTTTTTACAATTAATTATTGTTTTGTTTAACTCGTTTAATCTAATATCCATACATGAATTTTTTAAAAATATTTATAATTATTTTTATATCTTTAACCACTTCCATTAAAGCAGATTCAAATAAAGATTTATTAAAACAACTTACAGAAGGTGGAAAATTAATATTTATTAGACATGCTTATGCACCTGGAAGTGGTGATCCAAATAATTTCAATTTAAACGATTGTTCAACTCAAAGAAATTTAAGTGATAGAGGAAGAAAACAAGCAGAAAATATTGGTACAATATTTAGAGAAAATAAAATTGAGATAGACGAAGTTTATTCAAGCGAATGGTGTCGATGTAAAGAAACAGCAGAAATTGCATTTACTAATTTTACAACAAAAAATTTTCTAAATTCTTTCTATAGCTCTAATTATGCAAAAAATAAAACAAAACAAATCAAAAACTTAATGAAGTTTGTAAAAAAAAATAATTTTGAAAAAAACATAATTTTTGTTACTCATTACGTTTTGATATCTGAAGTGTTAGATTATGCTCCCTCATCAGGCGAAATAATTGTTTCTGACAAAGAATTTAATATAATAGGAAGCATTAAAATAAATTATTAAATAATTATGTCATCTAAAAGAGCTATGAAACAAGCACAAAAACAAGCCTATGCAAAGCATCGTAGCAACATCACTTCCAATAAATTTAAAATCAACAGAAAAAATTTAATTAAGAATAAGAAAAAAAATTAACTATTATCATCAAACTTTTCAATTTTTTTACAGTTAGATATTTTTGATATACCTTCTTCATTATTTAACACAGTTTTCATAAAAACCTCCTTTTCATCTTTTTTGAAAAAAATTTGAGTGTAAAATTGAGGGTAACCATGTTTATGAGTTAGTATTTTACCATCCTTTTCATAAATATTTCTTACATATGAATTTGATTTTTTTATACTTAAATCAGTCAGTTTATATTTTTGGTAAGTTTTTTCTCTATAGATATAGTTTCTAGTCATAATTAATTCATTTAAATTTAAAATATATTCATTTTTTAAAAATTCATCCTGTTTGTCATCACAACCACTTAAAATTATTATTTCTGATTTTACGCTTTGAGTCTGAAACATAAAAAGTAATATTGATACTAAAAGAAAAAAAAATTTATTTCCTGTCATGTTTATCAGCAAAAAATAAACCTATTAAAAAAAGAGCTGTCCAGCCAAGACCCAATAAAGCTTTAAATGGACTTGTTTCTGCACTCCATAGATTTAATACTAAAGCTCCAAAAATTAAACCACTAATAAAAATTATAATTACTAAAGTCGTTTTATGCATGTTTAGGCCTCTTGTAATTTTTTATTATCTTATGCATTTCATTTTCAAATTTAACTTTCGGCTTAAAATCAAATTCTTTTTTTATTCTTTGTATATTAATTTTAGGTTCATTAAAAACAATATTTGAATTTTTGTAAGTTATTTTACAATTAGTTAATTTTTGTATTATTTTAGAAATTTGACCTAGTGAAATTTGTTTATCTGAGGCAACATTATAAATTTGATATTTGGATCTATTTATAATTTTTAATATTACATCAATTGCTTCATTAATATGAATATAATTTTTTCTTGAACTCATATTAATGGTTATATCTATTTTTTTTTTTGTAATTGATTGCCTTAATAAAGAGGGTAGTAAGTAAATTTGATCACTAAAATAATCTCCAAAAACATTTGCAAGTCTTATTATTTTTATTTTAGGGTTATTCATTTGCAGGCAAAGACTTTCAGCAGCAAGTTTGAGTGATTTAAAATAAACCCCTCTTTCATTATGATTAAAAATAATTTTGTCAGATTCCTTTGTTTTAGATGATTTTGAATAAACTCTAATACTAGACAAATAAGTAAAAGTTTTAAATTTGTTATTAATTAATATTTTACTTAATATTTCCAAATTGGCTGCAAGTGCATTTTTTGGATCCCTTATACTTTCACTGGTGCCGATGCAATAAATTACATTACCTAAATTTTTTTTAAATGAGTATTCATTTTTTTTTGGAATAAAAATTTTTTTCTTTTTTTCTTTTAGAGACTTGTGTAAATTCCTACCAAAAAAACCACTAGAGCCAAAAATTGTATATAAATTATCTTTTTTTTTCACAATAAAGCTTTTTTGTTGAAAACTATAAATTTAATAAAAATTAATATACCAATCAGGTAAGATATATTTTTTAAAGCTTTTTTTCTCTTTAAAAATACAATATTGAATAACATGAAAAAAAGGTTTTGAATAAACTGTCTAATTAATTTAATAAACCTAAATTTTTTATATTTATAATCATAAAGATATTCCCCATATTTAAAAGATACACCTCTTATCAAATCAACTTTAAAATCATTTTTCGATGACTGGCTACTTTTATGTATTGCAAACGAATCTAAAGATTGAATCATGATATAATTCGATTTATTTACTCTTGCCATCAAATCCTCATCATTCCAATATAAAAAAAAATTTTCATCGAAAAAACCAATTTCTCTTGTTTTTTTTACGTCACAAAGCATACATGAAGCGTCGAGATATTTTTTTTCTATGTAATTTTGCTTATTATCTTTAGTTTTTATCCCCTCATTACTTTTGATAATAGGTCCAGCAAAGATGATATCTTCTCGTATTTTCATAAGATTTGCTAATTTTTTGATGCTTATATCGTCGACCGTAACATCTGGCTGTGTGAAAAGACAATACTTAGTTTTTACCTTTGAAAGCAAAACATTACTTGATCTGCTATTTCCTAAATTTTTTTTTGATGAATAATACTCGAAATTAAATTTCAGAATATCATCAAGTCTTTTTTTTGAATCATCCTTTTCAGCTTGATTAAAGATCAAAACCCTAAAATTTCTATATTGATTCAATAGCTGAATATTTTCAATCGGAGTTTTGTATAAAGTAATTATTATACTTATATCTTCTTCAACATTTTTTGGCATTTATTTTAATTGATTTTTTTTAAATAATGAGATTCCATTTTTAATTTTATACTTATAAGATTCTTCAAAGCTTTCAAGTTGCCAACCTTTTAGTCTTTTTCTAATGTTGTTGATATTTTCCATTTTCCATTCATCATTTGTAGTCTCATCTTTCCAAATTTTTTTTTCTTGATTAGTTCTTCCACATCCATAACAAAAACCGGTTAAAGGATCAGTTTTACAAATACTAATACATGGTGAAATAATCATATTTATTATTATAATAGAAAATTTTTCATTAATAACAATATTTGTCGTTGGACAAATGATTTCAATAATATATAAAATCTCTGTCTTTTGTGGGGCGATGGCGGAATTGGTAGACGCGTCGGTCTTAGGAACCGATAGAGCAATCTGTGAAGGTTCGAGTCCTTTTCGCCCTACCACGAGAAAAATATGAAAGTAACGATAGAAAATAAAAAAGGTCTTGATAAAGATGTGAGAGTTTTTGTCGATAAAAAGACAATGAATTCATACATTGATCAAAAGTATGAAGAAATTAAAGATACAGTCAACCTCAAAGGTTTTAGACCTGGTAAAGTTCCAAGAGAAATTTTAAAGAGACAATTCGGTAAAGCGGTTTTTAATGAAGTTTTAGATAAAGTTTTAAAAGATACATCTGTAAAAGCTCTTCAAGAAAATAAAATCAAACCTGCAGGGCAACCGAAATTAGATTTAAAAACTTATGGAGAAGATAAAGATTTGGAGTACACTCTTTCAGTTACAGAGCTACCAAAAATTGAAATTAAATCCATTGAGAAAATTAAATTTAATGATTATGTCGTAAAAATAGATCCAAAAGAGGCGGATAAAAGAATTAATGATATTGCAAAAAATCAACCAAACTTTAAAGATGCCCCGGAAAATTACAAAGCTGCTGAGAAAGATCTTGTTACTTTAGACTATACTGCAACTATTGATGAAAAACCATTTAAGGGAAATGAAGGGAAAAATACACAACTAACTTTAGGCAAGGATCTTTTTTTAAAAGGTTTTGATGCTCAACTAATAGGTATTAAAAAAGGCGAAAGTAGAGTTGTGGAAGCAACACTTCCAGAAAATTTTCCGGATAAAGAATTAGTCAACAAAAAAGCAAAGTTTAATTGTAAAATTTTAGCTATAAAAAATCCAGAAGATGTAAAAATTAACGATGAGTTTGCAAAAAATTTAGGTGCAAAAAATTTAAATGATCTGAAAGAATTAATTTCAAAACAAATAAATGATGAATATAAAAATTCTTTAGACCGATTGACTAAAAAACAAATTTTAAGTGAAATTGAAAAATTTAAGATTAATGAGATACCAAAAAATCTTCTTGAGGATGAAATAAAAATCCTTTCTCAAGGAATGAGTGAAGATGATGCAAAAAATAATAGAAAAAATTTTGAAGAAGTTGCAAAAAAGAGAATTATAGTTGGTTTAGTCTTAAATGAATTTGGTGAAAAAAATCAAATTAAAGTGACAGAGCAAGAATTGCAAAACGAAGTTCAAAAACAAATTAGAATGATGCCAGGTCAAGAAAAAATGGTGATGGATTTTTATCAAAAAAACCCACAAGCTGTGTCGAGTTTAAGAGGCACAGTTTATGAGAATAAAATATTGAATTTGATTAAGGAAAAGGCTGTTTCAACTAAAAAAGAGATATCAAAAGAAGAAGCTGAAAAAATTTTAAAAGACTCTCAAAAACAAGAACTTGATCAATACAGAAATAGTTCTAAACCACAAAAGACTGAAGCTAAAAAGGTTGAAGTTAAAAAATCGCCTATAAAAAAAGCTAAAACCAAAACTACAACAAAAAAAACAAAAAAAGTTAGCAAAAAGTAATCTCAAGTTGTATAAGTAAATCGAATCAACTTATGACAAATAAAATTTCAGAGTTTATGAATAATTTAGTTCCTATGGTTGTCGAACAATCAAATAAAGGAGAACGTGCATACGATATATATTCAAGATTATTAAAAGAGAGGATAATTTTTTTAACTGGTCAAATAAATGATAATGTAGCATCTTTAGTAACAGCACAGCTTTTGTTTCTAGAGGCTGAGGATCCAAAAAAAGAAATTTATTTATATATTAATAGTCCGGGAGGTTTAGTTACTGCTGGTCTTGGTATTTATGATACGATGCAATATGTTAAACCAAGTATTTCTACCCTCTGCATTGGTCAAGCAGCTTCAATGGGATCTTTTTTATTAGCTGCTGGTTCAAAAGGTAAAAGATTTTCACTCCCAAATTCAAGAATAATGGTACATCAACCTTCTGCGGGATTTCAAGGCCAAGCAACTGATATTGAAATTCATGCTAAAGAAGTCTTGTCGTTAAAAAAACGTCTAAATGAAATTTACTCAAAACATACTGGCAAGTCAGTTGATGAAATAAAGTCAGCATTGGAAAGAGATAATTTTATGACGGCTGATGCGGCAAAGTCATTTGGTTTAATAGACGAAGTAGTAGAAAAAAGATCTTAAAGTACCACATATTGAAATCAAGATATTTGAAACTTGATTATCATAACTCATTTATAATAAAGTACTAACATTGATTCGTTTAAAAATTTATGAATACAAATAATAAAAATATTCTTTACTGCTCTTTCTGTGGGAAGAGCCAACACGAAGTAAGAAAACTTATTGCTGGGCCTACAGTTTTTATATGCGATGAGTGTGTTGAGTTATGTATGGATATCATTAAAGAGGAAAATAAAGATACATTTGTAAAGCACCAAGATGGTCTTCCTTCTCCAAAAGAAATTTGTAATGTTTTAGATGATTATGTGATTGGTCAAACACACGCTAAAAAAGTTTTATCAGTAGCTGTTCATAATCACTACAAAAGATTAAATTATGAAAATAAAACAACTAAAAATGTTGAGCTTGCAAAGTCTAATATTCTTTTGGTTGGCCCTACTGGATGTGGAAAAACATTATTAGCTCAAACATTAGCGAGAATTTTAGATGTGCCATTTACTATGGCTGATGCAACCACTCTTACTGAAGCAGGGTATGTTGGGGAAGATGTTGAAAACATAATACTTAAATTATTACAAGCAGCTGATTACAATGTTGAGAAGGCCCAAAGAGGGATTGTCTATATTGATGAGGTTGATAAAATTAGTAGAAAGTCAGAAAACCCCTCAATTACCAGAGATGTTTCTGGAGAAGGAGTTCAACAGGCTTTATTAAAGATTATGGAAGGAACAATAGCAAGTGTTCCTCCTCAAGGTGGAAGAAAGCATCCACAACAAGAGTTTTTACAAGTTGATACAACCAACATCCTTTTTATATGTGGTGGCGCATTTGCTGGACTTGATAAAATTATTTCTCAAAGAGACAAAGGCACTTCAATAGGTTTTGGGGCTGACGTAAAAAATACTCAAGATAAAAAAACTGGTGAATGGATGAAATCTTTAGAGCCAGAGGATTTATTAAAATACGGATTGATACCAGAATTTATAGGCAGATTGCCAATGATAGCAACTCTAGAAGATTTGGATGAAAAATCTTTAATAAAGATCCTACAAGAACCAAAAAATTCACTCGTAAAACAATACCAAGAATTATTTAAACTTGATGGTTCAAAATTAACATTTAAAGATAATGCTCTTAAGGAAATTGCGCTTAAAGCTATTCGAAAAAAAACTGGTGCGAGAGGTTTGAGATCGATATTAGAAAATATTCTTTTAAAAACTATGTATGATCTTCCGAGCCAAGACGATATTGAGGAAGTAATAGTTGATGCTTCATCTGTAAAAGGACATTCTCAGCCAATAATAGTCCACTCAAAAGCCGATAATAAACCTAAATCAGGCAAGACTACAGCGGCTTAATATCATTAATAAAAGCGAAAAAGGTATTGCATTATAATTGATAATATCCATATTCTATCTTATGGATGTTAAAATTTCATTGCCGCTTCTACCGCTAAGAGACATTGTAGTTTTTCCTAGCATGGTGATACCTTTATTTGTAGGAAGAGATAAATCTATTTCTGCATTAAACGAGGTAATGAAAAAAGACAAAAAAATTATTTTAGTAACACAAAAGAATTCCGAAATAGATGATCCTAAGAAAACAGATATTTTTATGTTTGGTTGTGAAGGAAATATACTTCAATTGCTGAAATTACCGGATGGAACAGTCAAAGTTCTTGTTGAGGGTATTAAAAGAGTAAGAATTTTAGATTTTAAAGATAATGAAAAATTTATTACGTGTGATTTTACATCATTAAAAGATGAGGTCTCTGAAGGTGAGGATTTATACCCTTTAGCAGTAACCGCAGTAAGAAGATTAGAAAAACTTACCTCCATAAATAAAAAGATATCCTCAGAAACGATTAATGCAATAAAGCAGCTGAAAGATCCGTCACAAATTGCTGATAACATAGCTTCACATATTGTTGCAACAATTTCTGAAAAACAGCAAATATTTGAAACGGTAGATGTAAAGAAAAGATTGAATTCTATAATCAAAATTATGGAAAATGAAACTAGTATCATTGGTGTTGAAAAAAGAATTAGAGGCAGAGTAAAAAATCAAATGGAAAAGACTCAAAGAGAATATTACTTGAATGAGCAACTTAAAGCTATCCAAAAGGAGTTAGGTGAGATTGAAGATGGAAAAGATGAAAGTACAAGTCTCAACAAAGCAATTCTAAAAGCTAAAATGCCAAAAGAAGTTGAAAAAAAATGTTTACAAGAACTTAAGAAACTCAAAAATATGAGTCCAATGTCGGCAGAGGCAACTGTTGTGAGAAATTATTTAGATTGGATGACGGAATTACCTTGGAACAAAAAAAGCGAAGTAGATATTGATTTATCTAAAGCATTAAACATTCTTGATAAAGATCATTTTGGTCTTGAAAAAGTAAAAGAGAGAATAATTGAATTTCTTGCTGTTCAAAAAAGAATGGAAAAAATTAAAGGTCCAATTTTATGTTTAGTAGGACCTCCTGGAGTAGGTAAAACTTCTTTAGGAAAATCGATAGCCAAAGCAACTAATAGAGAATTCGTAAGAATGTCGGTAGGTGGCATGAGAGATGAAGCTGAAATAAGAGGTCATAGAAGAACTTACATTGGTTCTTTACCAGGTAAAATTATTCAAATGATGAAAAAAGCTGGAACAAAAAATCCATTAATATTATTAGATGAAATTGATAAAATTGGTAATGATTATAGAGGAGATCCATCATCTGCTTTATTAGAAGCACTTGATCCAGAACAAAATACATCATTTAACGATCATTATTTAGAAGTGGATTATGATTTATCAGACGTAATGTTTGTAACTACAGCTAACACTTTAAATATTTTACCACCTTTACTAGATAGAATGGAAGTTATTAGATTAGCTGGATATACAGAGGATGAAAAAATAAATATTGCAGATAAGTTTTTATTACCAAAACAGATTAAAGATAATGGTGTAAAAGAGAATGAAATGAAGTTGGGTAATGATATTATTAAAGAAATAATTAGAAGTTACACAAAAGAATCTGGAGTTAGAAATCTTGAAAGAGAAATATCAAAAGTAGCAAGAAAAGTTGTAAAAAAAGTTGTATCTGGCGAACAAAAAGAAGTAGTTGTAAATAATAAAAATCTGTCAGATTTTTTAGGAATACCAAAATATAAATCTGGTGAACTGGAGACTGAAAATAGAATTGGTATAGTTACAGGTTTGGCTTGGACAGAATATGGTGGAGAAATATTAAAAATAGAAACAGTAACAATGCCAGGTAAAGGTAGAACACAAATTACCGGAAAGTTAGGTGATGTAATGCAAGAGTCCGTTAAAGCAGCCAAATCATTTGTAAGATCTAAATGTCTTGAATACGGAATTATACCTCCACTGTTTGAAAAGAAAGATTTTCATATTCATGTTCCTGAAGGAGCAACACCTAAAGATGGTCCTTCTGCAGGGATAGGCATGGTAACTTCAATTGTATCTTCAATTACAAATATACCCGTTAGAAAGGACTTAGCTATGACTGGTGAAGTTACAATCACTGGCCAAGTTCTTCAAATCGGTGGTTTAAAAGAAAAATTATTAGCAGCACATAGAGCTGGCATTAAGGAGGTTTTGATACCAAAAGAAAACGAAAAAGATTTAGTTGATATGCCTAAAAAAATAATTGATGAAGTTAAAATAACTCCGGTTGAATTCGCTGATGAGGTTTTAAAAATTGCGCTAACAAAAGAACTAAAAAAGGTTGATTGGGTTGAGGTTGATATGGGAAATAAAGATGATAAATCTCAAGCTAGCATTCAATAATTAATAATTTACTTTAACTTAACCTTGTTGTAATAGTAAACATCATTTTTGGGCGGTTAGCTCAGTTGGTAGAGCATCTCGTTTACACCGAGGGGGTCAAAGGTTCGAGTCCTTTACTGCCCACCAAAGTGATCATCAGTGGGGGTGTAGCTCAGTTGGTTAGAGCGATCGCCTGTCACGCGATAGGTCGAGGGTTCGAGTCCCTTCACTCCCGCCACTAATGATAACGATTCTCAAATTAATAATTGGGTTAATAAATAAGCCATAAAATACGTGACCAATTTGCACTATAAATAAGTTCAAAAATACCTATAAAAACGTCAACATACTTAAGATATTAAAACTTTAATTTATATAAAAAAACAACTATAATATGAATCTTATCAGAATTTTCTTATTCAAAAATTAACACTATTAACATTATGACTGCGGATTTTTTAAAAGATTATTTACCGATAATTTTGTTTTTGATAATAGCCTTCGGTTTAAGTTGTGCTTTTATTGTTATCAATTTTATTTTGTCTCCTAAGAACCCAGATCCAGAAAAATTATCTGCATATGAATGTGGTTTTGAACCTTTTCAAGATTCTAGAATGGAATTTGATGTCAGATTTTACTTAGTCGCAATTCTATTTATCATTTTTGACTTAGAAATTGCTTTCTTGTTTCCCTGGGCAATATCTCTTGGAAGCATCGGAATTTTTGGGTTTACCTCAATGATGATTTTTTTATTCATTCTTACAGTAGGATTTATTTATGAATGGAAAAAAGGTGCGTTAGATTGGGAATAAAAGTATAAAAAAATGAAAAAAAATTTACAAAAAATTCCAGAAGAATTTAAACAACTCGCTAAGGACTTTAGTGATAACGGTTTTATAACAACTTCGTTTGATAACTTGATAAATTGGTCAAGATCAGGATCGTTACATTGGATGACGTTTGGTTTAGCTTGTTGTGCTGTAGAAATGATGCAAACTGCTATGCCAAGATATGATCTTGAGAGATTTGGTGCTGCTCCTAGAGGTTCACCTCGACAATCAGATGTAATGATAGTTGCAGGAACATTAACAAATAAAATGGCACCTGCACTAAGGAAAGTTTACGATCAAATGCCAGAACCAAGATATGTGATTTCTATGGGAAGTTGTGCTAACGGTGGTGGTTATTATCATTATTCTTACTCAGTTGTAAGAGGGTGTGATAGGATTGTTCCAGTAGATGTTTATGTTCCAGGATGTCCGCCTTCAGCAGAAGCCTTATTATCTGGGATAATGCAATTACAAAAGAAAATCAGAAATAAAGGATCATTAAGTAGATAAAATGCAAAATTTACTAGATTCAGAAAAAAAAATTAACTCTGAGTTAACAACCAAGATTAATCTTACCAAAATAAAACATAATCAATTGTATGTTGAGATTGATAAAGAAGATTTAATAGAAGTAACTTTATTTTTAAAAACAAATAAAGATACAAAATTTAGACAACTTATAGATATAACTGTTGTTGATTACCCAGAAAAAGCTCAAAGATTTAAGATTGTATATTTATTTCTTAGCCATGAATTCAATCAAAGAATTATTTTAAGTTATACAATTACTGAAAAAGAGTTGATCCCATCTTTAACATCAGTTTTCCCCTCTGCAAATTGGATGGAAAGAGAAGTTTTTGATATGTATGGAGTAAATTTTAAGGATCACCCTGATTTAAGAAGAATTTTAACTGATTATGGTTTTGAGGGTCATCCACTTAGAAAAGACTTTCCATTAACAGGGAATACAGAAGTTAGATACAGCGAAGATAAAAAGAAAGTTATCAATGAACCAGTAAAACTTGAACAAAATTATAGAAATTTTGATTATCAAAGTCCGTGGGAAGGAACCGAATATATTAAAGAGCAGATCAATAATGACAAAAAAAATTAAAAATTTAAATCTAAATTTTGGTCCACAACACCCTGCAGCCCATGGTGTATTAAGATTAATACTTGAATTGGATGGGGAAGTTGTTGAAAAAGCTGACCCACATATAGGCTTATTACATCGAGGTACAGAAAAATTGATTGAAAATAAAACTTACATGCAGGCAGTTCCTTATTTTGATCGTTTAGATTATGTTGCACCCATGAATCAAGAACATGCCTTTGCTTTAGCAATTGAAAAAATCTTAAAGATAGATGTACCCATAAGGGCTCAGTTAATAAGAGTTATGTTTTGTGAAATTGGACGAATTTTAAGTCACATTTTGAATGTCACAACCCAAGCTCTGGATGTAGGTGCATTAACACCTTCACTATGGGGTTTTGAGGAAAGAGAAACATTAATGACTTTTTACGAAAGGGCATCTGGCTCAAGATTGCATGCGAACTATTTCAGGGCTGGAGGTGTGCACCAAGATCTTCCAGCAGGTTTAGAAAATGATATTTTAAATTTTTGTGAGAGTTTTCCAAAAATAATAAGTGATTTAGAAAATTTATTAACTGACAACAGAATTTTTAAACAGAGAAATGTAGACATAGGTTTAGTTTCAAAAGAGGATGCCTTAGATTATTCTTTTAGTGGAGTCATGCTACGTGGCTCGGGCATAGCATGGGATCTTAGAAAATCTCAACCATACGATTGTTATGAACAATTGGATTTTAAAATACCGGTTGGAAAAAATGGTGATTGCTATGATAGATATTTATGTAGAATAGAGGAGATGAAGGAGAGTGTCTCAATAATAAAACAGTGTTTAAATAAAATGGAAAAAGGACCAATAAAAACTTTTGATGGGAAGATTTCTCCGCCGTCAAAAAAAGATATTAAACAGTCTATGGAAGCCTTAATACATCATTTTAAATTATTCACAGAGGGCTATAGAGTACCGAATGATGAAATTTATACAGCTGTAGAAGCACCGAAAGGGGAATTTGGAGTATATCTAATTTCAGACGGGTCAAGTAAACCATATAAATGCAAAATAAGAGCACCTGGTTTTTCTCATTTACAATCAATGGATTATTTAATTAGAGGACACATGTTAGCGGATGTTCCTGCTGTGCTTGGATCTTTAGATATAGTTTTTGGTGAGGTAGATAGATGAGCTTAAAAAGACCAGCAAAAAATCAACCACAAAGTTTCGAGTTTAATAATTCATCACTTGAGGAAGCAAAAAATATTATATCAAAGTATCCAAAAGGGAAACAACAAAGTGCAGTCATGGCTTTATTATATATTGCACAAAGACAAAATAATAATTGGATACCATTAGCGGCAATGAAATATATCGCAAAATTTTTAGATATGCCTTACATTAAAGTCTATGAAGTAGCTACTTTTTATTCGATGTACAATCTTTCTCCTGTAGGGAAATATTTTATTCAAGTATGTACAACTACACCATGTATGATTAGGGGTGCGAACAAGTTAGTTGAAGCTTGTAAGGAAAAAATTTCTAAAAATGAGTTAGAACTATTAGGTGATAAAAATTGTTCATGGATGGAGGTTGAGTGTTTAGGTGCTTGCGTGAATGCCCCGATGATGCAAATTAATGATGAATATTACGAAGACCTTGATAAAGAAAAAACATTGAAGATTTTAGATAAAATTTTGAAAGGAGAAAAACCAAAAGCTGGATCTTACAGAGGAAGATTAAATAATGCGCCTGAAAATAATAGAAAAACACTTTTGGATTTAAATAATGCTTAAAGATCAAGATAGAATTTTTAAAAATTTATATAATGACTTAGGATCTGATGTTAATGCATCTCAAAGAAGAGGTGATTGGATAAATACTAAAGAGATTATTAATAAAGGAAGAGATTGGATTATTAATGAGATTAAAGATTCACAATTAAGAGGCAGAGGTGGAGCTGGATTTCCAACTGGATTGAAGTGGTCTTTTGCACCTAGAGATGTTGGATCTCGACCACATTATTTAGTGATAAATGCTGATGAGTCTGAACCTGGAACTTGTAAAGATAGAGATATTTTAAGGTTTGAGCCACACAAATTAATTGAAGGATGTTTGATAGCCTCTTATGCTGTTCAAGCACATACTTGCTACATTTATATCAGAGGTGAATATTTCCTTGAAGGTCAAAAACTTCAAAATGCAATAGACGAAGCTTATAAAAAAAATTTAATAGGTAAAAATGCTTCTGGGACTGGATGGGATTTGGATATCTACATACATTATGGAGCTGGTGCTTATATTTGTGGTGAAGAAACTGCATTACTCGAAAGTATAGAAGGAAAAAAAGGTCAACCAAGATTGAAGCCTCCTTTTCCAGCTTTAGTTGGACTTTATGGATGTCCAACAATAATAAACAATGTTGAAACCATAGCTGTAGTTCCGACAATCTTAAAAAAAGGTGGTAAATGGTTTGCTTCTCTTGGTAGAGAAAAAAATACAGGAACAAAAATTTTTTGTATATCTGGTAACGTCAATAATCCTTGTAATGTTGAGGAAGAAATGAATATCCCTTTAAAGGAATTAATTGAAGTACATGCTGGGGGAGTAATAGGTGGTTGGGAAAATCTTCAAGCAGTAATTCCGGGTGGATCCTCAATGCCTCTAATTCCAAAGGAAAAATGTGAAACTCTTACAATGGATTTTGATTCTTTGGTAAATGAAAAAAGTGGATTAGGAACAGCAGGTGTTATAGTTATCAATAAGGATCAAGATATAATTAAATGCATGGCTAGAATTGCCAGGTTTTATAAACACGAGAGTTGCGGACAATGTACACCATGTCGAGAAGGATCTGGCTGGATGTGGAGAATGCTTGAAAGAATGGCAAAAGGAGAAGCAACTAAAGATGAAGTTGACATGCTTGGAGATGTTACAAATCAGATTGCTGGTCATACTATATGTGCTTTTGGAGAAGGATCCTCATGGCCCGTTCAAGGATTACTTAGACACTTTAAAAAAGAAATTAAGGAGAGAAATAAGTTTGATCCAGTAGTCGAAGAAAATAAAAATATTCCTTACTTAGTTGATCAACATTTATTAGATAAAAATGCTTAAACTAAAAATAAACGACAAAGATATAGAGGTTGATGAAGGTTTAACAGTTCTTCAAGCTTGTGAAAAAGCTGGAGTAGAAATACCAAGATTTTGTTATCATGAAAAATTATCTATAGCTGGAAATTGTAGGATGTGCTTAGTAGAGATGGAAAAATCTCCTAAACCAATTGCCTCTTGTGCTATGCCGGCAGCTAACGGTATGGTAATTAGAACCAATACACCATTAATTGAAAAATCTAGGAAAGGTGTAATGGAATTCTTACTAGCCAACCACCCCTTAGATTGCCCAGTTTGTGATCAAGGAGGAGAATGTGACCTTCAGGACCAATCAATGTTTTATGGAATAGATAAATCACGGTTCAAGGAAAATAAAAGAGCAGTTCCAGATAAATACATGGGTCCATTAATTAAAACGCAAATGACAAGATGTATTCACTGCACAAGATGCATAAGATTTGCAACTGAAATTGCAGGTGTTCCTGAATTAGGTGCAATCGGTAGAGGTGAAGACATGCAAATTACAACCTATTTAGAAAAATCTATACAGTCTGAATTATCTGGAAATGTTATAGATCTTTGTCCTGTTGGTGCATTGACATCAAAGCCATATGTGTTTGAGGCAAGGCCTTGGGAGTTAAAAAAAACTGAAACAATTGATGTAATGGATGCAGTCGGATCAAATATTAGAGTTGATACTTATGATTGGGAAGTCAAAAGAGTTTTGCCTGTTATTAATGAGGATATTAATGAGGAATGGATATCTGATAAAACTAGATATGCATGTGATGGTTTGTTAAATCAAAGACTTGATACACCTTATATAAAATATAACAAAAAGTTTGAAAAGGCTTCATGGAATGAAGTTTATAAAATCATTAAATCAAAAATTGAAAATAGTGATAAAAATAAGATCAGCGGTTTTGTTGGCGATCTAATTAACATGGAAGCCAGTTACATTTTTAAAGAATTTTTTGATAGAACGATAAATTCAACAAAATATGAATGCAGATCATCTGATTATTTTATTGATAATTCTAAAAGAGAAAATTATTTATTTAACTCGAAAATAAATGGAATTGAGAACTCAGATTTTATCTTATTGATTGGCACAAATCCAAGATTTGAGGCCACAATGTTAAATGCAAGAATAAGAAAAGCCTATCTCAATAATAAATTGAAAATTAAATCTTTAAATGATGTAGGTGATTTAACATATCCCTATGAAAGTCTCGATGGAAAAACTCAGACAATTAAGGATATTATTGAGAACAATCATGAGATATCAAAAAATATAATTGAAGCAAAAAAACCAATGATTATATTTGGTGAGTCATTTTTGAAATCTAGCTCAGCAAAATATCTTTTTCATTCTTTAAAAAAATTTTTAATTGATGAAAATAAATTTAATGATGAATGGAATCCTTTAAATATAATATCTACCGATGCAGCTACAGTAGGCAATCTAGATTTAGACATAATTAATCAAACTAATAATTTATTAAAAGATTTAAATGAAAATAAGTTTGAAATAGTTTTTCTTTTTGGACAAGATAATTTAAAAATTAACAAGAAGGACGAATTTATAATTTATATAGGAAGTCATGGAGACAAAGGTGCGGAATTAGCTGATATAATTTTACCAGGTGCTGCTTATACTGAGCAATCAGGTCATTTTACAAATTTGGAGGGAAAAATTCAAAAAGCTTATAAAGCATCATACCCTCCAGGAGATGCTAAGGAAGACTGGCAAATTATAAATGATCTTGCAGAATTTATGAATAATAGAAAACTTTTTAATGATAAAGAGGAGTTGGAAAGCAGTATGTTTAACTATCTTAAACTTAAAGAGGAAAAACAAGAGTCAATCTTAAATACCGATAATTATTCAAATCAGTTTCAAAACGAGGATTTAAAAATTTTTGTTAAAGATTATTATTTTTCAAATGTAATCGCTAGGTCATCTAAAACAATGCTGAATTGTTACAACTCTAAACTAGAAACAAAACGTACTGGAACCGAGGGATAAAAATGGCGTATCTAAATATAGTTTTTGATGAGGTTTATAAAATTTTATTTCTTTTAATTCCTGTTTTAGTTTCAGTAGCAATGATTGTATGGTTAGACAGAAGAGTTTGGGCATTCGTACAGAAGAGACAAGGTCCAAATGTAGTTGGTCCTTTTGGACTATTACAATCATTAGCTGATGCGCTGAAATATATTTTTAAAGAAATAATTATACCTGCGAGTTCTAACAAAATTATTTTTATTTTGGCCCCTATAATAACGATGACTTTAGCTTTGATTGCTTGGGCTGTGATTCCCTTTGGAGAGAATCAAGCTTTAGCGAATATTAACGTTGGAATACTTTATATATTCGCTGTTTCTTCATTAGGAGTTTATGGAATTATAATGGGAGGATGGGCCTCAAATTCAAAATATCCTTTTTTAGGCGCAATAAGATCTGCAGCTCAAATGGTTTCATATGAAGTGTCTATTGGGATAATAATTATAAATGTACTATTATGCGTAGGGTCTTTGAACTTAAGTGATATTGTAATGGCTCAACAAAATATGTGGTTTATAATTCCATTATTTCCAATGTTTGTGATTTTTTTTATTTCTGCATTAGCGGAAACTAACAGACCACCTTTTGATTTACCCGAGGCTGAAGCTGAACTAGTAGCAGGGTATCAAACTGAATATTCAGGCATGATGTATGCAATGTTTTGGTTAGGAGAATATGCAAATATTTTATTGATGTGTGCATTAGGATCTATTTTATTTTTGGGAGGATGGCTTTCGCCAATAGATCTCTATCCATTTAATTTGATACCGGGAGTTTTCTGGCTAATTTTTAAAATTTTATTATTATTTATTTTGTTTGCATTGGTAAAAGCTGTTGTTCCCAGATATCGATATGATCAACTTATGAGATTAGGGTGGAAAATATTTCTTCCTTTATCTCTTACGTATGTCGTTTTAACTGCAAGCTATTTATTTTATTTTAACCTTTTACCTGTAATTTAGATGAAATTTACAAGATTTTTAAAAACTATATTAATGGTAGATTTTATAACTGGTCTCTTAATTGCTTTAAGAGAAATGTTTAAATCTAAAAAAACTATAAATTATCCATTTGAAAAAGGTAAAATAAGTCCAAGATTTAGAGGGGAGCATGCTCTTAGAAGATATCCTAATGGTGAAGAAAGATGTATAGCTTGTAAATTATGTGAAGCTGTATGTCCTGCTCAGGCCATAACAATCGAGTCAGCTGAAAGATCTGATGGTAGTAGAAAAACTACTCGTTATGATATTGATATGATGAAATGTATTTATTGTGGTTTATGTGAGGAGTCTTGTCCAGTAGATGCTATTGTACAAGGTCCGAATTTTGAATTTTCAACAGAAACTAGGGAAGAGCTTTATTACACTAAAGAAAAATTACTTGATAATGGTGATAGATGGGAAAATATTTTAGCGGCAAACATTAAGTCCGATAATCCTTATAGATGACATTATGATAGCACATGCAATATTTTTTTATGTATTTTCAATTATTGCAGTCATCTCAGCAATCATGGTCACAGTCTCAAAAAATACAGTTCACTCGGTTTTTTTTTTAATCTTAGATTTTATAAGTATCTCTTGTCTTTTTATTATGATCGGTGCTGAATTTTTAGGCATGATCATGTTAATTGTTTATGTAGGTGCAGTTGCTGTTTTGTTTTTGTTTGTAGTAATGATGCTAAATGTTGCTCAACAAAAAAATCAATGGTTTAATTCTAAGGAAAATTCTGGCCATATTCCAATAGGCTTAATAATAAGCACAATTATCTTTTTCGAATTGATTATTGTTATAGGTGGATGGAAGTTTAAACCAGAATTATCAGACTCAAGCGCAAATCAGATTACCAATGAAATAAGTAATACACATTCATTAGGTCAAGTTCTGTATACAGATTATGTTCATGTATTTCAAATAAGTGGAATGATTTTATTAATTGCGATGATAGGTGCGATTGTTCTTACTTTTAGACAAAGAGCAGGAGTTAAAACACAAAGTTATTTGAAACAAATTTCAAGAGAAAGGTCTGAAGGTATTGAAGTATTAGAGGTTCCTTCAAATAAAGGAGTTAAGATAGATGACTGAAATAGGTTTAGGACACTACCTAACTTTGGGAGCAGTTATATTCAGTATTGGTGTTATTGGTATATTTTTAAATCGAAAAAATATCATAGTGATTTTGATGAGTATTGAGCTGATATTGTTAGCTGTAAATATAAATTTAGTATCTTTTTCGATTTTTCTTGGTGATTTGACCGGTCAAGTTTTTACATTATTTATTCTGACCGTTGCTGCTGCTGAGGCTGCTATTGGTCTAGCAATAATTGTAGTTTACTACAGAAACGCAGGAACTATTCGTGTTGAAGAAATAGATAAATTAAAAGGATAAAATGGAAATTTCAATTATTGCATTACCACTAATTGCTTCAATTATATCTGGATTTTTTGGCAAATTTATTGGGGACAGAAATTCCGAGATCGTTACCAGTTTATTAGTATCTATATCAGCCATTCTTTCTGTTATTGTATTTTACGAAGTAATTTTTAATCAATACGAAGAAAATATTATAATCGCTAAATGGATTAATTCTGGATCATTAGAAGTAAACTGGACTATGAAAATAGATGCATTATCAGCAGTTATGCTAGTGGTCGTAACTTTTATCTCTGCATTAGTTCATATTTATTCTATTGGATACATGTCTCATGATCCTCATAAACCAAGATTTATGGCCTACTTATCATTATTTACCTTTGCGATGTTAATGTTGGTAACTGCTGATAATTTTATTCAATTATTTTTTGGATGGGAAGGGGTAGGTCTTTGTTCATATTTTTTAATTGGTTTTTGGTTTAAAAAAGAGACTGCAAATGCAGCAGCTATTAAAGCGTTTGTTGTTAATAGAGTAGGTGATTTCGGTTTTGCATTGGGTATATTTTTAATTTTTTATTTATTTGGAACAGTTAATTATGTGGAAGTTTTTGATCAAATCCCAACTGTCGTAAACGAAAAACTAAATTTTTTAGGAATTGAAATCAAGGCAATAGATCTAATTTGTATACTATTGTTTATTGGAGCTATGGGTAAATCAGCTCAAATTTTTTTACACACCTGGCTACCAGATGCAATGGAAGGCCCAACTCCTGTTTCAGCTTTAATACATGCAGCTACAATGGTTACAGCTGGAGTTTTTTTAGTTGTAAGATGTTCACCGATATATGAATACTCAGAATTAGCATTAAATCTTGTAACTATTGTCGGTATGAGCACTGCTTTTTTTGCAGCGAGTGTAGCTTTAGTTCAAACAGATATAAAAAAAATAATTGCTTATTCCACATGTAGTCAATTAGGTTATATGTTTTTTGCTGCAGGCGTTGGTGCATATAATGTTGCAATGTTTCATTTATTTACTCACGCATTTTTTAAAGCATTATTATTTTTGGGATCAGGGTCTGTTATTCATGCATTTAAAGATGAGCAAAATATAAATAACATGGGAGGAGTATGGAAAAAATTACCTTATACTTATGCATTAATGATAGTAGGAACTTTGGCATTAACCGGTTTCCCTTTGTTATCTGGTTTTTACTCTAAGGATGCAATAATAGAGTTTGCTTACTTAAGTGGTACAACTTCTGGCTATTATGCCGCTGGCATTGGTATAATCACAGCATTTCTAACATCTATTTATTCTTGGAGATTAATATTTAAAACTTTTCACGGACCATATAACAATAAAGAAATAAGAATTGATGAAACTCACGAGTCTCCGTTAGTTATGTTAATACCTTTATTAATATTATCTATAGGGGCAATTTTTGCTGGATTTATTTTTAAAGAATTATTTATTGGCTCTGAAGGAATTAATAATTTTTGGAGAGAATCGATTTTCTTTTTAGAACCTTTAAGTACTGATCATCCACCATTGTGGTTTTTAACTTTAACTCCAACATTAGTAACCTTATCAATTCCATTAGCTTATTATCTATTCGTAAAAGATAAGAATTTTTCAGCACAAATAGTAAATATCAACAAACCCTTATATGAATTCTTATTTAATAAATGGTATTTTGATGAAATTTATGACACATTGTTTGTAAAATCCTCAAAAAAATTTGGATTATTTTTATGGAAATTTCTTGATGTAAAAGTTATCGATGGCTTTGGACCTGATGGTATCTCAGGTTTAATTCAAAAGTTTTCAATTAAAGCCAAAAAATTTCAAAGTGGTTATATTTACCAATATGCATTTATAATGTTACTTGGCTTTTCCGCTTTTTTAACCTTCTTGATTGTTAAATAATGGACCTTCCAATTCTTTCCTCATTAATACTTTTACCTTCTATTGGAGCATTTTTTTTATTTTTCACTAGAAGTAAAAGCGAGAATAAAATTACTGTAAAATATGTTGCATTATTTACATCTCTGGTAAACTTTTTTTTATCAATTTATTTATGGGTTTTATTTGACCAAACAACATCTGCATTTCAATTTGTAGAAGACAGAATTTGGATTGAAGGACTAATTAATTATAAAGTGGGCGTAGATGGAATATCAATTCTTTTTATAATTCTTACAACATTTATTACACCTCTATGTATAATTTCAGTAAATAATTCAGTTACAAAAAGATTAAATGAATTTTTAATAGCTATTCTTGTAATGGAAAGTTTCATGATCGGAGTTTTTTGTTCTTTAGATCTTGTAGTTTTTTATTTATTTTTTGAGGCTGGATTAATACCTATGTTTTTAATTATCGGGATTTGGGGAGGGTCTAGAAGAGTTTACTCTGCTTTCAAGTTTTTTTTATTTACTCTTTTAGGTTCAGTTCTAATGTTAGTGGCGATAATTTCAATTTATTGGATTACAGGAACTACAGACGTTGTTCAGCTTTATGAATTAGGTATAGATACGAAATACCAAAATTTATTGTGGCTAGCTTTTTTTAGCTCTTTTGCCGTAAAAACTCCTATGTGGCCAGTTCATACATGGCTTCCAGATGCACACGTGGAGGCACCGACCGCAGGATCAGTCTTATTAGCAGCAATTTTACTTAAAATGGCAGGATATGGATTTATAAGATTTTCCCTAGGACTTTTTCCATCTGCTTCAGAAATTTTTACTCCTTTAATTTATACTTTAAGTGTGATTGCGATTATTTTCACTTCCCTAATTGCTTTAATGCAGGAAGACATGAAAAAATTAATTGCATATTCTTCTGTAGCCCATATGGGATTTGTCACTTTAGGAATTTTTACAATTCAACAACAGGGAATTGAAGGAAGTATAATTCAAATGATAAGTCATGGTCTGGTATCAGCAGCTTTATTTTTATGTGTAGGTGTAGTTTATGATCGAATGCATTCTAGATTGATTACTACTTATGGAGGTATCGTTACTATTATACCTAAATATTCGGTTCTATTCATGGTGTTTACTTTAGCTGCTTTAGGATTACCTGGGACAAGTGGATTTGTAGGTGAGTTTCTAATTCTAATGGCTGCTTTTAAAGATAATTTTTTAGTAGCAGTATTAGCTAGTTTAGGAGTTATTATCGGGGCAGCATATATGCTTTGGTTATACAAAAGAGTCATTTTTGGAAAATTAATTAACTCAGAATTAAAAAAAATGATTGATTTAAATAAATCCGAGGTGTTCACGCTTACTTGTTTAGCTATTCCAACTTTATATTTTGGTTTTTATCCAGAGCCTTTAATAAATACTATTGAGGTTTCAATAAACGATTTAATTGATACATACAACTATAGTTTAGCTAGCAAATGATGAGTAATATTGAATTAATATTTCCAGAAATTTTTATTTCATTATCAATAATGTTTTTACTTATTTTAGGAGTATTTAAGAAAGACAGTTCAAAAATAATTCAGAATATATCTTTAGTAGTTTTACTAGTAACGACTGTTATAACATTTAATGAAACTATTGGAGTAGAAAAAATTACTTTATTTAATCAAAGTATTATCATTGACTATTTGTCATCATTTATGAAAATTATTACCTTGTTAGCTGCTTTTGTAGTTTTATCAATCTCATCAAATTATTTAAAGACTTTTAAGATTTTTAAAATTGAATATCCAATTTTAATATTAAGTTCAGTTTTAGGAATGATGGTTATGATAAGTTCAAATGATTTGATAGTTTTTTATATGGGGCTAGAGCTTCAATCATTAGCTTTGTACGTTTTGGCAACATTTGATCGAGATCAATTAAAATCATCCGAAGCTGGCTTAAAATATTTTGTTTTAAGTGCTTTATCATCAGGATTATTATTATATGGATGTTCTTTAATTTATGGATTTACAGGCTCAACTAATTTTAATGTTATTTCAAATCAATTTAATACAAATGAATATGCTTTAACTTTTGGTATAGTTTTTATTTTAGTAGGTTTAGCGTTCAAAATTTCAGCTGTTCCTTTCCATATGTGGGCCCCAGATGTGTATGAGGGTTCACCAACATCAGTAACTTTATTTTTTACTATGGTTCCAAAAATAGCTGCTCTAACTGTTTTTATTAGATTTCTTTACGTGCCTTTTTTAAACCTGATTGATCAATGGCAGATGATTTTAATTTTTTTATCAATTGCTTCTATGCTTTTTGGTGCAATTGCTGCAATAGGACAAAAGAATTTAAAAAGGCTTATCGCTTATAGTTCCATAAGTCATATTGGTTATGCTTTAGCTGGTTTAGCAACAGGTTCAAATGAAGGAATTCAAAGTTCAGTTATATATTTAACAATTTATATAATTATGAATTTGGGATTTTTTTCATGTCTATTAATGATGAAAAGAAATAATATTTATTACGAAAATCTTGATGATCTCTCGGGACTTTCTAAAAATCACCCTTTATTATCACTCTCACTATTAGTAATTTTATTTTCTTTAGCAGGCATTCCACCTCTCGCAGGTTTTTTTGCAAAATTTTACATATTCAAATCTGTAATAGAACAATCGATGTTTTTCTTAGCTATAGTCGGATTATTATCAACTGTGGTAGCAGCTTTTTATTATTTACGAATTATAAAGATTATGTATTTTGACAAAGAAAAAGAAAGCTATGATATGGATCACAGTTTGTGGTTAAAATCTTCTCTTATGGTCTCTACATTATTAATTTTATTATATTTCATATTTCCAGGACAATTAATTGATGTTGTTTCTAGAATTAATATTATTTAATGAAGTTTAAAGTATTTAGATTTAAAAAAGTAAAAAGCACAAACAATACTGCAATAAGAATAATTAGGAATTCAAAATTAGAGAATGGGATGATTATATCAGAATTACAAAGTGATGGCAGAGGTCAGTATGGTAGAAGATGGATTTCTGAAAAGGGAAATCTTTTTGTAAGTTTATTTTATGTTCAGAATAATTTATATTTAACTTTAAAACAGCTCACAAAAATTAATAGTTTTTTAGTTAAAAAGTTATTAGCTAAGTACTATAAAAAGAAAATAGATTTCAAAAAACCAAATGATTTATTAATAAAAAAAAAAAAAATTTGTGGAATACTTCAGGAAACTATCGATAAATTAGATAAAAAATATCTAATTGTTGGTATTGGAATCAATTTAATAAAAAGTCCAAATATAAATAATTATCCCACAACTAATTTTTATGATTTAATCAAAAAAAAAATCTCAA
>CACIZB010000004.1 GCA_902591025.1 uncultured Pelagibacteraceae bacterium
TTATCTGATAAAAATGGAACTTTGGCAATAGAATGGGGGGCTTATGGTGTTCCTGAGTCTTTTTTAGTGTATGATAATAAAATTGTTAAAAAAATAATTGGACCAATTAACGAAAAATCGTTTTTAGAATTTATTAATTTATTAAAATGAAATTTTTAAAGTATATAATTTTTATAATTTTCTCTTTAAATATTAATCCCTCGTTAGCTCAAAACGATGATATCAAAAGTGAAATTACAAAAAATTTAAGGTGTTTAATTTGTCAAGGTCAATCTGTTCATGACTCAGATTCTGAATTTGCAAATAGTTTAAAATTATTAGTTGATAAAAAACTAAACCAAGGACTTAACGAGAAACAAATTTATAATTATTTAACTGAAAAATATGGTGAATGGATTTTGTATGAACCAGAATTTAATGAAAACACCTATTTTCTTTGGATATTACCTATATTGATGTTTTTGATTGGTGGTGCAATAATATTAAGATTATTTATTATAAAAAAAAGCTAATTATATCTTAACCATGATTATTAAACGATTATTTTTTGCTCTGTTCTTATCTTTGCTTTGTTTTCAAAGCGTGGCAGAGGAAACAAGAATTGAAGATAACAACACAGAATTAAATTTTTACACAGGAATGTTTGATTTTAGTGATGACAAAAAAAGATCAACATTAATAGGTGTTCAGCATCAGAATGAAAATTTAAATAGAGATATCTTTTTAGGGAACATATCTCCAATTACTGGAGCCATGATTACTTCAGATAATGCCACATATTTTTACACTGGTGTACAAGCTAATTACAAGATTGGCTCACTAAATTTTACACCAAGTTTTACGCCAGGCTATTATAATTCTGGCAATGGAAAAGATCTTGGTCATGAGCTAGAATTCAAAAGTGAAGTTCAATTATCTTTAGAATTGCCTAAAGAAAGCCAATTAGGGTTTTCTTACAACCACTTGTCTAACGCAAGTTTAGGAAAGAAAAATCCTGGGGCAAATAGTTATATGTTTAATTTGTTGAAAAAGTTTTAGAATTATTTAATGAATTTAAACGATTGTCATAATTTTAGTGATTTTAGAAAATTAGCTCAAAAAAAGCTACCTTCACCCATTTTTCATTATATTGATGGAGCAGCAGATGATGAAATTACATATGCTAGAAACACAAGCGCATTCGATGATGTAGATTTAGTTCCTAATGTTTTGCGAGGGGTTGAGAATGTTGATTTGTCTACTACGATATTTGGAAAAAAATTAGATTTACCTTTTTACTTATCACCAACAGCTTTACAAAGACTTTTTCATTACGATGGAGAAAGAGCAGTTGGAAAAGCTGCAAAAAAATTTAATACTATGTTTGGTGTTTCCGCTCTTGCTACAGTCAGTGTTGAGGAAATTTCTTCGATGATTGATACACCTAAAATGTTTCAATTTTATTTTCATAAAGACAGAGGTTTAAACGACTCGTGTTTGGAGAGAGCTAAAGCAGCAAAATTTGATGTGATGGCTTTAACAGTTGATACTATTACTGGAGGAAATAGAGAGAGAGACCTAAGGACAGGATTTACCTCTCCACCAAAATTAACTTTAGCAAGTTTATTTAGCTTTGCTACTAAACCGATGTGGGGAATTAATTATCTAACAAAAGGTAAGTTTGAATTACCTCATTTACAAGATTTTGTAAAAGAAGGTACCGACGTTAACTCATCAATTGGAAATTATTTTTCAACTATGTTGGATCAATCTATGAATTGGAAAGACGCTGAAAATCTTTGTTCTAAATGGGGAGGTCATTTTGCTCTCAAAGGAGTTATGAGTGTAGAAGACGCAAAAAGAGCAGTAGACATAGGATGCACAGGTATAATGGTATCAAATCATGGTGGAAGACAGTTAGATGGATCTAGAGCGCCTTTTGATCAGCTTGCAGAAATTGTTGATGCAGTTGGTGATAAATTAGACGTTATTTGTGAAGGTGGAATTCATAGGGGTACACATATGTTAAAAGCTTTATCATTAGGCGCAAAAGCTTGTTCAGGGGGAAGATTATATCTTTATGCTTTAGCAGCCGGAGGTCAAGCAGGTGTCGAAAGAGCTTTAGAAAAATATAAATCTGAACTAGTACGTGATATGAAACTTATGGGATGTACTAAAATCAGTGATTTAAACAGAAGTAATTTAAGATTTAGAAAATAGTGGATTTAAAAGAGTTGAATAGTTTAAAATTACTTTATACAAATTAACTAAAATATAAATATTATGAGGCTAGCAAAAAGTTTAGAAAGATTAGGCACCGAGTCAGCATTTACTGTCCTTGCAGAGGCAAAAAAGCTGGAGGCACAAGGCAAGCCTATGATCCATTTGGGATTAGGTCAACCGGATTTTAAAACTCCGAAACATGTTGTTGAAGCGGCTAAGAAAGCACTTGATGATGGTCATCATGGATATGTAATGTCGAATGGTATCCCTGAATGTCGTCAAGCTGTGACTAGATGGATAAAAAAACGATACAGTGTTGATATTGATTTTGAAAGAATTTTAATTATGCCAGGCGGAAAACCTACAATGAGTTATGCTATTCAATGTTTTGGAGAACCGGGTGCAGAAATTATACATCCAACACCAGCATTTCCAATATATGAGTCGATGATAAATTACACTGGTTCAAAATCTGTCCCTTATGATTTGACAGAAGATAAAGACCTAAAATTTAACCCAGATAAGATATTATCTTTAATTACTGACAAAACTAGATTGTTAATCTTAATTAATCCAAACAATCCAACAGGAAGCTTTGTTGAGAAAAGGGATATTGATTTTTTAGCTGATGGTCTAAAAAAATACCCACATGTAACTATATTAAGTGATGAAATTTATAGTAGACAAATTTTTGATAATAAAGAAATGCCATCATTTTTTTACTATCCAGAATTAAGAGAGAGATTGATAGTTTTAGAAGGATGGAGCAAAGCATATTCAATGACAGGTTGGAGACTTGGATGGAGTTTTTGGCCGCAACATCTAGTTGAGCATGTAAATAAATTATTAATTAATAGTGTTTCATGTGTTAATGCTGCAGCTCAGTTCGCTGGTATTGCCGCTTTAGATGGACCAGATGACTCAATTGATGAAATGATGGAAAAATTTACCCAAAGAAGAGATATAATTTATAAAGGTTTAAACGATTTACCCGGTGTTGAATGTAGTTTACCTGGAGGAGCATTTTATGCATTTCCAAAAGTTATTGGTACTGGAATGAATGGTGCTGAATTTGCACGGAAAGCTATGCATGAAGCAGGAGTTGCAATAGTTCCTGGTTCAGCTTTTGGTGAAACTTGCCAAAATTATGTTAGATTTAGTTTTGCTGCATCAAGGGATAACATTTCACAAGCGTTAGAAAATATAAAGAAAATGCTTTCTAAATAAGGTATATTTTTTAGTATTTTTAATTAATATCATCTCTTATGAATGATCAGGTACAAGCTGAACTCAAGAAAATTTTTAATGGAAGATTTTCAACTTCCATATCTACGAGAACAAATTATGCAAGGGGTGAAGACACTTATGATCCCATTTTATCAAAAGCTGTAGTATTTCCAGAAACTAATGAAGAGGTTTCTAAAATATTAACACTTTGTAATAAACATAAAATTCCAGTTGTTCCGTTCGGCACTGGAACATCTTTAGAAGGTAATGTTGTAGGAAATGAAAAAGGAATAACTATTTCCCTTGAAAAAATGAATAAAATTTTGACTGTTAATGCAGATGATTTTGATTGTAGAGTACAAGCCTGTGTAACAAAGGAGCAACTAAATGATTATCTTAGAGAGGATGGTGTTTTTTTTCCAATTGATCCAGGTGCCAATGCAGCAATCGGAGGTATGGCCTCTACCTCAGCTTCTGGGACGATGGCAGTTAGATATGGTACTATGAAAACCGTCATTACAGGTCTCACAGTTGTTTTGCCTAATGGGGAAATAATTAATACAGGAGGTAGGACTAAAAAAACCTCGGCAGGTTATAATTTAACAAATCTATTTATTGGTTCTGAGGGAACTTTAGGAGTGATAACAGAAGTTCAATTAAGACTTTCTCCAATACCAGAAAGTATTATGTCAGCTGTTTGTCATTTCTCAACTTTGGAAAATGCCGTAAAGACTGCCCAACAAGTGATTCAATACGGTGTGCCTATTGCAAGAATAGAAATGCTTAATAAAGATCAAATGAGTATTAGCATTAATTACTCAAAATTAAGTGGAATTGAGGAAACACCGACTTTATTTTTTGAATTTCATGGATCAGAGTTGTCTAACAAAGAGAATATAAAAATTGTTGAAGAAATATCAAAAGACAACAATGGTAGTTCATTTAAATGGGCAAAAGATCTTGAAGAAAGAAATAAACTTTGGAAAGCTAGATGGGATGTTTATTATTCTGTAAAAGCTCTGATAAACAATGGAAGAGTTTATTCCACAGATGTATGTTTACCGATCTCAAATATTGTAGAATGTGTTAATTACGCAGAGACAGAAGCTAAAAAATTTGGTCTCAGAGCTCCAATGGTAGGTCATTTAGGAGATGGAAATTTTCATGTATTATTGCCTTTTGATCCTGCGAATAAAGAAATGTATAAAAAGATAAGAGAATTTAATGATCTGTTGATTAAAAAAGCTTTAGAGCTAAATGGGACTATAACAGGGGAACATGGTGTAGGCCTTCATAAAAAAGAATATTTATTAAAGGAACATGGAGAAAGTATTCCTATTATGAAATTAATCAAAAGAAGTATTGACCAGAATAATATAATGAATCCTGGCAAAATATTTGACCTTAACTAATGAAAAAAATCTTAATTACAAGAAAACTAATTAAAGATAGTGAAGATAAAGCTTCAAAAACATTCAATCCGATATTCAATACAAATGATGAATTGTATTCTCAATCAAAAGTAATTGAGATGAGTAAAGGTTGTGATGGGATTTTATCATCTCTAACAGATAAAATGGATAAAGATACTATCAATAAGCTACCAGATACAATTAAAATTATTTCGAATTTTGCAGTTGGCTTTGGAAACATTGATTTAGATGCGGCTAAAAAAAAAGGTATTGTAGTTACAAATACACCTGAAGTGTTATCAGATGCAACAGCTGAAATTGGTGTCTTATTAATTTTAGGGGCTTGCAGGAGAGCAGCAGAAGGAATTGAGTCTGCTAGAGAGGGTGGCTGGAAGTGGTCTGCAGATTACTTGATAGGTAAACAATTGACTGGTACCAGGCTTGGTATTTTGGGAATGGGAAGGATTGGTCAAAAAATTGCAAAGATTGCAAAATCTTTAGGAATGATTATTCATTATCATAACAGGTCCAAACTTAATTCAGAAAAAGAGCAGGGAGCAACCTATCACGATAATATTAAAAGCCTTTTTTCTGTGTCAGATGTTCTATCTATTTGTTGTCCCGCAACAAAAGAAACTGAAAATTTGATTAACAAAGAGACTGTTGAATATTTTCCAAAGGGTGCTGTTATAACTAATGTTGCAAGAGGTGACATAGTCGATGATGAAGCATTAATTGATGCTTTAAATAGAAGAAAAATTTATGCTGTCGGCCTAGATGTTTATAAAAATGAGCCTAATTTAAATCCTGGATATTTAAAAATTAAATCAGCTTTTATTTTGCCTCACCTAGGAAGTGCAACAAAGGATACAAGAATTGCAATGGCAAACTTAGCAATAGATAATATTGAAGAGTTTTTCAAAACTGGAAATTGTAAAAACAAAGTAAATTAATTCTACTCTAGATTGAATCTTATTCAACTTATGCGACATCTACGCCTTTTTTTAGAAAGACTCTAATCAGATTCTATGTTTTAATTAATCAAGTTAATTAACTTTAATAGGAGTAATAATGACTAAAGAAAATAAATCATTGAAGGTAAAAACATCTTCAAGACGTAAGTTCTTTAAAACTGCTGCTAAGACTGGTGCTATAGCTGCAGCCGCTGTTGCGATGCCATATGTAAAAGCAAACGCAGCGACAACTTTAAAGATGCAAGCTGCATGGCCAAGTGGAGCAAACATCTTTTTTGAAATGGCTGGAGACTATTGCAATATGGTTAAAGAAATGTCTGGAGGTTCACTTCAGATTGATCTTCAACCGGTTGGAGCAGTCGTAAAGACTTCAGAAATCGGACAAGCGGTAAGTTCCGGTGTAGTAGATATGGGTCACTGGGTGACTGCATATTGGTATGGTAAAAATCCAGCTGCATCATTATTTGGAACTGGTCCTTCATACGGTATGTCATCTCAAGAAGTTATGGGATGGATGGAGTATGGTGGAGGAAGAAAACTGTATGATGAAACTCTTGCAAAAGTAGGTTTCGATTACATTGGCTTTTTCCATATGCCTATGCCAGCACAGCCTTTTGGTTGGTTCAAAAAGAACGTAACAAAAGTATCTGATGTTAAAGGTATGAAGTACAGAACAGTTGGTTTAGCGACTAACGTTTTGACTGCAATGGGAATGGTAGTAAGACAATTACCAGGTGGTGAAATTCAGCCAGCTATGAAAACTGGTTTGATTGAAGCTGCTGAGTTTAACAACCCAACTTCAGACTCTCAGTTTGGTATGCAAGACGTTTCTAAGCACTATCACTTAGGAAGCTTCCACCAATCTCAAGAGATGTTTGAGATACCAGTTAACAAAAAAACATATAATAGTTTATCACCTGCGCACAAAGCAATATTAAAAAATGCTGCTTATGCTGCAAACAGTGATAACTACTTTAAAGCTTTAGTAAGATACTCAGCTGACTTAGCTAAGTTGATGAATGAGCATAAAGTAAATGTATACCAAACGTCAGATGAGATTTTGGCTCAACAATTAAAAGGTTGGGACAAAGTAATTGGTGACTTTAATAAGAAAGATCCTTTCTTTAAGAAAGTCGTTGATTCTCAAAAAGCGTATGCGAAGAGAGTAATGAAGTATTTGCTGATGAATCAGCCAAATTACAAACTTGCATATGAAAATGAGTTTGGTCCAATAGGAAAAGTTAAGATATAATTAACTTTTATAAAATTTAATTAGGGGGCCTCCGGCCCCCTTTTTATTTGATTAATTCATAACAATTCAATAAAAGTTTATATCTATGATGAGATCTTACATAAAATTTGCCGACCGATTAAGTGTCTCAATGGGTAAAGCATTTTCATGGTGTATTGTTATTTTAATGGGTGGAACGTGCTATGAAGTTTTTATGGCATATGCGTTAAATGCACCAACATTATGGAATTTTGATTTTAGTCTTCAAATGTACGGTGCAATTTTTATGATGGCTGGAGCTTATACATTGTGTACAGAAGCGCATGTAAGAGGAGATGTAATCTATAGACTTTTTTCTCAAAGAACTCAGGCTTGGATAGATGTAGTTCTATACTTCATCTTCTTTTTTCCAGGCGTTTTGGCTTTAGCTTTTTATGGTTATGAATATGCTTCATTAGCTTGGAAAATAAAAGAGACTAGTTGGAATAGTCCTGCGCAAATTCAAATTTACATGGCGAAATCTTTGATACCATTATCTGGAACACTTTTAACACTCCAAGGAATTGGTGAGGTATTTAGATGTATCATCTGTATTCAAACAGGTAGTTGGCCTGAAAGAGGAACAGAGCGTGATGCAGAAGAAACTGAAAAAGTATTAATGAGAACTTCACAACAAGGAAACAAAGAAGATGTTATTTAGTTTAACAAATCCAGAAGTAGCAATTATGATGATGGGAATATTTCTATTTGCTGTCTTATTAGGTTTTCCTATTGCGTTCACTTTAATGGCAATGGGTTTAGGTTTTGGATACTATGCCTATTTTGATCCAACCAAGATGGAACATCTATTTGATAACAGGATATTTCAACTCTTTGTTCAAAACACTTATACTGTAATGGATAACAATGTGTTGACTGCAGTCCCCCTCTTTTTATTTATGGGGTATTTAGTCGAAAGAGCTGGAATTGTTGCAAAATTATTTTTTGCAATAAGATTAGCATCTCACAAACTTCCAGCTTCAATGGCAGTTGCTGCATTAATTACTTGTGCACTATTTTCAACCGCAACAGGTATCATAGGAGCAGTAGTAACGTTAATGGGTCTTCTTGCTTGGCCAGCGATGATTAAAGCTGGTTATGATAAAAAATTTGCATCTGGAATTATTTGTTCAGGTGGTTGCTTAGGAATTTTAATTCCACCTAGCATTATGTTGATTGTCTATTCTGTTATTGCTCAATTGTCTCCTTTACGATTATTTGCAGCTGCAATTTTCCCAGGATTAATGTTAGCAGGACTTTATATTGGTTATGCAATATTTAGGGCTTGGATGAATCCTTCAATAGCTCCAAAACCTGCAGCAGAAGAGATACCTCCTACTGCGGTAATTATGAAAGAGGTTTTGGTTTCTTTCTTACCATTATTTTCTTTAATAATCCTAGTTTTAGGAACAATACTTGCAGGTATAGCAACTCCGGCAGAGGCAGCCGCTGTTGGTGCATTTGGTTCATTAGTGCTCTCATATTTTTATAAAACTCTTAAATGGAAAAATTTTAAAGAGTCAGTTTTTCTTACAGCAAAAACAACAGCAATGATCATGTGGTTATTTATTGGATCTTGGACTTTTGCCTCAGTATTTTCATATTTAGGTGGCCATGAAGTTTTTGAGCATTTTTTTAAATCTTTAAATTTACAACCTTGGCAGTTTTTAGTTATTACCCAATTAATTATATTTTTATTAGGCTGGCCACTAGAATGGACAGAGATATTAATTATATTTGTGCCGATATTTTTACCATTAGTTGAATTTTTTGGTGTTAACCCGTATTTTTTTGCAATGCTAATCGCTTTAAACTTACAAACCTCATTTTTGACACCCCCCATGGCAATGTCAGCATATTATTTGAAAGGAGTTCAATCAAAGAATGTTGAACTTATGCAAATTTTTGGGGGAATAATGCCTTTCTTAGGAATTGTTATTTTAGCGATGGTTCTGATGTATTTATTCCCAGGAATAGCACTTTGGTTACCAGAGACATTATTTGCAAATTAATTTTACATGACAGATATATTTTCTTTAAGTCTAGAGGAACTAGCAAAAAAAATAAAAGATGCCCAACTTACATCAGTCGAAGTTTGTGAAAAATATATTGAACGAATAGATAAGTTTGAAAAAGATGTAAAAGCCTGGGCACATTTTGATAAAAAAGTTTTATTAGAAAAAGCAACTGAGGCTGATGATCATAGAAGATCAGGAAAACCAGTAGGACCACTGCATGGTGTGCCGATAGCAGTTAAAGATATTATTGGAACTGTTGATATGCCCACTGAGTGTGGAACTATAATCAGGAAAGGAAAATCATATTCTCAAAATGCTGAAATAATTGATTTGCTTCATGCATCAGGAGCAATTGTTATGGGCAAAACAGCAACCTCAGAACTTGCCTACTTAGGACCTCCAGCAACAACCAATCCTCACGATAAAGATAGAACACCGGGGGGTTCATCTAGTGGATCAGCAGCTACGGTTGCTTCCTTTATGGCACCAGCTTCTATCGGCTCTCAAACAGGAGGATCTGTAATAAGACCAGCATCTTATTGCGGTGTAGTTGGTTATAAACCAAGCTATGGACTTATTTCAAGAAACGGAGTTCTAAGAACCTCATACAGCTTAGATCAAATTGGAATGTTTGGTCGTAAAGTTGAAGATGTAGCTATGTTAGCAAAGGTATTGATAAAGAAAGATAAATATGATCCAGCTACGATTCATTACTCTACAGAAAATATTTTAACTGAAACTAAGAAAGGCCCAATTTTTGAGCCTAAGTTTATTTTTTATAAAACTGATCATTGGAAAATAATTGATAAAAAATCACGAGAGTCTTTTGAATATTTTATTAAATCTTTTAAGAAAAATATTGAGATATTTGATACTCCCTCATATTTTAAGGATATACACAAATATCACCAAATTATTCATGAAACAGACTTAGCAAATAATTTTTCTGTTTATTTTCAAAAATTTAAAAAGAAACTTTCAAAGTATATGCAGGATGCCATTTCAAATGGAAATAAATACACCGCAAAAGAATACGCCGAGGCAATTGATTTTATGAAAAGAAGTTATGAGTCTTATGAAGAAGTATTTGAAGACTATCATGGAGTATTATCGCCATCTAGTCCAGGTGTTGCACCTAAAGGATTAAAGAGTACTGGAACAGCAGAATTTAACAAAGTCTGGTCTTATCTAGGTACCCCTTGCATATCACTGCCTTTACTTGAGGGTGAAAATAATCTACCATTAGGAATTCAATTAATTGGCAACAAATATGATGATCATAGATTTTTAGGTATTGCCAATTGGCTTGAAAAGGAGTGTCAGGATTAATTGTATGAATAAAATAACAACAATAATAGGTTTGTCATTTGCTGTTTTCTTTTTAATTGGTTTAGCAACCACTCTTACTAGATCAATGATGATTGGTTTTTTAGATGTAATACCGGTCTATTTGTTAATGGGCGCTGCCATCATAATGATGATTTACGAAGCCTTTTTTGATAAAAGTTAATCTATCGTAAATTGAATAATTCGAAAAAAAATTTTTTTTCATTTTCCTTATTATTTATTCAGCCAATTTTTATGGCTAGTAATCTTGTTGTAGCCAGAGGTGGTGTCGAGTTTGTACCTCCAATATCATTAGCTTTTTGGAGATGGACACTAGTTTTCTTGATATTATTACCTTTCACATACATAACATTAAAAAAAAATTTTAAGATTATTAAAAAAGAATATAAAAAATTATTTTTTTTAGGCTCAATGGGATGTGGTGTATGTGGAGCCTTTCCATTTTTAGCAGGTGAGACTACAACTGTGACCAATATGGGAATTATTTACACATCTTCGCCTGTGTTCATAATTTTGATTTCATACTTTTTTTTCCATGAAAAAATAAATTTTACAAAAATAATTGGATTAATCGCATGTTTAATAGGTGTCTTTACAATCATTATAAAAGGAGATTTAAATTTATTAATAAATTTACAATTCACAATTGGTGATTTATGGATGTTAGCTGCTGCTATTGGATGGGCATTATATTCAATTTATTTGTTTTACTGGAATTCAGAACTAAAAATTTTCGAAAGATTTACCTTAATATCATTTTTTGGAGCTTTGAGTTTATTACCATTCTATATAGGTGAGGAAATATTTTATAAACAGACAGTTTTTATGCCTGAATTTTATTTTTGGGTCATCTTTGCTGCTATTTCACCAGGAATAATTGCTTTTACACTTTACACTGTTGCCCAAAAAAAATTAGGTGCGTCTTTAACAGGTTTCACTCTTTATATTTTTACAGTCTATGGAGCAATTTATGGGTATTTTTTATTTGATGAAAAATTTGAAAATTATCATTTGATTGGAACGATCCTGGTATTTTTTGGCATATACTTAGCAAAAAAAAAAAATGTTAAAAAAGTTTAGGAATATTTTGTTGTCACTTCTTCAAATAATTATTTTTGTATATCTTATAATTTTAGTTTTTTTATACTTTTATCAGAGAAATTTACTATATCACCCAAATGAAAATAATTATTCTGGCGATCAAATATCGGTACCTATTGAAAAAGTAAAAATTAAGACGGAGGATAACATTGATTTATTGGGCTGGTTTCATGAAAAAGACTTACAAAAATATAAAACCGTTTTATATTTTCACGGAAATGCCGGTTCCCTTGAAAATAGAATTCATAAATTAAACCATTTCCATAAAATGGATGTTAATTTTTTAATAATTGCCTGGAGAGGCTTTAGTGGCAATAAAGGTAAGCCATCTGAGGAAGGCCTTTATAAAGATGGAAGAAGTGGAATAAATTGGCTAGTTAGAAAAGGTATAAAGGAAGAAAATATTGTTATTTATGGCGAGTCATTAGGAACTGGCGTTGCAACTCATTTGTCACAAAATAAAAATTTTGCTGGCGTTGTATTAGAAACTCCTTTTACTTCTATGATTGATGCAGCCAAAACTTTTTATCCGTATGTACCTGTAAGTTTATTATTGAAAGACAAATTTGATAATAAAAGCAAAATTAACAACATAAAAGTTCCAATTTTAATAATGCATGGCGAGGCTGATCAAATAGTTCCATTTTTTATGGGAAAAAAAATGTATGAGAAAGCAAATGAACCAAAATATTCTTACTTTACAAAATATGACAATCATATGATGGAGTACGATGAAAACCTTGTTAAAGCTCTTAACTCGTTTTTAAAAAGTTTAAATTAAGCCACAATCTTAACAAATATACCTCAAGAATTTAATTAATAAAAAGATTATGAAAAGATTATTTGTTTTATTTATTGTATTCTTTGTTTTTATCACCAACCTTTATTCACAAGATGAATTTTTTCAACCAGATGATTTATTTCATATAGATCATATGGATTCTCATAACAAAGAATTTAGCTTATATTTTAAAGGAAGAGAAAAATCTATTTTAGCAAGAGGCGAGAATGAAAATTATATAAATGATTATCCAAAAGATCTTTATATTTATAATCATTTAACAAAGTCCTCTTTACCTCTAATTTCTTATGAGTGGTTTCCTTCGCAAGCCAAATATTTTTTACAAGAATATGATTTTCCAGTGTTTCCAGATGATTTTGCATATTATTTATTAAAAGATGACAAAACATTAGTAATGATTAGCGCTGTGAAAAGTTTAAATGCTAATTTTAAATACGACATCAGAAGTAAAAAATTAGAACTTTATCCTACCACTGGTAAATTCGACTTTATAATCTCCTCATTTTCTAAAGATTGCGGTCATTATAAATTTGATGATAATTATAAATGTAATATCTATAAACCTTTGATTTCTAGTAATTTAATCAATTAATTTGAGTAAAAGCCTCGGCAAATTTTTCTGCTTCGAACAACTCTAAGTCGTCTTCTTTTTCACCCAAGCCTAGCGCAATAATTGGAATTTCATATTTTTTTGCTAGCGCTAACAAAATTCCTCCCTTGGCTGTACCATCTAATTTTGTCATCACGATACCTGTTATTGGGATGATTTTATTAAACTCTTCGACTTGATTTAATACATTTTGTCCTGAGGTTGCATCTAAAATTAAAATAACATTATGGGGTGCGTTAGGATCTATTTTTTTCATGACACTTGCTATCTTTTTATATTCTTCCATTAAATTTTTTTTATTTTGGAGTCTTCCCGCAGTATCGATCAAAACTTGATCAAAATTATTTTTAATAGCTTCATCTACTGCTTTAAAAGCAACAGAGGCGGGATCAGCTCCTTGAGATGATTTTACTATTTGAACATCTACTTTACTCGCCCAATTTTCTAGTTGTTCAATTGCAGCGGCACGAAATGTATCTGAAGCTGCAAATATGACTTTACTGCCGTTGTTCTTTAATATCTTCCCTATTTTACCGATAGTTGTTGTTTTCCCAACACCGTTCACCCCAGAAATTAATGTTGCATTAAGTTTTTCTTTTTTATGAAAAAAGGATTTATTTTCCAAAGGTCTCATCAAAGAAATTATGTATTCTTTTAAAATAGAGTTTATCTCTTTAGTTAGATCTTTATTTGGATCAATTTTTTTTCTAGAAATTATTTCCTTTATTTCAGAAGCAGCCTCAACTCCCACATCTGATCGAATTAAAAATTCCTCAATTTTATTTAAATTTTCGTCATTAATTTCTTTTTTGACTATTATTTCTTTAAGTCCAGATGTAAATGCTGATGCACTTTTCTTAAATCCAATTTTAAATTTATCAAAGATTCCCATTACAGTTTTATATTTATTTCTTTAATATTTGAAACAGGTCCTTTCATATGAATAGAATTTTTTTCATCTATAGAAATTGATAATTTTCCAGTTGCAAACTCTATATCAGTTTTATTTTCTGTAAGATTATTTAATTTGCCTGCATATGCTGTAGCACATGCTGCAGTTCCGCAAGCCTTAGTAAGACCAGCTCCTCTCTCCCAAACTTTTACTTTGATCAAATTTTTATTAAAAATTTGCGCAATTGTTACGTTACATTTTTCTGGGAAGATTTCGTGATTTTCTATTTCAGGGCCAATTTTCTCCATATTGAAATTCTCAATTTTTTTAACAAAAAAAACAATATGTGGGTTACCCACATTAATTGCAGTGCCACCTAAGTGCTCTTTGTTATTTGTATCAATAATTTTGATATTTAAGTTTTTTGTATCCATTTCTTTTGATAAAGGTATTTCATTCCATTTTAACTTTGGTTTACCAATTTCTGTTGTAACAATTTTTTTCTCTAAAATTTCAGATTTTAATTTTCCAGATAGCGTATTTAAAATTATTGACTTGTTATTTTTTTCATTTGAGATCAAATTTGCAACACATCTAGTTCCATTTCCACATGCTCCGGACTCTCCTCCATCTGAATTAAAAAATCTTAAATTTGCATCTGCAGAACTATCTGGCTCAATAAATATTAGTTGATCACAGCCAATAAAATTTCTGTCACAAATTTTAATTATCTGATCTTTTGTCAAATTGATAATTTTTTTTCTATTATCGATTATCACAAAATCATTACCCAATCCGTCCATTTTAAAAGCTTTGATGTCCATATATAGTTATTTAACTTATTTATTGACTTTTTGAACCTCTATTATAGTTTGTGGCAGTTTCCGCAAAAACATTAAATTTGCGGTGTCTTTGGAAACAAAGAGATCGACACTAGTCAGCGAGGGTTCGCCCACTAGTGCGATTACTGCTGTGTGTAATAAATATGTTTGAAAATTTAACAAATAAATTTGAGGAAGTTTTTTCCTCTCTAAAAAAAGCCCCATCCCTTGATGAAAATCAGGTTGATGAGGGATTGAGAGGAATAAGACAAGCTTTATTAGAAGCTGATGTGTCTCTTGAGGTTGCTAAAGATTTTATTGAAAAGGTTAAACCAAAAGCATTAGGTCAAGAAATTATTAGATCAACATCACCTGGTGATATGGTGGTAAAAATTGTTTATGATGAATTAGTTAATCTTTTAGGTGAAAAAAATAATGATATAAATTTAAATGCAGTTCCACCAGTGCCAATGATGCTGGTCGGGCTACAAGGTTCTGGTAAAACAACAACAACTGCCAAACTTGCGAGATATTTAGAGAATACAAAAAAAAAGAAAGTAATGATGGTCAGTTTAGATATTTACAGACCAGCCGCTCAAGAGCAGTTAAAATCTTTAGGTGAACAAAATAATATATTAACTCTTCCAATAATTGAGGGTCAACAACCCAGTGATATTTGTCAAAGAGCAATTAGCGCAGCAAACTTGAATGGCGCAGATATTATCTTATTCGATACTGCTGGTAGAACACAAATAGATTTGCAGATGATGAGTGAAATTAAGCAAATTGAAAATGCCATTAAACCTGCAGAGACGTTTTTAGTTGCTGACTCACTCACTGGACAGGTAGCTGCATCAGTAGCAAAAGAGTTTAATAATACAGTAAATTTATCTGGAATTATTTTAACAAGAGCAGATGGTGATGCGAGGGGCGGGGCTGCTGTAAGTATGAAATTTGTTTCACGGGTCCCAATTAAATTTTTAGGTATTGGTGAAAAGATCGAAAATCTTGAAGTTTTTCACCCAGATAGAATTGCAAATAGAATTCTTGGCATGGGAGATATTGTTTCTCTTGTTGAAAAAGCAGCCCAAGATCTTGGGGAAGAAAATATAAAAAAAACAGAGGAAAATTTAAAAAAAGGACAATTCTCAATGCAAGATTATTTAACTCAACTGAGACAAATGAAAAAAATGGGGGGGATCGAAGGCATCATGTCTTTCATGCCAGGAGTTTCAAAGGTCAAATCTCAAATGGATGCTGCGGGTATTGATGAGAGTGTTATTACAAAAAATGAGGCTATAATTTTATCAATGACTAAAAAAGAGAGAGAGAACCCAAAAATAATTGATGGTTCTAGAAAAAAAAGAATTGCTAATGGCTCAGGAACTGATCCAGCCACTATCAATAAATTGTTAAAACAATTTAAAATGATGTCTGAAATGATGAAGAAGATGTCAAAAGGAAATCTGAAAGGTATGTCTGATAAAGGAATACCTCCAGAATTATTTAATCAATTAAAATAAAAAGGAGAGTAAATGCTAAAATTAAGATTATCTAGAGGTGGTACAAAAAAGAGGCCTGTTTATAAGGTTGTTGTAGCCGACAGTCGATTTGCCAGAGATGGTAGATTTATAGAGAAAGTAGGTTTTTTTAATCCGTTGTTACCAAAAGAAAAAAAGGAAAGAATTGGATTAGAGGCTGAGAGAATAAAATATTGGTTGGGTCAGGGTGCACAACCTACGACAAGAGTAGCTAGAATTTTAGGTGAGAATGAATTGATGCCTATGCCTGCTAATGGAAATAACCCACAAAAAGCAATTCCAAAAAAAGATAGAAAAAAAGAAGGTTCGGAAGAGAACAAAAAAGAAGAGTCTCCAAAGACAGATGCTGCTCCAGCTGGAGAAGCTAAAAAAGAAGAAGCGCCAAAAGCTGAAGCTAAAAAAGAAGAAGCGCCAAAAGCTGAGGCTAAAAAAGAAGAAGCGCCAAAAGCTGAAGCAAAAAAAGAGGAGAAGAAATAAAGTAAAGGATATTAATGTTGCAAGCTCAAGTATTTACACTTTATCCAGATATTTTTCCTGGGCCTTTAGGAAAGGGTCTTTACGGAAAAGCAATGTCTAAAAAATTGTGGAGTTTGAATGTGATAAATATTAGAGATGCAGCTACAGACAAACATAAAACAGTTGATGATACTCCTTACGGTGGTGGAACAGGTATGTTATTAAAACCTGATGTTTTAGCAAATTCTATCGATAAAAACATAAATAAAGGAGATAGGATTTTGTATCTTTCACCGAAGGGTAAAGTTTTTAATCAAAAACTTGCGCAAGATCTATCATTAGAAAAATCTTTCTCATTAATTTGCGGTCATTTCGAAGGTGTCGATGAGAGAGTATTATCTACAAGAAATATTGAGGAGATTAGTGTAGGAGACTATGTATTGTCAGGTGGAGAAACTGCTGCGCTAGTAGTGCTTGATAGTGTATTGAGACTTTTACCTGGAGTCTTAGGGAATGATAAATCAGCTTCAGAAGAAACTTTTGAAAATGGCCTTTTGGAGTATCCACAATATACCAAACCCCAGATTTGGGAGGAAAAATCTGTTCCAGATGTGTTATTATCTGGTGATCACGCTAAAATTAAAGACTGGCGTTTATCTCAATCTGAGGCTATAACACGCGACCGAAGACCAGATTTGTGGCAAAAATATAAGAAGAATTAATTTGTTAAATATTAAAATGAAAACAATAGAAGAAATAAACCAAAATAACGTTAAAAAAATTCTTTCAGAAAAAAAGATCCCTGATTTCTTTCCTGGAGATGTTGTTAAAGTTGGTGTCAGAATTACAGAGGGAAAAAAAGAGAGAATTCAATATTTCGAAGGTGTTTGTATAGCGAAAAAAAATAGAAATTTAAACTCTTCATTTACAGTTAGAAAAATTTCTTTTGGAGAAGGGGTTGAAAGAACTTTCCCATTATATGGAACTGTAATAGATACTATCAAGGTGATTAGATCAGGAAAAGTGAGAAGAGCGAAACTTTACTACCTAAGAGATAGAACTGGTAAATCTGCTAGAATTGCGGAAAAAATAAGAAAAAAAATTGGTATAGATATTGAAGTTAAACCAGAGACAGTAAATGAAGAAAATGTAGCCCCAGCCGTAAAAGAATCAACTTCAGATGAAAAAGATGAGGCTTCACTATCAGATAAGATTAAAAAAGAGGAAATTTTAAAATCAGATGATAAGATGGATATATCTGCAGTTGAAAAAAAGACCGAAAAAAAACTTGAAAAGTTAAAAGAAAAAAAATAATTTTTTTTTTAATGCCTAACACACTTTATGATAAAATATGGAATGACCATTTAGTTCATCAGCAAGATGACGGAACAGCACTATTATTTGTTGATAGGCATTTAGTACATGAAGTCACAAGTCCTCAAGCTTTTGAAGGGTTAAGAAACTCTAAACGTAAAGTAAGACATCCAAAATTAACACTTGCTGTTGCAGATCATAATGTTCCGACTACAGATAGATCAAAAGGTATTTCTGACAAAGAGTCAAAAATACAAGTAGAAACTCTAGAGGCAAACTGTAAAGAGTTTGGCATAAAATTATTTGGTATGAATGATAAAAGACAAGGAATCGTTCATGTAACTGGTCCTGAACAAGGTTTCACTCAACCTGGTACAGTAATAGTTTGTGGAGATAGTCACACGGCAACCCATGGAGCTTTTGGTGCATTAGCGTTCGGAATAGGAACATCAGAAGTAGAACATGTTTTAGCGACTCAAACATTAGTCCAAAAAAAAGCAAAAAATTTTAGAATAAATGTAGAGGGTAAACTCCCATTAGGTGTTACCTCCAAAGATGTAATTCTTCAGATAATTGGAAAAATCGGAACAGCAGGGGGCACTGGTTGTGTCATTGAATATGCTGGAAATTTAATTACATCTTTAAGCGTGGAACAAAGAATGACGATTTGCAATATGACAATTGAAGGAGGTGCTAGAGCTGGATTAATAGCACCTGATGAAAAAATATTTAAATATCTTGAAGGAAGACCTATGTCACCTAAAGGTATTAACTGGGACAAAGCTAAAGAAAATTGGTTATCCTTAAAGACTGACGATGGAGCAAAATTTGACAAAGAAGTAAATCTAAAAGCTGAAGAAATTTTACCAATGGTAACATGGGGGACTTCTCCACAAGATGTAATTACTATTGATGAAAAAGTTCCAAATCCTCAAGACGAGATAGATGAAGATAAAAAAAATTCTTTAGAAAGAGCTTTAAATTATATGGGTTTAAAACCTAACATGGCAGCAAAAGATATAAAAATAGATAAGGTTTTTATTGGAAGTTGTACGAATGGAAGAATTGAAGATTTAAGAGAAGCTGCAAAAATACTTAAAGATAAAAAAATTGCTTCTCATGTCCATGGCATGGTTGTTCCTGGATCTGGGTTGGTAAAAGAACAGGCTGAGCAAGAGGGGTTAGACAAAATATTTGTAAACTCTGGTTTTGAATGGAGAGAACCAGGTTGTTCAATGTGCCTTGCTATGAATGCAGACAAGCTAAAACCAGAGGAAAGGTGCGCATCAACCTCAAATAGGAATTTTGAAGGAAGACAAGGAAGAGGTGGAAGAACTCATTTAGTCAGTCCTGGAATGGCAGCTGCAGCAGCAATATCTGGCAGTCTTGATGACGTCAGAAAGTATCAAAATTAGATGCAAAAATTTAATACACTAAAAAGTATTCCTGCGTATTTGCCAATAGTCAACATTGATACTGATATGATAATTCCTAAACAGTTTTTGAAGACAATAAAAAGAACCGGATTAGGTAAAAATTTATTTTTTGAGATGAGATATGATGACAATGGTAAAGAAATTAATGACTTCATTTTAAACAAAAGTCCGTTCAATAATTCAAAGATTTTAATAGCAGGAAAAAATTTTGGTTGCGGATCTTCAAGAGAACATGCCCCGTGGGCATTATTAGATTTTGGTATCACGTGTGTGATAAGTTCAAGTTTTGCAGATATTTTTTTTAACAATTGTTTTAAAAATGGGATTTTACCGATTATCCTTGATGATGAAAAAATAAAAGAATTATCAGAGTATGCAAATAGAAAAGAAGAAATTTCAATAGACCTCAATGAAGAAAAAATATTTTATGGAAATAATGAACTAAAATTTAATGTAGACGCTTTTAAAAAAAAATGCCTTTTAGAAGGATTAGACGACATCGCTTTATCGCTAAATAAATCTGATAAAATTGAGAATTTTGAAAAGAATCTGAAAAATGAAAAACCATGGATCTTCAATGATTAAAGTAAAAAAAAGAAAAATATTGTTACTACCTGGTGATGGAATTGGCCCAGAGGTAATCAGTGAGGTCAAAAAGATAATAAATTGGTTCAATGATAAAAGATCATTAGATTTTGAAATTGATGAGGATTTGGCCGGTGGATGTTCTTATGATAAACATGGCACACCAATTACAGATGAAGTTTTCTATAAGGCTCTTGAAAGTGCAGTAATTATGCTTGGTGCTGTTGGTGGTCCTAAGTGGGATGGTGTAGAATTTTCGAAAAAACCTGAGAGAGCACTTTTAAAATTAAGAAAAGAGCTAAAACTCTTTGCAAACTTAAGACCAGCAATTTGTTTTAAGCAATTGGTCGATGCTTCAACTTTAAAACCTGAAATTGTCTCAGGTTTAGATATAATGATAGTTAGAGAGTTGACAGGAGGAATATATTTTGGTGAACCTAGGGGAATAAAACCAATTGAAAATGGTGAAAGAAAAGGAATAAATACTCATATATATACAAGCAGTGAAATTATAAGAGTTGCTAGAATTGCTTTTGATCTAGCGAAGAAAAGATCTAACAAAGTTACATCTTGTGAAAAATCAAATGTAATGGAAGCAGGTCAACTTTGGAAAGAGGAAGTACAGTCACTACATGATAAAGAATATAAAGATGTTGAATTGAAACATATGCTTGCAGATAATTGTTCAATGCAATTACTGAGAAATCCGAAACAATTTGATGTAATTGTGACAGATAATCTTTTTGGGGATATGTTATCTGATCAAGCATCGATGTTAACAGGTTCATTAGGGCTTTTACCTTCCGCTTCACTAGGAGCTAAAAATAAAGATGGAGAAATGAGAGCTATGTACGAGCCAATACATGGATCTGCTCCTGATATTGCTGGTAAAGGAATCGCAAACCCTATAGCTTCAATATTAAGTTTTGCTATGGCGCTGAGGTATTCTCTAGAACTAGACAAAGAGGCAGATACATTAGAAAAAGCGGTCCAAATAGTGCTAAACGAGGGTTTAAGGACAAAAGATATTTTATCAAAAGGAGCAAAAGAAGTATCAACATCCGAAATGGGTGATGCGATCATTTCAAAATTGCAATAATTAATTAATTATCTTAAACTTACTATATGCCAAGCTATACTGCACCTGTAGAAGATATGATGTTTCTTTTTGAAAAATTAAGAAACAACGAAAAATATAACGAGTTAGAAAAATATAAAGAGGTTACTTCTGATTTAGTTAAAGATATTTTACAAGAAGCAGCAAAAATCAATCAAAATCTAATTTTACCATTAGCAAAAGTCGGAGATGAAAATCCTGCTGTCTTAGAAAATGGCGTAGTTAGAACACCGCCAGGTTATAAAGAAGCATATAAAAAATATATAGAGGATGGATGGACATCTTTATCTTGTGATCCAAAATATGGAGGACAGGGTATGCCAAAAACAGTGAGTGCATTTTTTGATGAAATGCTATCTTCTGCCAGCTTGTCTTTTAAACTTTATAGTGAACTTAGTATTGGTGCCTATAATTGCATTAATCATCATGCAAATGATGATATTAAAAATAAATATTTACCAAAAATAGTTGAAGGTAAATGGAGTGGCACAATGTGTTTAACCGAACCAGTTTGTGGTACTGATTTAGGTTTACTTAAAACAAAAGCAAAAAAACAATCTGATGGAACTTATAAATTAACTGGACAAAAAATTTTTATTACCTCCGGCGATCATGATCTGACTGAAAATATTATTCATTTAGTTTTAGCTAGAGCTGATGATTCTCCAGATGGCACCAAAGGAATAAGTTTGTTCTTAGTTCCAAAATTTATTGTTAAAGATGATGGGACTATTGGGCCAAGAAATGGAGTGTCCACAGGGTCAATTGAAACTAAAATGGGGATAAAAGGATCAGCTACTTGTGTTTTAAATTTTGATGATGCGATTGGATATATGATTGGTGCTAAAGAAAAAGGTCTAAGCGCTATGTTTACAATGATGAATCTCGAGAGAATAGTTGTTGGTATTCAAGGTTTAGGCATTTCAGAAATTGCTTATCAAAATTCTTTGTCCTATGCAAAAGAGAGAAAACAAGGAAAAACAAACAATTCAAAATCAAAAAATGGAGCTGATTTTATTATTGAGCATGCTGATATTAGAAGAACATTGTTAAACATGAAATCAATTATCGAAGGTGAAAGAGCTTTATGTTTTTGGTTATCCCAACAAACAGAGGTGAGCCTGTATCATCCAGAAGAAAAAATTCGTCAAGAAGCATCTGACTATGTATCTTTAATGACACCTGTGGTTAAATCACTATTCACAGATCTAGCAATGGAAATTACAAGCGATGCAATGCAAATTTATGGAGGCTATGGTTACACCAAAGATCAAGGTATTGAACAATTATATAGAGATAACAGAATTACACCCATCTACGAAGGCACTAATTCAGTTCAAGCTGCTGACCTAGTTTTTAGAAAATTATCAAACAAAAATGGGAATATAATTGACAAATTTTTAGAACAGGTAAAATCTGAATGTAATTCAAACAATGAAAAAATTGAACCCTTTATATCAGAATTCAATAATTATCTTAGTACATTAAAAAAATTTAGTAACTGGATGATTGATAAAGCAAAAACTCAAAAAGATGATGTAAGTGCAGCCGCAAATGATTATTTGAAAACCTTAGGTTATGTCTCTATTGCATATGCTTGGATTAAGGTTCTTGAAGTAAGTTTTAAAGACTACAACGAAAATAAAAATTTCTACAATGAAAAAATAGAGACTGCTAGGTTTTATTTTGATAAAGTATTGCCAAGAGTTGAACAACATTACAAGTCAGCTATTTCTGGTAGCTCAAATTTAATGAATTTCAAATTTAATTAAATGAGCCATTACGATACTAACTTGGACAAAAATAATGCCAATTATGTACCACTAACGCCATTGACTTTTTTAAAAAGAGCTAAAGAAATTTACCCAAACTATGAAGCAGTTATTTATGAGGATAGAAAATATAACTGGGATCAGGTTTATAAACGAACTGTAAAATTTGCAAGTGCACTTAATAAAATTGGAGTTAGAAAAGGTGATACAGTCTCATTTTTAGCTTTTAACACTCCTGAAATATTTGAAGGTCATTATTCTGTGCCAATGACAGGAGCAGTATTAAACACAATAAATATTAGATTAGATGCAAAAACTATTGCGTATATTTTAGATCATAGTGAAGCAAAAGTATTAGTTGTAGATAGACAACTTCATTTGGAAGTAAAAAAAGCGTTAAACGCTTTAAAAAAAAAAATTATAATAATTGATATAAATGATAAATTTGCAGATCAATCAAAGTGTGAAAAAATAGGTGACCTAGAGTACGAAAGTTTTTTGAACACCGGTGATGAAAATTACGATTGGAAAATGCCAGAGGACGAATGGCAAGCAATATCACTAAGTTATACGTCTGGAACTACAGGAAACCCGAAAGGTGTAGTGTATCATCACAGAGGATCATATTTAATGTCCACTGGAAGTGCAGTAGCCTGGAATATGCCTAATAGATTAAATTTTTTAACTATAGTGCCAATGTTTCATTGTAACGGATGGGGTTATCCATGGACTGTACCTATGTTAAATGGAAGGACTATTTGTTTAAGGAATATAGATGTTAAAAAAATATTTGAACTAATAGATGAATATAATGTAACTCATTTCGGTGGAGCACCCATTGTATTGAATATGATCACTGGCGCCCCTGAGACCGATAAAAAAAAATTAAAACAAAAAGTGCACGTTCTTACAGCTGGAGCTCCACCTCCAAGTATAATTTTTAAAAAAATGAATGAACTTGGATTTGAAGTAATGCATGTTTATGGACTAACAGAGACTTATGGACACGTCACACAGTGTGCTTGGAATGATGCTTGGAGTGACTACGACGAGGAAAAACAAAATGAAATCAAAGCAAGGCAAGGAGTGAGATACCCAAATACCGAAGGAATTGCAGTCATGGATCCAGAGACAATGAAAGAAGTACCTAAAGATGGAAAAACTATTGGTGAAATCATGATTAAAGGAAATATTGTAATGAAAGGATATTTTAAAGATAAAGATGCAACGTTTAAAGCTATGAATGGAGGATGGTTTCATTCTGGAGACTTAGCTGTAATGCATCCTGATGGATATGTTAAAATTCAAGACAGATCAAAAGATATAATAATCTCAGGTGGTGAAAATATATCTTCTATTGAAATAGAGAATACTTTAGCTAAACATCCATCAGTATCAATTGCTGCGGTAGTAGCTAAACCGGATGAAAAATGGGGCGAAGTACCTTGTGCTTTTATTGAAATGATCAAGGATAAACCGGTGACAGAAAAAGAGCTCATAAGTTTTTGTAAAGAAACGCTCGCAGGATTTAAGGTACCTAAACAAGTTATTTTTTGCGATTTACCAAAAACATCTACTGGTAAAATTCAAAAATTTGAGTTAAGGAAAATTTTAGGTAAGTAATTGATATTCCAAATAGAAAAACAAAATATATATGCATCTGATGCAGGACAAGGAATAGATGTAAAAAAAAAAACTATGGTATTCCTTCATGGGAGTGGCCTTTCGCACATCGTTTGGTCTTTAACTGAGCAATTTTTTTTCAATAAAAATTTTAATGTACTATCGCTTGATTTACCTGGTCATGGAAATTCAGATGGACCTTGTTTAGATAGTATAGAAAAAATTGCTGACTGGTTAGAGGAGGTATTTAAAAAATTGAATTTGAATGATTTAATTTTGGTTGGTCATTCTCAAGGATGCTTAGAAATACTTGAGTATGCTCATAAATATAAGAGTAGATTAAAAAAGCTGATTTTTGTGGGAGGCTCAAATAAAATGCCAGTTCATCCTGATCTAATTGAGCTAGCAAAAAATGGTGACTCTGATGCAATTAAATTAATGATGAAATGGGGTTATGAAGGTTCAAAAAAATTTATAGGTGGTAATCCGGTAGAAAAAATAATTCAATCACCAAGAGATATAAGTGAAATTTTAGCCGTAGATCTTATTGCATGCAATAATTACTTAAATGGTTTTGAGGCTGCTAAAAAGATAAATTTACCATCATTAGTGATTTTAGGAGAATTAGACAAAATGGTTAATTTAGAATCAGGAAAAAAATTTTCAAATTTGCTTGAAAATTCGACGACTCATATAATTAATGAGTGTGGGCATATGATTATGATTGAAAAAGCTTTTGAAATGCGAGAAAAGATTTTAAAATTTTTAGAGTCATGAAAAGTTATTCACTAGCAAAATCAAGAAGAGTAAGAAGCTCGCCGTATACTTCAAGAATAGAAAAACAGGGTGTAACAGCTTATACTGTTTATAATCACATGTTATTACCTGCAGCATTTGGATCTATTGAAGATTCGTGCACTCATCTTAAAAAAGATGTTCAAGTCTGGGACGTTGCTGCTGAAAGACAAGTTGAAATAAAAGGAAAAGATGCAGCTAAACTTGTGCAATTAATGACTTGTAGAGATTTATCAAAATCAAAAATACGCAGATGCTATTATTGTCCAATAATTGACGATCAAGGTAATTTAGTAAATGATCCTGTAATTCTTAAATTAGCAGAGGATAGATGGTGGATTTCAATTGCTGACTCCGATGTCATTTTTTTTGCAAAAGGTCTTGCCTCTGGGAATGATTTTGATGTTCAAATTTTCGAACCAAATGTAGATATTATGGCGGTTCAAGGACCAAAATCATTCGACTTAATGGAAAAAGTTTTTGGTAAAAAAATTAAGGAATTAAAATTTTTTGGTTTTGATCTTTATGAATTTAAAGGTGTTAAACATTTAATTGCTAGATCTGGATGGTCTAAACAAGGAGGATTTGAGGTATATGTGGAAAATACTCAGTCAGGCTTAGATCTATATGATTATTTTTTTGAAGTTGGACAAGAATTTAATTTAAAGGCTGGTTGTCCTAATCTTATTGAAAGAATTGAGAGTGGTCTTTTATCTTATGGAAATGATTTTGATAATAATGATAACCCTTTTGAATGTGGTTTTGAAAAATATGTAAACTTAGACTCAGATGTATCTTTCTTAGGGAAGGAAAAATTAAAAGAAATTAAAAAGAATGGAGTAAAAAGAAAACTAATGGGAGTTTTTATTGATATTGATAAAATTAACTTAACCAAGTCTATAGATATAAAAGATGACAAAGGTAATTTTATTGGAGAACTAAGATCAGCTTGCTATTCACCTCATTTCAAAAAAGCTATTGGTATAGCAATGATAAATGAGCCTTATTGTAAAGCAGCAATGACTGGAATGATGGAAATTGAAGGTAAATCTTTAGTTGTAAAAGTTTGCGATTTGCCTTTCATCTAGTATAAAACTTAAATCATGAATATTGCAATAGTAGGAGCAACCGGAAATGTTGGAAGAAAAACTTTAGAAGTTCTGGAAAAAAAAGAACTTTCTATTAATAATATTTATTTAATTGCCTCGTCAAAAAGCGCAGGTAAGAAAATAAGATTTAAAGGTAAAGATCATGAAGTTTTTGATCTAGAAAGTTTTGATTTTTCTAAAGTGAAAATTACTTTTTTTGCAGCTGGGGGAAAAGTTACAGAAAAATTTGCAGAAAAAGCTGCTAAGCACTCTTTGGTGATAGATAACTCAAGTTTTTATAGGATGGACCCAAGCGTACCATTAATCGTTCCCCAGGTTAATTCAAATCACTTAAACAATATAAAAAAAAATATTATTGCGAATCCAAATTGTTCAACAGCTCAATTAGTAATTGCACTGAAACCTCTACATGATGAATTTGTAATAAAAAGAATAGTTGTTTCGACATATCAATCTGTTTCAGGTGGTGGTAAAGCACCAATGGATGAACTGATTGAGCAGACTAAATCAGTCTTAGATGGTAAAAAAGTAAAGTCTAAAAATTTTACAAAACAAATTGCCTTCAATGCAATTCCTCATATTGATGTATTTTCGGATGATGGTTATACAAAAGAAGAACTGAAAATGAGCAATGAAACAAAAAAAATTCTTGATGAAAAAATTGATTTAACAGCAACATGTGTGAGACTGCCTATATCTGTTTCACACTCGGAGTCGGTAAATATACAATTTGAGAAATCCTTTACTCTTGAAAAAGTTAGAGATCTATTAAATAGTTTTGATGGCTGTAAGGTAATTGATGAAAGAACTGACGGCGGATACACAACTCCTTTAGAGGCTGAAGGCAAAAATGAGACATTTATATCAAGGATCAGAGAAGATAAAACAATCAATAATGGATTAAACTTATGGATCGTTTCTGATAATCTTTTAAGAGGAGCAGCTTTAAATGCTGTAGAGATTGCAGAAACATTAATTAAAAATGATTTTTATGGAAAATAAGTCCCCGTTATCTCCACATATTCAAATTTACAAATGGCATATATCATCATTAGTTTCCATTTCACACAGAATAACAGGAATAATCAATATCATAGGCGTTACTTTTATTTGTGTGTTGGCCTCACTGTTATCCTTAGGTGAAAGTAATTATGAAGTGACTTATTTATTTTTAAGCTCTCGAATTGGTAAGTTTTTAATTTTAGGACTCACCTGGTCTTTTTCTTTTCAAATTTTAAGTGAAATAAGACATTTAATTATGGATTTAGGCTATGGATTTGAACTTAAAACATCAAAAATAACTGGTTTAATAGTAATATGTGGATCAATTGTTTTAACAGTAACATTTTATTTAATTGGAAAAAATTTTCTTTAAATGATTAATGCAACTAAAAAATGGATTTTTTTAAAAATTAGTGGTGCTTTATTGGTGCCGTTGATGATATGGTTTATCATAAATTTCATTGCAATATACGATCAAGATTTTAATGCAATTAAAATTTTTTTCACAAGTTCTGTGTCAAAATTTTTATTCAGTATTTTTATAATAAATGCATATTTTTTCTCTGCATTGAGTATAAGTGAGGTTTTTGAGGATTATATTAAAAATAATAAAATCAAAAATGTCGCAAATAAGCTTTTATTTGCATCAGGTGTGGTAATTCCATCAATTACAATTATATTAATATCTACAATATGAGTTCATATAAAATAATAAATCATGAATATGATGTCGTAGTTCTGGGTGCAGGTGGATCAGGATTAAGGGCTGCAGTGGGACTTAGTGAGGCAGGTTTGAAGACTGCTTGTATCTCAAAAGTTTTTCCAACAAGAAGTCATACATCCGCTGCTCAAGGTGGAATTTCTGCCGCTTTAGGAAATATGGGTGAGGACGATTGGCGTTGGCATATGTATGACACCGTTAAAGGTGCTGATTGGTTAGGAGACCAAGACAGTATTGAATACCTGTGCAAAGAAGCGCCTAAAGCTGTTATTGAATTAGAAAAATATGGTGTTCCTTTTAGCAGAACAGATGATGGAAAAATTTATCAAAGACCTTTTGGTGGAATGACAAAAAATTATGGAAATGGAATAGTTCAAAGAACATGTGCAGCTGCTGATAGGACAGGACATGCAATTTTACATACCTTGTATGGTCAAGCTTTAAAACATAAAACTGAATTTTTTATTGAATATTTTGCTCTAGACTTGTTAATGAAAGATGGTGAGTGTAAAGGTTTAATTGCTTGGAACCTTAATGATGGAACTATACATAGATTTAGAGCACATTCTGTAATCATAGCCACTGGTGGTTATGGTAAAGTTTACTACTCAGCAACATCAGCACATACTTGCACAGGAGATGGTAATGCTATGGTTTTAAGAGCAGGTTTGCCATTACAAGATATGGAATTTGTGCAGTTTCATCCTACAGGAATATATGGACATGGAACACTAATTACTGAAGGTGCGCGAGGTGAAGGTGGATATTTAACTAACTCCAAAGGTGAGAGATTCATGGAAAGATATGCGCCAAAAGCAAAAGATTTAGCTTCAAGAGATGTAGTAAGTAGATCTATGTCAATCGAAATTAATGAAGGAAGAGGTGTAGGAAAGGATCAGGACCATGTTCATTTAAATCTAAGTCACTTAGACAAAGAAATAATAGAAAGTAGACTTCCAGGAATAACTGATGCAGCAAGACTTTTTGCAAATGTTGATGTTACAAAAGAACCAATACCAGTAGTGCCTACTGTACATTACAATATGGGTGGTATTCCGACAAACTATAAAGGTGAAGTTCTAACAGTTAACGGATCAGAAAAAACTGTGCCAGGCTTAATGGCTATTGGTGAAGCCGCATGTGTTTCAGTTCATGGTGCTAATAGACTGGGATCTAACTCATTAATAGATTTGGTAGTTTTCGGAAGAGCTGCTGCAAAGAGAGCTTCAGAACTTATCAAACCAGGAACCCCTCATGATGAAATTAGTGAACAAGAAACAGAAAAATGCCTTGATAGATTTGATAAAATCAGAAATGCAAATGGCGATATAGGTACAGCAGAATTGAGATTATCAATGCAAAAAACGATGCAATCAAAATGTGCAGTTTTTAGAACTGAAAAAACATTAAAAGAGGGAGTTGATGAAATTAGAAAAACTTATGATGGTTTAAACTCTTTATCGGTGAAAGACAAATCTTTGATATTTAATACTGATCTAGTAGAAACTTTAGAATTTGATAACTTAATTAGACAAGCTGTAGTGACAGTTGACTCTGCATATCATAGAAAAGAAAGTAGAGGAGCTCATGCAAGAGAAGATTTTCCTAAAAGAGATGATGAAAAGTTTATGCAACATACTCTTGCTTGGTACGATGGTAAAAAAACAAAAATAAGCTATAGAGAAGTTCATAAATCTACATTAACTAATGAAGTTCAGTATTTTCCTCCTCAAGAGAGAGTTTATTAATGGTACAAATAAGTTTACCTGAAAACTCAAAAGTTAATAAAGGTAAATATTTTAAAGATAAAACTGGATCAAAAAATTTAAGAAAAGTAAATGTATATAGATGGGATCCATCTTCAGGTGAAAATCCAAGAGTTGACACATATGAAGTTGATATGGATAACTGTCCGTCCAAAGTTTTAGATATTTTAAATAAAATTAAAAATGAAATAGACCCTACTCTTGCATACAGACGATCATGTGCGCATGGTGTATGTGGATCTTGTGCCATGAATATGGATGGTAAAAATGGCCTGGCTTGCACCACGCCTCATAAAAATATTGAAGGAGATATTAATATTTATCCATTACCACATTTAAAAGTAAAAAAGGATTTAATTGGTGATTTAGACGGATTATATAGACAATATAAATCTATTGAACCTTGGTTAAAATCAAGTTCAAAATCTGAGGAGGCTGAAATAATTCAATCAAAAGAAGAAAGAGCTAAACTTGATGGAGCTTATGAATGTATAATGTGTGCTTGTTGCTCCACCTCTTGCCCAAGCTATTGGTGGAATGGAGATAAGTATTTGGGTCCAGCAGTTTTACTTCAGGCTTATAGATGGATCATAGATAGCAGAGATGAGGAAAGACAAGCTAGACTAAAGAAAGTAGCCGATGAACTTAAATTATATCGTTGCCACACAATTCTGAACTGTACAAATGCATGCCCTAAAGGTTTGAACCCTGCAAAGGCTATTGCTGAAATAAAAAAAATGTTAGCAACAGCTAATATTTAAACAATAGACTATTAAGAATTTTTATTCTAAAAGAGCCTATTCATGAAATTAATTGAACATTTTGTAGGTGGAAAAATAATTTCCGGAACTTCAGAAAAAAAAGGAAAAGTTTTTAATCCTGCTACTGGCGAACAAGAAAAGGAGGTAAGACTTGCTTCCTCTGCTGACTTAGACCAAGCAGTAGAAACTGCAAAAAAAGCTTTTGAAACATGGTCATTAAAACCCTCACTTCAAAGAGCAAGGATAATGTTTAAATTTAAAGAGTTAATTGAAAAAAATTCTGACGAACTTACACAGTTAATCGTTTCTGAACATGGAAAAGTTTATGAGGATGCAAAAGGTTCGTTAACTCGAGGATTAGAAGTCGTAGAATTTGCCTGTGGAATTCCACATTTACTAAAAGGAGAATTTTCAGAAAATGTAGGCACAGATGTCGATAGTTGGTCAATACGTCAGCCTCTAGGTGTTGTTGCTGGAATAACACCATTCAACTTTCCAGCTATGGTTCCAATGTGGATGTTCCCAATTGCCATCGCATGTGGAAATACATTTATATTAAAGCCATCAGAAAAAGATCCCTCTTGTGCAATAAGATTAGCAGAATTATTAAAAGAAGCCGGTCTTCCAGATGGTGTATTTAATGTGATAAATGGAGGCAAAGAAGCGGTGGACGCAATTTTAATTAATAGAGATATAAAAGCAGTAAGTTTTGTAGGCTCAACTCCAATAGCAAAATATATTTACGAAAATTCGGCAAAAAATGAAAAAAGAGTTCAGGCATTAGGTGGTGCTAAAAATCACTTAGTAGTAATGCCAGATTGTGATTTAGATGGTGCTGTTAATGGTTTAATGGGAGCTGCTTATGGCTCTGCCGGAGAGAGATGTATGGCACAGTCAGTTGCTGTGGCAGTTGGTGATATCGGAGATGAACTAGTTTCTAGATTATCAAAAAAAGTAGATTCTTTAAAAGTGGGACCAGGAATGGACAAAAATTCTGAAATGGGTCCTTTAGTTACTAAAGAACATTTAGAAAAAGTGAAAAGTTATGTTGATTTGGGTGTAAAGGAAGGTGCGAAATTAGTTATCGATGGAAGAAATTTAAAATTACAAGGATATGAGAATGGCTTTTACATTGGCGGTTGTTTATTTGATAATGTGATAAAAGATATGAGGATTTATAAAGAGGAAATATTTGGCCCAGTTCTATCAGTTGTTAGAGTTAAAACTTTTGAGGAAGCTTCAAAATTAATAAATGACCATGAATATGGAAATGGTGTAAGTATTTATACAAGAGATGGAGATGCAGGAAGAACATTTGCGAGCAAAATTCAAGTTGGAATGGTTGGTATTAATGTACCAATACCTGTGCCGATGGCTTTTCACAGTTTCGGTGGCTGGAAAAGATCTTTGTTTGGAGATAGTGCAATGCATGGTATGGAAGGAATAAAATTTTATACTAAATTAAAAACAATAACCTCAAGATGGCCCTCAGGAATTAGATCAAACGCTGAATTTGTGATGCCAACAATGAAATAATAAACAATGAGTAAAATATCTTTAATAGGTGCTGGTCAAATAGGTGGGACTTTAGCTCACTTAATTGGAATTAAAGAATTAGTAAATGAAGTAGTTTTATTTGATGTTGCATGCGGTGTTGCAAAAGGAAAAGCATTGGATATTGCTCAATCATCATCTGTAGATGGTTTCGATGTTAAATTTTCGGGTACTGATGACTATAAAGACATTAAAGACTCAGACGTAATTATAATAACAGCAGGAGTACCAAGAAAACCTGGTATGAGCAGAGATGATTTACTTGGTATAAATTTGAAAATTATAAAGCAAGTTGCAGAGGGAGTTAAAAAAAATGCACCAAACGCATTTGTAATATGTATTACTAACCCATTAGATGTAATGGTGATGGCTTTTCAAAAATTTTCAGGACTATCTCCAAATAAAGTAGTTGGAATGGCAGGTATATTAGACAGCTCTAGGTTTAAATTATTTTTATCTGAGGAATTCAGTGTTCCAGTAAAAGAAATAGAAGCAATGGTAATGGGTGGTCATGGTGATACAATGGTACCGCTTCCGAGATTTACCAAAGTTTCAGGGAAACCTTTATTGGATTTAGTTAAAGAAGAAAAGATTTCTCAACAAAGATTGGAGGAAATAAATCAAAGAACTAGAGACGGTGGAGCTGAAATTGTAAAATTTTTGGAAAAGGGTTCAGCTTTCTATGCTCCAGCAGCCTCAGGAGTTGAGATGGCTACAGCTTATCTAAGAGATGAAAAAAAAATGCTCCCATGTGCTGCTTATTTGAATGGTGAATATGGAATCAAAGATATTTATGCTGGAGTTCCAATTATAGTTGGAAAGAATGGTGTCGAAAAAATTGAGGAAATAAACTTAGATGAGAAGGAAAAAACCGAATTTCTTCATTCAATTGATGCGGTAAAGAAACTCTGGGAAGCAGCATCTAAAATAGATCCAGATCTAAATAAATAATGAACATACACGAGCATCAGGCAAAACAAATTTTAAAGAAATTTGGCGCAATTGTCCCTGAAGGTGTTTTTGGTTTTACAGTCGAAGAACTTTTAGAAAAATGTAAGTCACTAAAAACAGAAAAATATGTTTTAAAAGCACAAATTCATGCAGGTGGAAGAGGAAAAGCTGGAGGTGTTAAAATTTTGAATAGTCTTGAGGAACTAGAAAAATCTGCCAAAGAGCTTTTAGGAAAAAAATTAATTACCCATCAAACAGGACCTGAAGGAAGAGAAGTTAAAAGATTATATGTCGAAGCTTCATCAAATATTGAAAAAGAATTTTATTTATCATGTTTAATAGATAGATCTGCTTCCAAAATTGTATTTATTTCAAGTGATCAAGGTGGAATGGATATTGAGGATGTAGCAAGTAAATCACCAGAAAAAATTTTAAAAACTAAAGTAGAGTTGAAAGATGAAATTTCAAATGAAAAATGTGAAAAAATTATTCAGATATTCAAATTAGAGAATAATTCTAAAAACGATGCGATATCTTTAATCAAATCAATTTATAAGATGTTTGTTGAGACCGATGCAAATATGGTTGAAATAAATCCTTTAATACTAACCAAAGAAAAAAAAATTATTTGTTTAGATGCGAAAGTTAATTTTGATAGTAATGCTTTATTTAGACATCCTGAAATTTTAGAACTTAGAGATTTAAATGAGGAAGACCCAACCGAAATTGCAGCTAGTAAGCATGATCTAGCTTATATCAAATTAGATGGTAGTATTGGATGTATGGTTAATGGAGCTGGATTAGCTATGGCTACAATGGATATAATTAAATTATATGGACAGGAGCCAGCAAATTTTTTAGATGTTGGTGGGGGAGCTTCAAAGGAAAAGGTTTCAGCAGCCTTTAAAATAATTTTATCTGATAAAAATGTTAAGGGAATATTAATCAATATTTTTGGTGGTATTATGCGATGTGATGTTCTAGCTCAAGGTGTTGTAGATGCTGCAAAAGAAATGAAAATAAATGTTCCTTTAGTAGTTAGACTAGCGGGAACAAATTTTAAAGAGGGAAAAGAAATATTAGATAATTCAGAGTTAAAATTAATTTCTGCTGAGAGTCTAGATGATGCAGCAAAAAAAATTGTTGAGGCAATAAAATAAATGTCGGTTTTAGTTGATAAGAATACTAGATTAATCTGTCAAGGATTTACAGGTTCTCATGGAACTTTTCATTCTGAGCAAGCAATCAAATATGGAACAAATTTAGTTGGAGGGGTGACACCGAAAAAAGGTGGTCAAAAACATTTAGATCTCCCAGTTTTTAATACAGTGGAAGAGGCAAAAAACTCTGAGGGTGCCAATGCAACAATGATATACGTTCCAGCCAAATTTGCAGCCTCAGCAATTATTGAAGCGATCGATGCATCTATAGAATTGATCGTATGTATAACTGAAGGAATTCCTATTCAAGATATGTTAAAAGTTAAACAGAAATTAAATAATTCAAAAAGTAGATTAATTGGCCCAAATTGTCCAGGAATAATCACTCCTGACGAGTGTAAAATTGGTATAATGCCTGGTAGCATTCATAAAAAAGGAACAGTTGGAATAGTTTCAAGATCAGGAACTTTAACTTATGAGGCTGTGGCACAGACAACAGAAAATGGTTTAGGACAATCTACCTGCATTGGTATTGGAGGGGATCCAATTAATGGAACTAATTTTATTGATTGTTTAGATTTATTTTTAAACGATGATAAGACGCAATCGATCTTAATGATAGGGGAGATTGGTGGTACCGCAGAGGAAGAGGCAGCAGAATTTATCAAAAATCATAAAATAAAAAAACCAATTGTTGGATTTATCGCTGGAATAACAGCTCCACCTGGTCGTAGAATGGGTCATGCGGGAGCAATTATATCTGGAGGAAAAGGTGGAGCCGAGGATAAAATCAAAAAAATGGAGGAGTCTGGAATTATAATTGCAAAATCTCCATCTATAATTGGGAAAACTCTCTTAAACAAACTGTCTAATTGAAAAATTTTTTACTAGGTTTATATTATTAATTAATGTCTTCGTCTAAAAACATTGAATATCAAAAAACAGCATTTTTAAACAAATCAAATAGTACATTCATTGAGGAAATGTATTTAAAATTTATAAATAATGATCCGACTTTACCAACTAGTTGGAAAAAATACTTTAGTGAAATTGGAGATAACTCAGAGACTGTTGTAAAAGAAATTAATGGACCTTCTTGGAATCCAGCTCAAAAATTTACTGTCAAAAAACATCAAAATCAAACAAGTGAAGATGAAAAATTTAGTGAAGTTGGAATTACTGAGTCTAACTCAAATTCAATAAAAGCAGTGGCTATGATTAGATCTTATAGACAAAGAGGACACTTAATTGCTAAACTCGATCCATTAGGCTTATTAAAATCAGATTACCTCGAAGAACTTCATCCAGAATTTTATGGATTTAAAAAAGAGGATTACCAAAAAAAAATTTTTTTAGACGGTGTTATTAATAAAGAATATTCAAATGTTAAAGAAATAATTGAGTTTCTTAGAAAAAAATATTGTGGCTCAATAGGATATGAATATATGTACATCGCCAACCCAACTGAAAGAAAGTGGTTTAGAGATAGAGTTGAACAGGCGGATGATTTTAAATTTACTTCTAATGGTAAAAAAGCAATATTAAATAAATTAATTCAAGCAGAAGGTTTTGAAAAATTTTTACATACTAAATACGTTGGTACAAAAAGATTTGGCCTTGATGGTGGTGAAAGCTTGATTCCAGCTCTGGAGCAAATAATTAAAATTGGAGGTCAATCAAAAATAAAAGAAGTCAAAATTGGAATGTCACATAGAGGACGACTTAATGTATTGGCTAATGTTTTACAAAAATCATATAAAAGAATTTTCAACGAATTCGCTGGTGAAATAAGTTCAAAATCTGAGGATGATACTGGAGATGTTAAATACCATTTGGGAGCCTCTTCAAACAGGGAGTTTGATGGAAATTTAGTGCATGTAAGCTTGACCGATAACCCATCTCATTTGGAAGCAGTTAATCCTGTTGTGCTCGGACAAACAAGAGCTAAACAATTTTTTCATAAAGATAAAGAGAGAAAAAAAGTGATTCCAATATTAATTCATGGAGATGCAGCTTTCGCAGGGCAAGGTGTAGTAGCAGAGTGTTTTGCTATGTCTGGCTTACCAGGGCATAATACTGGTGGAACAATTCATATAATTATTAATAATCAAATTGGTTTCACTACTAGTCCAAGATTTGCTAGATCTTCCCCTTACCCATCTGATATTGCAAAAATGGTGGAAGCTCCAATAATACATGTTAATGGTGATGACCCCGAGGCCGTTGTCTATGCTGCGAGAATAGCAACAGATTTTCGATTAAAATTCAATAGAGATGTAGTTATTGATTTAATTTGCTATAGAAGATTTGGTCATAACGAGGGAGACGAACCTTCTTTTACACAGCCTTTAATGTATAAAAAGATTCGTTCGCATCCTTCGCCTATTAAAGTTTATGGTGAAAAACTTGTTAAAGAGGGTTCAATCACAGATGATTTTTTAAACAGTGAAATTAAAAATTTTAAAGACTTATTAGATGATCAGTATAAAAATGCAAAAGATTACAAACCAAAAATAGAGTGGTTTGAGGGTACGTGGTCTCGATATAAACCTGAAAAAGGAAAAGATAAAAGGGGTACTACAGGTTCTGATTTAAAAAAACTTAAAGAGATATCTAACAAGATAAATACCATCCCTGAAAAAATGAATATACATAAAACTATTTCAAAAATTATGGAAAACAGAAAGTTGTCTGTTATTAACGAAAAAAAGATAGATTGGTCAACAGCTGAAGCTTTAGCTTTTGGATCTTTGTTAGAAGAGGGTTACCCTGTTAGATTAGTTGGACAAGACTCAGGAAGAGGGACATTTAGTCAAAGACACTCTGTTTTAAGAAATCAAATGGATAATTCAAGATATATCCCTTTAAATAATATCTCAAAAACTCAGAAAAACTTTGAAATTGTTGATAGTTTTTTATCAGAACTAGCTGTTTTGGGTTTTGAGTATGGTTATAGCCTAGTTGAACCCAACACACTTACAATTTGGGAAGCTCAATTTGGTGATTTTGCAAATGGTGCTCAAGTAGTAATTGACCAATTTATTACGTCTGGAGAAAGGAAGTGGTCCAGGGCCTCAGGCTTAGTAATGTTGTTACCTCATGGATATGAAGGTCAAGGTCCAGAACATTCATCAGCAAGATTGGAAAGATTTTTACAATTATGTTCAAATGACAATATTCAAGTGATGAATTGCACAACACCTGCAAATTATTTTCATGCTTTAAGGAGACAGATGCATAGAGATTTTAGAAAACCATTGGTAATCATGACACCAAAGTCTTTATTGAGACATAAACATTGCGTTTCAAATATCGAGGATTTTAGCAAGGAAAATTCCTTCCATAGAGTGTTATGGGATCATGCAATGGATCCTAAAGTTAAAGGATTTATAAAATTAGAAAGACAAAAAAAAATCAAAAAGGTAATATTATGTTCGGGTAAAATCTATTTTGACTTACTTGAGGCAAGAGAAAAGTTAAAAAGAGACAACGTTATATTCTATAGAATTGAGCAGCTTTATCCTTTTCCAGCAAAGGCACTTGCAAAAGAGCTTAAGCCATACGCGAAAAATGCCAGTTTCTACTGGTGTCAAGAGGAACCTAAAAATATGGGTGCTTGGTTTTCTGTTCGAGATTATATCCAATGGACATTAGATAACATTAAGGCTAATAATAAAGGAGTTTCTTATATTGGAAGAAGTCCAGATGCATCACCTGCAACAGGATATGCTAAAAGACATATTTCTCAACAACAAGAAATTATTAATAAAGTTTTTGAATAAATTGTAATGGAAGAAAAAATTCTAGTTCCAGTTCTTGGTGAAAGTATCACAGAGGCTACAGTTTCAAAGTGGTTAAAAAATGAAGGGGACAATGTGGATGCCGATGAACCCTTAGTTGAACTCGAAACCGATAAGGTAAATTTAGAAGTACCTTCACCAGTTTCAGGGGTATTGAAAAAGATAAATTCAAAAGATGGTACTACTGTTGAGGTTGGAGCTCTGCTAGGGCTTGTTGTTGAAAGCGCAGGTCACTCAGAAAAGATTAAAAAAATTGAAAAAATAAAACCGACAACAAAAAAAGATAATATTATCGAACTAGATCTAGAGAAAGAAAAAAAAGAGGAACCAAAAATTTTTGATAAAATTTCAAATGAAGTTGAAGAAAAAGAAAAACCATTAGTTTTAACTAAAGAAATTAAAGAAGACAAATTTTTAGACGATGATAATAAAAATCAAAATTTATCACCAGCAGTCAGAAAAATGGTTGCAGAAAATAAAATAGATATCAATACTATTGAAGGATCTGGAAAAGACGGAAGAGTTCTAAAAGGTGATCTAATCAATTTAATGGGAGTTAATCCACCACCTTCTGAAAGAAAGATGAAGTATGGTCAGGAGGAAAGAATTAAAATGACAAGGTTGAGACAGACAATAGCCAAAAGATTAAAACAAGCACAGGACAACGCAGCTCTTTTAACGACTTTTAATGAAGTAGATATGACAAATATTATGGAAATGAGAAAAGAAAACCAGGAAGATTTTCAAAATCGCTATGGTGTTAAATTAGGTTTTATGTCTTTTTTTGTTAAATCTTGTGTTGTAGCATTGAAGAATTTTCCAGCAGTAAACGCAGAGATTGAGGGAGACGAGATAATTTATAAAAATTATTACAATATCAGTTTTGCAGTCGGAACTGATAAGGGTTTAGTTGTCCCTGTTTTAAAAAATGCTGATGAATTATCTTTTGCTGATATTGAAAAAAATATTAAACAAATTTCTGAAAAAGCTAGAGATGGAAAACTTACAATTGAAGACCTTCAGGGAGGAACTTTTACAATAAGTAATGGTGGAGTATATGGCTCTATGCTCTCAACCCCTATATTAAATTTACCTCAATCAGGAGTATTAGGTATGCACAATATAGTTGAGAGACCTATAGTAATTAATGGTGAAATTAAGATTAGACCCATTATGTACCTAGCATTATCTTATGATCATAGAATTATTGATGGAAAAGACTCAGTTTCATTTTTAAAGATGATAAAAGAAAATTTAGAGAATCCAAGAAGGTTGTTTTTAGGTATTTAAATGGAAAATAAATTTCAAGCGGTTGTTATTGGTGGTGGTCCAGGAGGATATGTATGCGCTATAAGACTAGCTCAATTAGGTATAAAAACTGCGTGTATAGAGTCTAGAGGCTCATTGGGGGGCACTTGTCTTAATATCGGCTGTATACCATCTAAAAGTTTATTAAATTTATCAGAAGAATTTCATAAAGTAAAAAATTTATCCAGCAAAGGAATTGATATAGGTGATGTAAGATTAAACTTATCAAAAATGATGAAAAATAAGGACAAAGCAGTTTCTATTTTGACAAAAGGAGTTGAGTTTCTCTTAAAAAAAAATAATGTCACTTACTTTAAAGGCACAGGAAGCTTTAAATCAAAAAATGAAATTTCTATTAAAGATGACAAGCAAAAAGAAACTTTGATAAAAACTGATAAAGTAATAATTGCAACAGGCTCGGTGCCAGTATCTTTACCAGGAATTGAATTTGATGAGAACGTGATTGTTTCATCTACAGGTGCCTTGGAACTAAAAAAAGTACCAAAAAAAATGATAGTTGTGGGAGGTGGTTATATCGGACTAGAAATGGGCTCAGTCTGGTCAAGACTAGGCGCAGAAGTTCATGTTGTTGAATTTTTAGACCATATTACACCAGGTATGGATAGGGAGATCTCTAATGAATTTATGAAAATTTTAAGGAAACAAGGAATTAATTTTCATATGCAGCATAAAGTTGAAAAAATCATAAAAAGTAATGTGGGTGCTAAAGTTTTAACAAAAGATAAAGATGGTAATAAAAAAGATTTTGAGTGTGATGTGGTATTAATTTCTGTAGGTAGAAAACCAAATACCTCAGGACTTCACCTTGAAAAAATTGGAATCGAATTAGATGAAAAAAAAAGAGTAAAAACTAATAAGAGTTTTCGGACTAACTTAGATAACGTGTACGCTATTGGTGATGTAATTACAGGCCCAATGTTAGCTCATAAAGCTGAGGATGAGGGGATTGCTGTAGCGGAAATTATCGCAGGTCAGTCTGGTCATGTTAATTATGATACTATTCCAGGAGTTGTTTATACAACTCCCGAAGTTGCATCTATAGGAAAGACTGAAGAACAATTAAAAGAAAAAAATATCAAATATAAAATAGGTAAATTTTCATTTATGGCAAACTCCAGGGCAAAAGCGATAGATGATACAGAAGGTTTTGTAAAAATTTTAGCTGATGAAAAAACCGACAAGGTGCTTGGAGCACATCTCATTGGCCCTCATGTTGGTGAGTTAATTGGAGAAATAGGTGTTGCTATGGAGTTTGGGGCTAGTTCAGAAGATATAGCCAGAACATGCCATGCTCACCCCACTTTTTCTGAAGCAGTCAAAGAAGCAGCATTATCTGTAGATAAAAGAGCAATACACTCTTAAAATATTTTCATATTATAAAAATATGAAGTTTCCGATTCTTTTACCAAATATCTTTGATCATCCATTTACTTATGAAAGTGACAAAAATTTAAAAGTAGGTGATTACGTAAAAGTGCCTTTTGGTAAGTCAAAGATAACAGGAGTTGTTTGGAATGAATTTGAAAAAAAAAATAGTAAAAACTTTAAGTTAAAAACTGTTTTAAAAAAACTAAATGTTACACCACTTAAAGAGACAACTATAAAGTTTCTTAATTGGTTTGCTGAATATAATATTATCCCGAAGGGAATGGCTTTAAAACTTGTTTTATTAAGTAATAATGCAGTAGAAAAATTTCAAAGTGACACTTTTAAAGATTTCAATACTGATATTAAGACAAATTTAATTCAGCTGTCTGAGGAACAAAAAAATTCTTTAAAAAAAATGAATATATCAAATGATAAATTTAGAGTTCATGTTCTTCAAGGTACAACAGGTTCAGGTAAAACTATGGTTTATTTTTCAGGCTTGAAAGAAATTATAAACAAAGGATTTCAAGGTTTAATATTATTGCCTGAAATAGGTTTAACAAGTCAATTTGAAAAAAAGTTTTTAGAATTTTTTGGAAATAGACCAGCAATTTGGCATTCTGGTATTTCAAAAAAAAAGAAAGAAGTTATTTGGAGTGGAGTCGCTAACGGAGAAATTAAAGTTGTAATAGGAGCGAGGTCATCTTTATTTTTACCATTTAAAAAATTAGGTTTAATCATTGTTGATGAAGAGCATGACCAATCATATAAACAAGATGAAGGACTCACCTATAATGCGAGAGATATGGCAATCTCTAGAGCTTTATTTGAAGACATTCCGATTAATTTAATTACTGCTGTTCCATCAATTGAAACATATGAAAATGTACAAAAAGGTAAATACAGTATCTCTAACTTAGAAAAGCGTTATAAAGATGCATCCTTACCAAATTTTGAAATAATTAATCTCAATGAAACTAAATTAGAAAAACAGTCTTGGCTTTCAAAAAAAATAATAGAAAAAGTAAATTTTCATCTCGAGAAAAATGATCAAGTATTATTTTTTTTAAATCGACGTGGATTTTCACCACATGTGTTGTGCAAAAAATGTTTTAAAAGTTATTCATGTCCTAATTGTTCAATTAATTTAGTTTATCATAAAAATAAGGGAAATTTGTTGTGCCATTATTGTGGTTTTGTAAGATCTTTGAAAAGAACTTGCACAAAAAATGGAACTTGTGAAATTATTTTTAGTGGCCCAGGTGTTGAACGAATATCTGAAGAGGTAAAAAAAAAATTTCCATCAAAGAAAATTGAAATTTTTTCAAGTGATACAATGAATAAAAAGGACTCTGTAAATAAATTAGAAAAAATTATTAATAATCAAGTTCAAATTCTAGTCGGCACACAATTAATTTCAAAAGGGTTTCATTTTCCGAATTTAAATTGTATCGTAGTAGTTGATATTGATCTTTCAGCACATGGGCATGATTTAAGGGGTGCTGAAAAAAATTTACAATTATATCACCAGCTTTCTGGACGAGCAGGAAGAACAGGTAAGCCAGCAACAGTATATTTTCAAACTTATCATAATAATTATAAGATGATCTCAGAATTAACTAATAATAATCCAAATATTTTTCTAGATAGAGAGCTAAATATTAGAAAAAAAAATAAGCTTCCGCCATTTCAAAGGTTTATTTCATTAATTCTAACTGGAGATAATGAAGTAAAATTAGAAAAAGAAGCATATAAGTTTAAAACTTATATAGAAAGCAAATTAACTGGAAGAATTTTAGGCCCAGTTAATGCTCCGATATTTAGATTAAAAAAAAGATTTAGAATTAGACTGTTAATTAGAGGAGCAAAAACATTAAAATTACAAAAATCATTGGCTAATGCTATCCCAAATTACAAATTTCAACCTGGAATAAAACTTTCAGTTGATGTTGATCCAATAAATTTCAATTAACCCTAAAAAAACCCACATTTAACTGAATGTGTTACTTGAAGACGCAAAGGTCATATGCTAATTAAAACGTGATTTTTAAATAATCTTCATTATTACACAGGAACTAAAGTGAGTAAGAATACAGAATTTTCAATCACATCAGCTGAAAGATACTCTCTTGCGCTTTTTGAACTTTCTGAAGAAACCAAATTATTAAGCCAGATAGAAAAAGATGTTACATCTATGTTAAATTTGATTCATCAAAGCAATGATTTTAGTAATTTAGTTAAAGATCCTACTATTAAACAAGATGATTTGTTAAATGTAATAAACACAATCACTGAGACTTATAAATTTGATAAATTATTTAAAAATTTTTTGAGTTTTTTGATTAAAAAAAGACGCTTTTTTTTTGTTGAACATATACTTGAAAGTTTCATTGAGACTTGTTCAAGGAAACGAGGTGAACTTAGAGCAGAATTAAAATCAGCAAAAAATTTATCAAGTGATGAAATATCACAAATTACAGAGGTGTTATCGAAAAATTTTAACTCAAAAATAAAATTAAACTTCAAACATGATGAAAGTTTGATAGGAGGTTTAGTAGTGCAAGTTGGAAGTACTATGGTAGATACGTCAATAAAAAATAAATTACGACAAATAGAAAATACAATGATAGAGGCATAAATGGAAATAAATCCTTCAGAAGTTACAAAGATACTTAAAGAGCAAATTAAAAATTTTGGTGATAAAGCTGAGGTGACAGAAGTAGGGCAAGTTTTATCTGTAGGAGATGGTATTGCAAGAATTTATGGTCTAGATAACGTACAAGCCGGAGAGATGGTAGAGTTCGCAGATGGATCTAAAGGAATGGCTCTTAATTTAGAAAGTGAAAATGTTGGAGTTGTAATTTTTGGTGATGATAGAAATATAAAGGAGGGTGACGTAGTAAAAAGGACTGGTAATATCGTTGATACTCCTGTCGGCAAAGAATTATTAGGACGGGTAGTCGATGGTTTAGGCAATCCTATTGATGGAAAAGGATCATTTAGCAAAAGTGTTAAGAAAACTAGAGTAGAGGTAAAAGCACCAGGCATTATTCCTCGACAATCAGTTAGCGAACCGATGCAAACTGGATTGAAATCAATCGATAGTCTAGTTCCTATTGGAAGAGGTCAGAGAGAATTAATTATAGGAGACAGGCAAACAGGGAAAACAGCAGTTGCAGTAGATGCAATAATTAATCAAAAAAAAATAAATGAGTCTGGTGACGAAAAACAAAAATTATATTGCATATATGTTGCGGTTGGACAAAAGAGATCAACTGTGAGACAAATTCAAAAAACATTGGAGGAAGCAGGAGCAATGGAATATACGACTATTGTTGCTGCTACAGCCTCCGATTCTGCACCTTTACAATTTTTAGCACCTTATACCGGTTGTGCAATGGGTGAATATTTTAGAGATAATGGAATGCATGCATTGATTATTTATGACGACTTGTCTAAGCAAGCTGTTGCGTATAGACAAATGTCTCTTCTATTAAGAAGGCCCCCAGGTCGTGAGGCATATCCTGGAGATGTATTTTATCTACATAGTAGATTACTCGAGAGAGCTGCAAAGTTAAGTGATGATCATGGTGGTGGATCACTAACAGCACTTCCAATTATTGAAACTCAGGGTGGAGATGTATCTGCATTTATTCCTACTAATGTCATTTCAATCACGGATGGTCAAATTTTTTTAGAAACAGAATTATTTAACCAAGGTATTAGACCAGCGATTAATGTTGGTTTGTCTGTTTCTAGAGTTGGATCATCAGCTCAAACAAAAGGTATGAAAAAAGTATCTGGCTCGATGAAGTTAGAGTTGGCACAATACAGAGAGATGGCAGCATTTGCTCAATTTGGATCCGACTTAGATGCGTCTACCCAGCAACTTTTAAATAGAGGTTCTAAATTGACTGAACTTTTAAAACAAAAACAATTTTCACCAATGACGGTCGCAGAGCAAGTGATATCTGTCTTTTGTGGTGTTAAAGGTTATCTTGATGATATTGATCTAAAGGATGTTGCTGAATTTGAGAGTAAAATTATTGATAGATGTAAATCTGAAAAACCTGAAATAATTGAGTCAATTCAAAGTTCTGGAAAGCTCGATGATGACAAAGAAAAAATGCTTGTAGAGGTAATTACACGACTGAAAGGAACCTTTAAATCTTAATTATATGGCAAGTTTAGACGACCTAAAAAAAAGAATAGCAAGTGTCAAGTCCACACAAAAGATCACAAAAGCTATGAAAATGGTAGCAGCAGCAAAGCTGAGAAAAGCCCAAGAAAGTGCAGAGAAAGGAAGGCCTTATTCTATAAAAATGAATAATATTATTTTAAATCTTTCTGGTGGAATATCAGACAAAGAAAATGCTCCAAAATTGTTGTCAGGCACAGGTAACGATCAAGTTCATTTATGTGTAATAATGACATCCGATAGAGGTCTTTGTGGCGGTTTCAATTCTAATATCATTAAAAAAGCCAAAAGTTTTTTTTCTAAAATATCAAATGAGGGAAAAGAACTCAAAATTATAACTGTAGGCTCTAAAGGAAATGATCAATTAAAGAGAGTTTATGGAAAAAAAATTATTGAAAATATTTCATTTAAAGATTCTAAGAATCCAAATTATTTTGATGCTGATAAAGTTGGAAAAAAGATAATTGAAAAATTTGAGACAGGTGAATTTGATGTTTGTACAATATTTTATAATCAGTTTAAAAATGTAATCACTCAAATTCCTCAAGCACAGCAAATAATACCTTTAAATAATGTGGAAGATAAAAATAGTTCAGATGAAAGCTATGAATTTGAGCCAGATGAAGATGAAATTTTGAGTAATTTATTACCAAAAAATATTTCAACACAAATATTTAGAGCAATGTTAGAAAATTCAGCTAGTGAACAAGGTTCAAGAATGAGCGCAATGGATAACGCAACTCGTAACGCAGGAGAAATGGTTGACAAACTCACTATTGAGTATAATAGAAGTCGACAAGCCGCGATCACTAAAGAATTAATTGAAATTATATCAGGAGCAGAAAGTTTATAATTATGAGTAAAGGAATAATCACACAAGTAATTGGAGCAGTGGTAGACGTCAAATTTGACGATGAGCTCCCAGAAATCCTTACAGCATTAGAATGTAAAAACGGGGATAGCAGGTTAGTTCTAGAAGTTGCTCAACATTTAGGTGAAACTACAGTTCGTACGATAGCAATGGATGCTACTGAAGGATTAAAAAGAGGTGATGAGGTAATTAATACAAAGGCACCTATACAAGTTCCTGTTGGACCTGAAACGCTTGGAAGAATTATTAATGTTATTGGAGAACCGATCGACGAAAGAGGTAAGGTTCAAACTAAAGAGAATTGGCCAATTCACAGAGCTGCACCTGAATTTAATGACCAATCAACTGAAACAGAAATACTTGTAACTGGTATAAAAGTAATTGATTTACTAGCTCCCTACGCTAAAGGAGGGAAAATTGGATTATTTGGTGGTGCTGGTGTTGGAAAAACAGTTTTAATCATGGAATTAATTAATAACGTTGCAAAAGCACATGGTGGATTTTCAGTTTTTGCAGGTGTAGGAGAAAGAACCAGAGAAGGAAATGATCTTTATCATGAAATGATTGAGTCTGGAGTTATCAAACAAGATGGCCCAGGATCTAAAGCAGCGTTAGTTTATGGACAAATGAATGAACCCCCTGGAGCAAGAGCCAGAGTTGCACTTACAGGTTTGACTGTGGCTGAATATTTCAGAGATCAAGAGGGGCAAGATGTACTCTTCTTTGTTGATAATATTTTCAGATTTACTCAAGCAGGTTCAGAAGTCTCTGCTCTTTTAGGAAGAATTCCATCTGCGGTCGGTTACCAACCAACTTTAGCGACTGATATGGGTAATTTACAAGAAAGAATTACAACAACAAATAAGGGATCAATTACTTCAGTTCAGGCAATTTATGTGCCAGCTGATGATTTAACTGATCCAGCTCCCGCAACATCATTTGCACACCTTGATGCAACGACAGTACTTTCAAGACAAATAGCTGAAATTGGAATCTATCCTGCGGTTGATCCGTTAGACTCAACCTCAAGAATTTTAGATCCAAGAATTGTTGGGGATGAACATTATAGAGTTGCTCGAGATGTACAAAGAATATTACAGTCTTATAAGTCATTACAAGATATAATAGCTATTTTAGGTATGGATGAATTGTCTGAGGAAGATAAACTTGTTGTTGCTAGAGCAAGAAAAATTCAGAGATTTTTGTCTCAACCTTTCTTTGTTGCAGAAGTTTTCACAGGTTCACCTGGTAAACTTGTAGATTTAGAGTCAACTATAAAAGGATTTGATGCGATTTGTAAGGGCGAATATGACCATCTTCCAGAAGCAGCATTTTATATGGTTGGTACTATTGAGGAAGCGATAGAAAAAGCAGAAAAAATGAAAAAAGATACTGCTGCATAATGAGCCAAGAATATAAAATAGATATAGTCAATCCTGAGAAATCATTCTTATCAAAAGATGATGTCACAGAGGTAGTTGTTCCAGCGTTTGAGGGTGAGATGGGAATACTTAAAGATCATATTTCCATAATCTCATTTTTGAAACCAGGTATAATTACAATTTATTCAAAAACAGGTGAAGATAAGTTTTTTGTAGAAGATGGAATTATAGAATTTAAAGATAATGTTTTGTCTATTTTGACTAGCTCTATTATAAATTTGAAAGAGATGGAAAAAAATAAGATACAAAATCTACTTAAGAAGGCTGAGGAAGATGCAGGGTCTATAGGAATAAGCGATCAATCAAAATATTTGATTGATCAAAAAATTGAGGTTTTGAGATCTCTTAATTAATAATTTTTTTTATTTTTTCTTTTAACTCCTCATAAACATGTAATTTAAAATCCACCACTACTGTAGTAATCATTTCCAGATCTATCCACTTCCATTCGAGAAATTCAGGTTTAGATGTCTTAATATTTATATCCTCATCTTTTCCCAAATACCGCATTAAAAACCATTTCTGTTTTTGTCCCTTATACTTGCCTTTCCATATAATACCCAACAAATGTTCTGGTAACTCATAAGTTATGGTACCTTCAATTTCTTTTACTAATTCTACTTTATTAATACTTGTTTCTTCTTCGAGCTCCCTATAAGCAGCACTTAATAGATCTTCGCCTTTATCGACACCTCCTTGAGGCATTTGCCAAAAATTTTTAGGATTATCAATTCTTCTAGCAACAAAAACTTTGTTTTCCTTATTCAAAACTATAATACCCACCCCATCTCTAAGAGGTAGTTTTTTAAATTTTTCTTCCATCTTAACTATTTAGTAACTTGAGAGCGTAATTTAATTGATTATCTGTATCTGTTTTTATTTGAAAATCATCCGACTCTTCATCTATTTCAATATCTGGTGATACTCCAACCTCAGATATTGATTTACCAGAAGGTAAATAATATTTAGCAACAGTTAATCTTATTGCTCCATCATTTTTTAAAGGTATTATTGACTGAACTGACCCTTTTCCAAAACTATTTTCTCCTATTAAGATCGCTCTTTTATGATCTTTTAAAGCCCCAGCAACTATTTCTGATGCTGATGCAGAGCCATAATTTATCATCACAATTAAAGTTTTACCTTTGGTCAAGTCACCCTCTTTTGCAAACCACTTTTTATTTTCAGAAGCTTTTCTACTTTTCGTAGAAACAATCTCACCATTATCTAAAAAATAGTCAGTTATCCTAATTGCTTGAGAAAGCAAACCACCAGGATTATTTCGTAAATCTAAAATATATGCTTTTACTTTTTTTTTATTTTCTAATTCTTTAATCTTTTCTTTTATTTGTTCTCCGCTATTTTCATTAAAAGAGGTTAATCTTATGTAGCCAACATTTTTTTCTAACACATCTACTTTAACGGATTGTATTTCAATTATTTCTCTGACTATAATAAAATTTAGAGCTTTTTTTTCTCCTCTTCGTCTAATTGTGAGCTCAATGCTAGTGCCCACTGGACCTCTCATTAATTCAACAGCCTCACTTAAAGATTTTCCTTGAACTTGTGTGTTATTAATTTTTACAATGTAATCTCCTGCTTTAATACCTGCTCTAGAAGCTGGAGTATCGTCTATCGGAGAAATTACTTTAACAACACCAGACTCCATACTTACTTCTATTCCTAAACCACCAAATTCACCGCTAGTTTCTGTTTGCATCTCATTAAATATTTTTGGTGACATGTAAGCTGAATACGGATCTAGGGATTGTAATAAACCATTTATTGCAGAGTCCATACTTTCTGATTGATTTATATCATCAACATATTCTTTATTGATTTTTTCAAGAACCTCACCGAACAAATCAATTTTTTTATAAATATCATTTTCTGATGAGTAAACAGTAGGTATGTAAAAAATTAGTACTGAAAAAAAAATTATAAGACTTTTCCTTGTCATATGATTAATTTTTCTTTGGGAATCAATTCTGACCACATTTTTTCAAGCTCATAAAACTTTCTTTTTTCTGGATGAAATATATGAATGATTAAATCTATACCATCAACTAATTTCCATTCATTACTGTCTTTACCCTCAATTTTTGAGTTTTTAACTCCACAATCTTTTAATTTTTCTAAAACTTGTTCAGATAGCGATTGAATATGTCGTGACGAAGTTCCGCTGGCTATAATCATATAATCAGCCATTGAGCTCTTATCTTTTAGGTCAATACTAATAATGTTCTGGGCTTTATTTAAGTCTAGGGTTTTTATAACAATCTGTTTAAGATCCAAAATTTTATCCATTGATTGTTAAAAGATTATCAAATTTTTCTTAATTGAGAAGACGAAATATTGACTTTTTTAAATTTTATAAAAGTTAAATTATTCTTATTTAGTCTTCTAAATGATGTTGAATTTAAAGATTTTTTTTTATATCCGTATCTATCGAAAACTATGATTTTGCATCTTTTTGAGATTTCTTTCCATTTATACCATCGATGAAAATTGATTAGATTATCTGCACCCATTAAAAAATAAATTTCGTTTTTTTTATTTCGATTAAGATAAAGGATAAGTTTATAGGTTTTATTTGATTTGATAACCTTTTCATAAAATTTAACTTCAATAAAACTATTTTTTCCTATGATTTTTTTACAGTATTTTACTCTATTGAAGATATAATTTTTACTTTGTTTTTTGAGCGGATTTTTTTCTGTAATAGCCCATATTACTTTTTTTAATTTAAATCTTCTAAAGGCATCTTTAGAAATAGCCAAGTGACCTTTATGCGCAGGATCAAAAGTACCACCAAGGACACCTATTCTTTTGTTTTTAAAATCCAAATTATTTCCTTATTTTTCCGTTGCTTGATATTTGATATCTATAAGAAACTAATTGTTTAAGCCCCACAGGCCCACGTGGTGGTAAAGTATTTGTTGAAATTCCAACTTCACCTCCAAAACCAAACTCACCTCCATCTGCAAATTGTGTTGAAGTATTATGCATGGCAATTGAACTTTTTACTCCATTAAGAAATTTTTTAGCAGATTTTTTATTTCGAGTGATTATACAATCAGTATGCATAGTACCATATTTATTAATATGACTTATTGCATCATCTAAGTTTTTCACTGTTTTTACTGAAACAACTGAGGTTAAATATTCTTTAGACCAATCTTTTGTCGAAGCTTTATGCACATTACCATTATAAAATTTCATAATTTTGTTATCTCCAATAATTTTACATCCATTTTTCTCTAAATCATTTAAAATTGGATTAACAAACTTTTTAACTATTTTTTCGTGGAACAAGATTGTTTCAGTTGCTCCACAAATAGAGGTATTTCTCATTTTAGCATTATAAATTATTTTTTTTGACATTTTAAGACTTGCATCTTTATCTACATATGAATGACATACTCCTTCTAAATGTCCAATTGTTGGGATTGAGGACAATTCATGAACTTTCTTGACTAAGCTTTTCCCTCCCCTCGGAATAATCACATCAATAAATTTACTCATCTTAGTTAAGAGATAATCAACTACTGTTCTTTTTTTAATATCTATAAATTGTATAAAATTTTCATTTACTTTATTCTTTTTCAGGGATTTTCTAAATAATTTTGAAAGTATAAGATTTGAGTAAAAAGCTTCAGAACCACCTTTTAAAATTACTGAATTACCAGATTTAAAACATAAGGAGGCAACATCTGAGGTAACATTGGGTCTACTTTCATAGATTACACCAATTACTCCAATTGGAATTGACACTTTTGAAATATTTAAACCGTTAGGTTGTTTCCATTTTTCTAAAACAACATTTGTTGGATCTTTTAATTTTATTATTTTTTTTATTGAATTAATAATTTCTAAAATTTTCTTGTCATTTAAAATCAATCTTTGAATCAAATTATTTTTTAGGTTTTTTTTGTAAGCATTCTTGACGTCTTTAATATTTTCTCGCAGGATTTTTCTTTTATTTTTTATAATTAAAAAAAGATAGTCTTTAAGCACTTTGTCTTTTTTTTTTGTAATAATTTGATTTGAAAATGCTTTTTTTGACTTCTCGCCGATATTTATTAATAAATTTCTCATTATATTTCTACCATATCATCTTTATGGACTACTTCTGATTTTGAAACATATCCAAGAATCTCCTTAATTTTGTTTGAATGGCATCCCATTATTTTATTAATTTCTTCTGACGAAAAAGAACTTAGACCTCTAGCAAATTCTTTTCCTTTATTATCTATAATTTTTATGTGGTCACCTTTATGAAATTTTCCTAAAACGCTTTTGATGCCTGCAGCAAGTAAACTTTTTCCGTTCAATAGAGCTTTTTTTGCTCCGTCATCTATCTTTAACTCCCCCTTTGGTGAGATAGAGCTCAGGATCCATTTTTTTCTTGCTTGCAATTTTGTAGTTTTTGAAGTGAACAAAGTGCACTTATCATTTTTTTCTATCTGGCTAATTGGGTTAAGATGTAATCCATTTGCAATAATCATGTTGCACCCTGCTAAATTACAAATTTTAGCTGCCTCAATTTTTGTATTCATTCCGCCACTCCCGTACTCTGTTCTGCCTTTTATATTAATATCTTTAGTATCTCTGATTAAATCATCAACTTTTTTAATTAATTTAGCATCTTTAAATATCTTTGGATTTTTTGTAAACAGTCCATCAACATCAGACAGTAATATTAACATATCAGCGTCAGTTATTTGAGCTACTCTAGACGCTAATCTATCATTATCACCATATTTAATTTCTGAAGTAGCAATGGTATCATTTTCGTTAACAATAGGAATATAATTTAGTTGAAATAAATTTTCAAAAGTCCTCTTTGCATTTATTGATCTTCTTCTTTCTTCAGTATCATCAAGAGTGAGTAGTATTTGAGAAATATTTAATTTAAATTTTGAAAATGTTTGTGAAAACAAATTCATTAACTCTATTTGTCCAACTGATGCTATTGCTTGGCTTTCGTCTAATTTAAGATTAACTTTATTATAATTCATTTTTTTACAACCAAGAGCTATAGCCCCAGAACTGACAATTACAATCTTTTTATTTTTTGATTTTAATTTTTTAATATCTTTTGCAAAACTATTCAGCCATTTCTTTCTTATTCCTCTTTTTTCATCTACTAACAAAGATGATCCAATTTTAATAACAATAATCCTAGAATTTTTAAGATGCATAAGAAATTAGTTTTGCCTTTATTTTGGAAATAGATTTTTTTTCAAGTGTTGTCAGAGTAATTACCTCAGATTTTGTAAATTTTGAAAAATCTTTAATAATTTTTTTTATATCATTATTTCCAATTAAATCAGTTTTATTCAGGACTACTAATTCTTTTTTTTTAGATATTTTAGAGCTATAACTTTTTAATTCATTTTTAATTTGTTTGTAACTTTTTTTTAAGTCTTTATTAGTGATATCGATCATATGTAATAGAGATTTACATCTTTCTATGTGTTTTAAAAATTGTATTCCTAAACCAGTTCCTTTATGTGCCCCTTCAACTAAACCAGGTATGTCAGCAATAGTAATTTCTTTGTTATCGTAATTTGCTACTCCTAGATTTGGATTTAAGGTAGTAAATTGATAATTCGCAATTTTAGGATTAGCATTAGTTATAGCTGCTAACAAACTTGATTTACCGGCATTAGGCAACCCAATTAAGCCAATATCAGCAATTGTTTTTAATTGGAGCCAAATTACAAATTCTTCTCCTAATTTTCCTTTAGTAAATTTTCTTGGTGCTCTATTTGTTGAACTTTTAAATCTTGTATTTCCAAGCCCTCCTTTGCCACCACTCGCAACAACAAATTCTTCTCCAATTTTTATAAAATCATAAATTAATGTTTTATTATCTTCCTCAAAAACCTGAGTACCAAGAGGGACTTTTAAAATCAAATCTACTCCACTTTTTCCAGTACGATTTTGCCCAGAACCGTTATTACCTCTTTTTGCTTTATGATGTTGTCGATATCTATAATCAATTAAAGTATTAAGATTTTGCTCAGATTTTAATATTACAGAGCCACCATCACCACCATCACCACCATCTGGCCCTCCATATTCAATAAATTTTTCTCTTCTAAAACTAGGAGAACCATCTCCACCGTTTCCAGCTTTTACATAAATTTTAACTTGATCTAAGAATTTCATAATACAACGTTTATTATAGTTGTACTATTAATTGGGTTTTACTGAAACAAAAGTTCTATCTGATTTGGTCTTTTTAAAAACTACTTTACCTTTTACAATTGAAAAAATTGAGTGATCTTTACCCATACCAACATTTTCTCCAGGAAATATTTTAGTACCCCTCTGTCTTACAATTATGTTTCCAGGTATAACGGTTTCACCACCATATTTTTTAACACCTAATCTTCGACCAGCACTATCTCGTCCGTTTCTGGATGATCCACCTGCTTTTTTTGTAGCCATAAATTTTCCTACTTACTTGCTTGTTTCTTAGTCACTTCTTTTTTTGTAGTCTTAGAAATTTTTTCAGCTTCAGATAGTACTTTACCGTCCTTCGAAAAAATTTTGTTAATTCTGATCAATGAATATTCTTGCCTATGTCCATTTTTTCTTCTTGAATTTTGTCTTCTTCTTTTTTTAAAAATAAGAACTGTTCTATTTTTGCTATTCTTAATTAAATTTGCCTCAACTTTTGAGCCTTGAATTATTGGTGTTCCAATTTCAATTATTTTGTCATCTCCATAAGCTAAAATATCTTTAAATTCTATTTTAGCATCAGGCTTAGAGTCTGGAAGTTTTTCAATTTTAATAATTTCTCCAGATTTCACTTTATACTGTTTTCCACCTGTTTGTATTACTGCATAAGACATAATGATAATCTAATTTAATTATCGCAATATAATCTCAGCCTAATTTTAGTCAAGCTCTATAAGTTAAAAATTATCCTTTAATTCTCTAAGTTTTGTAAATGTCTGCAAATTTTTAGCCCTAAGAAATATATTACATTCTAACTCTTCACTCAAAACTGTTGGCACTGTTGGTAGATTATCATTCAATTTTTTTTTAATATTTTTAATCTTATTCTTTAGTTTGGGATTTTTAGGATCGTGCTTAATGCAAAAATCAGAATTTTGGAGAGTATATTCATGTCCACAATAAATTTCTGTTTCCTTTGGGAGTTTTTTAAATTTACTGAGCGAATTAAACATTTCTTTAAAAGTTCCTTCAAAAATCCTTCCACATCCAAGTGAAAAAAGTGTATCACCAGTAAAAATTTTTTTTTCATTAAAAAAATGAAATGCAATATGTCCGCTTGTATGTCCGGGGGTATGGTAAATTTTAGCTTCGAAATTGTCCGCTTTCCATATTTCATTATCTCTTACAAAAATATCAATTTTAGGGATACGATTTTTATCCTCTTCAAAAGCAACAATTTTGGAACCATATTTATTTTTTAGCTCTAAATTCCCATTTATGTGGTCATAATGATGATGAGTATTAAGAATGTATTTTAATTTTAATCCATTGCTCTCTAAGAAATCAATTATTGGAAAAGACTCACCAGGGTCAACCACACATGCATTATTATTACTTTCATCAATTATAATATAACTATAGTTATCCTGGAGGCATTTTATAATCTCAGTTTTCATTTGATTTCTCAATTAAAAATATTCCCAACTCAGAAAATAAATTTTTTGTAAGTAAATTCGAATTATTTATATTAGATACGTTATTATTTATTAGTGCTAAAGATTTAAAAATCTTAAAATCAATTGTCTCAGAAAATTTAAAAAAATCCTTAATAGTACACATGTGAATATTAGGTGTATTATACCATTCATTTGGCAGTGCTTTAGTAACTGGCATAGTACCTTTGAATAATAAGTTTAATCGAACTTTCCAATGACCAAAATTTGGAATAGTAACAATGGCTTTTTTACCAACTCTTAATAGTTCTTTAATGACTATCTCTGGATTAACAAAAGCTTGCAAGGTTTGACCAAGAACTACATAATCAAAAGACTTATTTGGAAATTGTTTTAGATCAAGTTCAGCGTTTCCTTCTAAAACTGTTAGTCCTTTTGAAATACAAGTTTGAACTTTTTCTTTTGATATCTCGATCCCTCTTATATCAACATCTTTGTTTTGTTTAAGATATTCCATCAAAGCCCCGTCGTCACATCCAACATCTAACACCCTTGAATTTTTATCTATGATGTCAGAAATTATTTTATATTCGGTTTTCATGAGATTTATTCAATGTAAGATTTGTCTAAAAAGTTTTTAAGTGTTTTTAAAAAATCAGGGACATTTAACAGAAAGGAATCATGACCTTTATCTGTATCAATTTCTACAAAACCAACATCTGCTCCAACAGCATTTAAAGCGATGACTATATCCTTATTTTCTTGAGTTGGATAAAGCCAGTCAGAAGTAAATGATATTACAAAGAACTTAACTTTTGAATTCTTAAATGCGTCAGAAAGATTTCCATCAAACTGCTTAACCAAATCAAAGTAATCCATTGCTCTAGTTATATAAAGATAACTATTAGCATCGAACCTATCAACAAAGACGGAACCTTGATATCTCAGATAACTCTCAATTTGAAAGTCAGCATCAAAACCAAATTTAAGAGCATCTCTTTCTTGTAATTTTCTTCCAAATTTTTCTTGAAGACCTTTTTTAGACAAATATGTAATGTGAGCAGCCATTCTTGCAACAGCCAAACCTTTGTCAGGAACAGTTTTGTTTGAAGAATATTTTCCATCAGACCAATTATGATCGGCAGTAATCGCTTGCCTTCCAAGTTCATTGAATGCTATATTTTGAGCTGAATGGCTAGACGTACAGGCTATAGGAACAGCTGTTTTTGCTTTTTCTGGAAAATTACTTACAAACTGTAAAACTTGCATTCCACCCATTGAACCTCCCACAACGGAAAACAGTTTTTTAATTCCAAAATAATCTAATAAATTTACCTGAGCATTAACAATATCATTGATAGTGATAACAGGAAAATCTGTGCCATATATTTTTTGTGTCTCTGGATTAATATGGCTAGGGCCAAAAGATCCCATACACCCTCCAATTACATTCGCACAAATTACAAAATATTTATTTGTATCAATTGATTTGTTTGGACCTACTGCATAAGACCACCATCCATCCTTTTTTGTAACTGGATTTATTCCCGTAACAAATTGATCACCAGTTAATGCGTGACAGACTAAAATTGCATTGTCTTTTTTTTCATTAAGTGAGCCGTATGTTTCATAGGCTAGCGGGAAATTATTTATGGTTTTACCACAATCCAGCTTCAATGGTTTTTCAATTAAAATCGTTTTTATATTATTTAAATTGTCCATAATTGAGGCTAATCAACGAATTGTGAGAAAAAAAACTTTTTTAGCGGTTTTTTTAAAGCGCTCGCAATTCAGTTAAATCAGCGCATAAATTTTGTACAAGATGTTATTTAGTATGTCAAATTTAAAAATATTTTAACTAATACTATATGAATAATTGTTATTTTATTTATAAAGAGCCTTAATTTAAAAAAAATGACAACTGTAAGATTCAAAAAATTAGATATAGAGGTCTATGAACCCGGGAAATCTATTATTAAGAAAATAAAAAAGATTACAAAGCTATCTGCAAATGAGTCTGCTTTAGGAATAAGCCCTAAGGCAAAAAAAGTATTATCTAATAAAAAATTAAATTTCTCTAGGTATCCAGATAGCCAGTCAAAAAGGTTAAAGAAACAAATATCAATTAAATTTAAATGTAACAAAGATAAGATTATCTGTGGTGCTGGTTCTGATGAAGTTATACAAATGTTGTGTCAACTTTTTTTGAGTCCGAAAGACGAAGTAATAGTTCCACAGTTTAGTTTTTTAATGTACAGAATTTATGCAAAAATAGTTGGAGCTAAAGTTGTTTTTTCAAATGAGAAAGATTATAAAATATCAATTTCTGAGATCTTGAAGAAAGTAACTAAAAGAACAAAAATAGTTTTCTTAGCTAACCCAAATAATCCAACAGGAACATATCTCAACAAACTTGAGATTATTGAATTAAGAAAAAAGTTGAGAAAAAATATTCTTTTAGTCATTGATGATGCTTACGCAGAATACATGAAAAACCCAGACTATAAATCAGGTTTAGAATTATTTAGGAATAAAAATAATGTTTTTATTTTAAGAACATTTTCAAAAATATATGGTCTCGCTTCTTTAAGAATAGGTTGGGGTTATGGTGATAAGAAGATAATCAACGCTTTGAGTCAAATTAAGCCACCATTTAATATAAATGAGGTTGCGCAATTAGCAGCTGAAGAGTCTTTAAAAGACACAAAGTTTATATCTCGTTCAGTCAAACATAATAGGAAATATGCAAAAAAATTAAAGGAGTTTTTGGAAAAATACAATATTGGATCAAACAAAGTTTCAGCAAATTTTTTATTGTTAGATTTTTCTAAGTGCAAATTAAAAGCAAAACAATTTTATGAAAAACTTAAAAAAAAAGGAATTATTTTAAGATCAACAGAGTATGGTTACAAAATTAAAAATATGTTGAGATTAACGATTGGTTCAACAGCGGATTGCCAAAAGTTTATTCGTGCAGTAGAAGGAATATTTAGTAAATGAATAATATATTAATTATTGGTTGTGGTTTATTAGGCTCATCTTTACTTAGAAGAATTCACAAAAAAAAAATAGTAAGTAAAATTTTCATTTATGAGAAATCAAAAAAAAGTATAAATAAGTTTAAAAAATTGAAGCTGCCAGGAACTCTCATTAAGAGACCTGAAGATGTTGTTTCCCAGTCAAAATTAATTATCATTTGTACACCAATGAGTGAATACAAAAAAATTATTCTAAGGATGAACAAAAGTTTTCAATCAAAAAATATTATAACAGACGTTGGTTCTTCAAAGCTTAAATCTCTTGAAATAGTTAATAAAAATTTAAAAAAAGGTATTTTTTGGAGTTCTAGTCATCCAATTGCCGGGTCCGAGGTAAGCGGGCCAGAGAATGGTAAACAAAATCTTTTTGAAAACAAATGGTGTGTTTTGATTAAAGGAAAAAGATCTAATAAATCTCATTTAAAATTTCTAAAGTCTTTTTGGAATAAAATGGGTTCTAAAACAATTGAGATGACCCCAGACAAACATGATAAAATTTTCTCAATAACAAGTCATTTACCTCACTTGATCGCTTATAATTTAGTCAAGTCAGCACAAGATTTTGAAAAAAAACAAAAATATGATTTGCTGAAATACAGTGCTGGTGGTTTAAGAGACTTTTCAAGAATTGCTGCATCAAACGAAATCATGTGGAGAGACATTTTTTTTGATAATAGAACCAATATATCGAAAGCAATCAATTTATTTATCAAAAATTTAAAATCTTTTAAAAGAGATATTTCATTGAAAAATAATAAGTCTATTCTTAAAAAATTGACTCAAACAAAAAAAGTTAGGTCAAAAATCATCCAACTTAAACAAGATATAAATAAGCCAGATTTTGGAAGAGATTAATAAGTCTTTATATTACTTATTTTTTTTACAATTAATTTTGCTGTTTTTCTTATGTGCTGGATCGTTTCATTTGTTGGCATAATTAATACTTTTTTTCTAGGTCCATATGCATGAATAAATTTAATTTGATTTAAACATGCCCCAACATGACCTTTCCAGAAAATAATGTCACCTTTTGTAAATTTTTTATTAATTTTTTTTTTACAATATTTTATTTGATCTTTTGTATCCCTAGGGAAAAAAACCCCATTATAAAAAAAATAAATTTGGATAAGTGATGAACAGTCTATACCATCCGAAGTCTTTCCACCCCAAAGATATTTTGAGTTTAAAAATAATTTAAAAATTTTATTTGAGTTATTTTCAAAAAATTTTATTTTTTTTAGATGTTTTTTTTTAATCCATTTATTTTTTTCAAATTCTATAAAATTTTTATTTTCTTCTATTTTTTTTATTCTACTTGCAAAAAATAAAAATCTATTTGTTTTAATTAATTTTTTATTTTTTTTGGTAAAAATTTCTGTTTTTTTTGATGAAACTTTAAATCTTGGAACAAATTCTTTTATTAAAAATTTTTTTTTTCGAATATAACCAGTATAATTATCATAATTAGTTTTAATTTTTAACCAATGTCCTTTATTTTCTAAAATTTTAAATTTTTCTCCATATAACATTTGTGATGAAAGTTTGGAATATTGCTTTGGTTTTTCGTAAATATTTATTAAAGAAAAATTGTTTATCATTTAGTTTCTAATTGGCGCAACTCTTCCTATCCAGATTATTAAATAAAGAACTGGTAATCCTAGAAGCGCCGTAAGTGAAAAAAAATAAGCATAACCCATTACATCAACCCAGCTTCCAGCGTAACCCGCAATAAGTTTTGGCAAGAAGAGCATTATAGAACTAAATAATGCATACTGAGTAGCAGTAAATTTTATAGAGGTAAGCCCTGACAAATAAATAACGAAAGCTGCACCAGCAAAGCCACTTGAAATATTATCTGCTGTAATAACTGCAATTAAAAAATTTATACTTATCGGCGAAATAGCTAACCATGCAAATAATAAGTTACTAAGTGCAGCTACAAGTGCACCAAAAAATAATGCTTTCATTGTTCCAAATTTGTAAGAACAATAACCACCAATAAATCCACCAAATATTGTTGCAAATACACCAAAAAATTTGGAAAACGTTGCTATCTCTGAAATTTTATAACCTTTCTCTAAATAAAAAATATTAGCCATTACTCCCATAACAACATCAGCTATTCGATACAATGAAATTAAAAATAAAATTAGAAAAGCAAATTTACCGTATCTTGTTATGAAATCTAGTATGGGTCTAAGATAACTTTTAGAAATTTTTTTATTTGAGGTAAATTTGATAAAGATTAAAAATTTAATAATAAAAAACGCAAAGATAAAGCAAATAATTAATCTTATTGTTGAGAAAATAAATGTTAAAAAAATATCTTTTTTATTGTAGGGATTTTCAATAATTGAATAAAGAAATATAAATCCGATTACAGAGAAAAATATAGATAATAAAAATTTTAAATGGTTGTCTTTTTTAAAATTTTTTTTAATTTTTGGCTCTTGAGAGGATAAAGTTGCAAAAATCCCGACAAACATGAAAATTGACATTATTAGATACACTTTTTTCCATACATCCTGATTGTAAATTTCAGTTCCAAAAAAAGCCGCTAACCATAAGCTACCTGCACCTGCTACAAGCATAGCTATTCTATAACCAGCAATATACATTGAAGACATTGGACCTTGAAGAGATTGAGGTGCGGACTCTATCCTGAATGCATCAATTAGAATATCTTGAGTAGCACTAAAAAAAGCTAAAAAAGTAATGAATAAAGCAGTAAAAAATAAATTATTTTGTGGATCGGTAAATGCAGTTAATATAAGTGAGATTAAGACTAATATTTGTGATACTAAAAGCCAACTTTTCCTGTGACCTAATTTTTTCAAAAATGGTAATTTATAATTGTCTACTAGAGGAGACCATAAATATTTGAAAGCATAAGCAAAACCAGCCCAACTAAATAAAGTTACAGTGCTTCTATTTATACCAGCTTGCACTAACCACACGGACAAAGTAGAGAAAACTAATAAAATAGGAAGTCCAGATGAAAAACCTAAACAAATCATTTTTAATGGTTTTTCTCTAAAAAAAATATTTATATCTCTCATAATACTAATTTCGCCAAAAAGAAGGTAAAAACAAAACCAATATAGCAAATAATTCTAATCTTCCCAGTATCATACCAAGCGTTAATATCCATTTTGAAATATCTGGTAATGACGAGAAATTTCCATTTGGACCAATAACTGAGCCTAGACCAGGTCCCACATTCGAAATAGAAGTAGCAGCTCCAGATATTGAAGTGATAAAATCAAGACCGGTTAATGATAATAATGCTGTTATGATAAAAAAAATTATAAGATACATGTATATAAAAGAAATTATTGATGACACGAATTTGTTATCAATCGGATTTTTATCGTATTTTAGAACAAAAATACCTTTTGGATAAATAATTTTTTTTAATTGATTCCCAACAAATGACCAAAGAATTTGAATTCTAAATATTTTTACTCCACAAGTTGTCGAACCAGCACATCCTCCTATAAACATTAATCCTAAAAATAAAAGTAGTGGGAAACCACCCCAATTATCAAATTGTGCATTAACATAACCTGTGCCAGTTAAAATAGAAATTACGTTAAAAAAAATAGATCTAATATCAAGATTTGAAGAGTTATTTAAGATTAGGTAAACCATTAATAAGATAGTACTAAGAGCTATAGTTTTTATGAAAGTTTTGATTTGAATATCTGAAAAAAAAAATTCCTCTATTTCCACTTAAAAATTTAATATAAGCAATAAAAGGTAAACTACCTAGAATAATAAAAATCATTGCTGAAATTTCTATATAAACACTATCGAAAAAACCAATTGACTCATTATAGTTTGAAAATCCTCCGGTTGCTATTGTAGTCATTGAGTGAGTCATACTATCAAAAACATTCATACCAAGAATTTTATAGGAGATTGCACATAAAGCAGTAAGCCCAAAATATATATAAATTAATCTAATAGCTATTTCTTTTGATTTAGGTAAAATTTTTTCAGAGGAATCATTATTTGATATCTTAAATAACTGCATCCCTCCTACATTCATTATTGGCATTAAGGTTATGGCCATTACGATAATACCAATTCCTCCTAGCCATTGAAGAATAGCTCTCCAAAAGAGAATACCTTTTGGCATATTTTCCAAGTTTGGTATAATGGTCGATCCGGTAGTAGTAATACCTGACATACTCTCAAAAAAAGCATTAGTTATTGAAAATTCAATATTGGAAAAAATAAATGGTAGAGACCCAAAGATTGCAATGCTTAACCAAGACAAAGATGTTAACAAAAATGCTTGTTGTAAATTTAATTTTTTATCGTGATCCAAATTTGATAAAAAAAACAGTATGCCAAAGATAGTAGTAACAAGAGCTGCTCCAAAAAAAGAGGAGTCTAGTTCACTATAGAAAAATTGTATAATTATTGGAAGAAGCATAAAGATTCCAAGAATTATTTGAAGAATTCCAAGAGTAAAAAAAACTGTTTTATAATTAGACATTTTGAAAGGACATTATTTTATGGTAAATAAATTTCAACTCTATAAGAATTGTTTAAATCGTTAATATAAGATTTTTTTGAGTTATTCATGATTAAAAAAGAAAATTTAGATAAAACAGCTGCATGGCCTTTTGTAGAGGCAAAAAAAATGCTTCGTGAAAGAAAATCATATATAGAGAAAAAAGGAAAAATCACTCTTCAAACTGGGTATGGTCCAAGCGGACTCCCTCATATTGGTACATTTGGAGAGGTTGCCAGAACATCAATGATGGTAAATGCCTTAAGTCATTTAACTGATCTTCCAACAGAAATAATAACTTTCTCAGATGATATGGATGGGTTAAGAAAAGTTCCAGAAAATATCCCACAAAAAGAATTATTGGAAAAGAATTTACACAAACCGCTTACAAAAGTCCCAGATCCTTTTGGTAAATTTAGTAGTTTTGGAGAACATAATAATGAAATGCTTAAAAATTTTTTAAATAATTTTAATTTTAATTATAGTTTTAAAAGTTCTACATCACTTTATAAATCAGGTTTTTTTAATTCTACTCTTCAAATTATTTTGAAAAATTATGATGGAATAATGAATATTATACTTCCAACTTTAGGCAAAGAGCGTCAGAAAACTTATTGTCCATTTTTACCTATATGTCCTCAGACGGGACATGTTTTGGAAATTCCCTTGAAAGAAATAGATAAGGAAAAATCGAAAATTATTTTTGATAATAATGGACAAGATCTGGAAATAAGCATTTTGGATGGAAATTGTAAACTACAATGGAAAGTCGATTGGGCTATGAGATGGTATGCATTAGATATTGATTTTGAAATGTACGGCAAAGACCTTATAGAAAGCGCAATTTTATCTACTAAGATAATTAAATTAATTGGAAAAACAAATCCATCAGGTTTTGCATACGAATTATTTTTAGATGAGAAAGGAGAAAAAATTTCAAAATCTAAAGGAAATGGTATCACAATTGATCAGTGGTTAGAATATGCATCACCAGAAAGTTTATCTTTATATATGTATCAAAATCCAAAAAGAGCTAAAAAACTTTATAAAGAAATTGTTCCAAAAGCTGTCGATGAATACTTAGATTTTATAGAAAAAGCAAAATCTCAAAATGATTTACAACTACTTATGAATCCTGTTTGGCATGTCCATAATAGTAAGGTACCTAAAGAAAACATGATTATGTCATTTTCGATGTTACTAAATCTTGTTGAGACAAGTAACGCAGACAACACAGAACTCTTATGGAAATTTGTAAAGAGATATAAAACTAATATTTCTGAGAAAGATTATCCTATATTTAATAGATTAGTTGGCTATGCTATTAAATATTTTAATGATGTCATTAAATTACAAAAGAAATACAAGAAACCCAATGATAAAGAAAAAAAAGCATTAGAAGCTCTGATAAAAACTTTGGATAAGTGTAATGATAAAATGTCACCTGAGGATATCCAAACTTTAATTTATTCAACTGGAAAAGAAAATGGTTATTCAGATAAACTAAGAGATTGGTTTAAATTAATTTATGAAGTTGTATTTGGTGATGAAAATGGCCCTCGAATGGGTTTTTTTATAAGTTTTTTTGGTGTTAAAGAAACAAAAGATCTTATATTAAATAAGATTAAATAATGTTTTCAAATTTAAGATCTTTAATTTTCAAGTTTGATCCAGAGACAGCTCATAATTTAGCAATTAAGTCTTTAAAGTTTAATTTTGTTCCTAATATTTTAGATACTGATAGAAATAATCCATTATTTAAATCAAAACTATTTAATAAAGATTTAGAAAATCCAATAGGTATGGCAGCAGGTTTTGATAAAAATGCTGAAGTATATAACTCATTATTTAGGTTGGGTTTTGGCTTTGTTGAGGTTGGAACTATTACTCCTTTAAAACAATATGGAAATCCTAAACCAAGAGTATTTAGACTGGTAGAGGATGAGGCATTAATAAATAGACTTGGTTTCAATAATCTGGGTGCTCAAAATATTGCAAATAGAATGAAATCTAACAAACAAATAGGTTTACTTGGAGTTAACATTGGGCCTAACAAGGTCTCTGAAAATAGACTTAAAGACTATTTAGATTGTCTAAAAACATTCCATCAGATTGCAGATTATATCACAATCAATATTTCGTCACCTAATACTGAAGACCTAAGAAAATTTCATGAACAAACAAAGTTAGATGAACTTTTACAAGCTATAAGTAAAGAGAAAAAAAATTTGAATTCAAAAGTGCCAATAGCAGTTAAAGTTTCACCCGATATCAATAACCAAGAAATTAATAAAATTGCAGAAGTTCTTTTGAGTAATGAAATTGAGGCTATTATCATTTCAAACACATCTGATTCATCACGAGATAATTTAAGTAACATCCAAAAACACCAAAAAGGGGGCTTATCTGGTAAACCTATTGAAAAAAAATCATCACAATTAATCAATAAATTTTACAAAATATTAAATGGAAGAATAAAAATTATTGGTGTTGGAGGAGTAGACTCTGGAAGGAGCACATATGAAAAATTATTAGCGGGTGCAAGTTATGTTCAGCTTTATACCGGAATGGTCTTTAAAGGACCAAATATAGTTAATATGATAAAAAAAGAACTTAAAGAATTACTCATTAAAGATGGTGTTAAGAACTTTACAGAAATAATTGGTAAAAAATAGTAATTACAACCTTATAACCTTGACGAGATCATAATCACACTCTATATAGGCGATATTATTATGGCAAAAAAATGTGAATTAACTGGAAAAAATCCAATGAAAGGTCATAATGTTAGTCACGCTAATAATAAGACAAAAAGAAGATTTTTACCTAATTTAAAAAAAGTTAAATTTACAAGCGAACTTCTTAATAGAAGCTTAAAATTAACAGTAAGCAATGCTGGCGTTAGATCTGTTGATAAAAAAGGTAGTTTTGATGAATTTTTGAAATCAGTCAAAAATAAAAATTTATCACCAAGATTAAAAAAACTCAAAAAAAATATATTGATTAAATCTCCTTTCCAAAAAAAAATAGTAAAATCTAAAAGCGTTTAATGAATAAATTATTTCTATTGTTCTCATTAATAATGGGAGTTGTTGTTTTAGCTTCTAATTATTTAGTCCAATTTCCAATCAAATATTATGGTTTGGAGGAAATATTAACTTATGGAGCATTTAGTTATCCAATAGCTTTTTTAATAACTGATTTAGCAAATAGATCTTATGGAAAACTAATTGCAAGACAAATAGTTTACATAGGTTTTATTATAGGTATTAGTTTTACTCTTCTTTTTTCAACAAACTTTGCGGACCTGATATCCATTAGAATAGCCATCGGATCTGGAACTGCTTTTTTAGTAGCCCAACTAATAGATGTTCAGATTTTTGACAAACTGAGAAAGAATAAGTGGTTTGTTGCACCTTTAACTTCATCTATTATTGGTTCGACAGTTGATACCTTCTTATTTTTCTCTATATCTTTTTATGCTACAGGGATACCTTGGGTAACATTATCCTTGGGTGATTTGGCTGTAAAAATATTTGTTGCTTTAGTAATGTTAATTCCTTTTAGACTACTTTTAGGCACTTTAAAACCAGCTTAAAACTATATAAAGGGCTCCTGTTGCGTCATACAATGGATTGCACCAAATCCCCATATAAGTTCACTACAATCGATAGGAATTACTTTTCTTTTTTTAAAAAATTTTTTAAAAATAGAAAAAACTTTTTTATCATTCTCGTCATTAAAAACTGGCAATAGAACTATTCTGTTTGCAATATAAAAATTAAGGTAACTTGCAGGAACTTGTACATTATTAATATAGATAGGTTTTGGCATTGGAATTTTAATTATTTTAAATTTTTTTCCATTTGTATTACTTGATTTCTTTAGAATTTGTAAATTTTCATTTAAATTTTTAAAATTTCTATCTTTTTTATTTTTTTCAATTGCAGCCATTATAGTATTTGGAGAAACGAACCTAGCGATATCATCTATGTGTCCATGAGTATCATCCCCCTTTATACCTTTATTTAACCATATGAAATTTTTCAAATTAAGATATTTTCTAAAAGCATTTTCTAGATTTAATTTATTTACGCCAGGGTTTCTTTCTTGAACTTTACTTAAGAGACATTCTCGGGTCAGAAGTATTGAACCTCGGCCATTCACGTCTATTGCTCCGCCTTCTAAAACAATTTTTTTAAGATTTTTTTTTACTTTAATTTTAGGTTCAATTTTTTTGATCTTTATCAATTTTGCGATTCTAGCATTAATTTTATCATCTTTTTGATAATCACTATATTTTGACCACCCATTGAATCTAAAATTAAGAATAATTTTTTTTCTTTCTTTATTATTAATTAAAAATAGTGGGCCACTATCTCTGATCCAAATTCTATTTGTTAAAATTTGGTGAAATTTGATTTTAGATAGATCATTTTTAAATTTTTTTAATTCTAGTTTAATTCTTAATTTATCTTTATTAGTTCTAATTATTAAATTTACAGTTTGATTAATTGACAAATTACAGACAATCCTACTTACTACTTCAGGAATTTTATCAAACAAGCCTGGCCAATCTTTTTTATTATATGGCCAAACAATCCAAACAGATTTTTGTTTTTCCCACTCTCCAGGCATTCTAAAACCTTCAAGAAACAAATTTTTAAGCATCTTTAGGATTTTTTAGTAAGCCCTTGTAATAATCAATTCTTCTATCTCTTAAAAATGGCCAATGTTGTCTTGTATTTTCTACTTTTTTAAAATCAATATCACATATTAATATTTCTTCTTTGTTTGATTTGGATTGTTTGATTATATTTCCACTTGGATCAATAATCATAGAATTGCCCCAAAATTGTATCTTTTTATTTTTAACTTTTTCCAATCCAATTCTATTAATTGCAGCCACAAAAACACCATTAGCGATAGCATGAGATCTTTGTATTGTAATCCAAGCATCTAATTGTGAATTCCCAAATTTTTTTCTTTCTTTGGGATGCCATCCTATTGCAGTAGGATAAAATAAAATTTCAGCACCTTTAAGCGCAGTGAGTCTTGCTGCTTCAGGAAACCACTGATCCCAACATACTAAAGATCCTATTTTACCATAATTGGTATTTATTGATTTGAAACCCAAATCTCCAGGAGTAAAATAAAATTTTTCGTAGTAGCCTGGATCATCTGGAATATGCATTTTTCTATATTTTGAGACAATTTTTCCATCTTCATTAATCACAACACTAGTATTGTGATAAAAACCAGAAGTTTTTTTTTCAAAAAGAGAGATCATTAGAATAATAGAGAGCTCTTTAGCTAGATTACAGTAAATATTTGTGATTGGTCCTGGAATCTTTTCAGCAAGTTTGAATTTTGAATGATTTTCGGTTTGACAAAAATAAGGTGAAAGAAATAATTCAGGTAAACAAATTATTTTTGCATTTCTTTTAGCTGCCTTTTTAATTTTTTTTATTGAATTTTCTAAATTTTTGTTTTGATTTTCAAAAACTTTTGTTTGTATTAAACCAATAGTGGTTTTTTTTTTCATTTTTAATCAAAAATTTTAGAGAAGTTTTTTCGACTTCTATTTTTCCATTCACCTTTGTGATATGCATCACTGCAAATTAAAGGTAATACACTAGTAGCTTCTGCAAAAACCATTTGTTCCTTAGTGACATCAACCTTACCCCAAGAGCTAGCCTCTTTTAAAGTTGAACTGCTACAAGCTCCATCCCTGGAGTCTGCTACAGTAATTTGAACTGCATATTTATGCATTTCTACATCTTTACCTAAAAGTTCTGCACATATTACTGTGTCTTGTATAAAGTTTTTTGGCACACCTCCACCTATCATGAACAGACCAGAACTCTTAGACTGTATCTTTATTTCAGTCAGTTCTCTGAACTCTTTAATTGAATCAATAGTTAAATGTTTTTTTGGGTTTTTTTCCTGATGAATTACCAAGCCAAAACCGGCACTAGAATCTGTAAAAGCAGGGCAGAAAATCGGAACATTATTTTCATATGCGGTTTCAATTAATGAGTCTTTTTTTACTGAATTTTTTTTTAAATATTTACCCATTTCTTGAATAAATTCTCTAGATGTATAACTTTTTGGTTCAAGACTATCGGCGATTTCACAAATTTTTTTGTCACAAACTTGTAATTCATCCTCATCAATATATGTGTCATAAATCCTATCAATATAATTTTTTCTAAGCTCTGTATCATCCTGAAATTGTGATCCTTGATAATGTTTAAAACCCAATGCTTCAAAAAAGTCCATATCTACAATAGAAGCTCCTGTAGCAACTATTGCATCGACCATATTATATTTAATAAGATCTTTATAAATGCTCATGCAGCCAGCAGCAGAAGTGGATCCTGCTAAAGTTAAAAAAATCGTACAATCTTTATCTTTTAACATTTCATTATAGATATTTGCGGCGTTCGCGGTTTCTCTTGAAACAAAAGACATTTTTTCCATCGAGGAAATAATTTTTCTTGAGTCGAATGATGTAATATCAATATGTTCAACAGGATTTTTAAGAAAATCTTTTTTACTATTATGGCCTAAGTTTTTTTTATCTGTCATTAAGCTACCAAAGTAGCTTTATTATTGTCTTTGTCGTAAAGACTCATTATTGGATTATCTTCAACTTCATAAATTTCATCAGAGAAGAAGCCATTAAATTGTGTTCTAAATGTTAAACCATAAGCACCTAGTTGACCAAGTTCGATATAATCATTTTCTTTGATATTGTTAGGTAAAAGAAATGGACCTTTCATGTAATCCATACTATCACAAGTGGGACCGTAAAAATCAAAAGCAGTTAATTTTTTTGAAATAATTTTATTTGAATTATCCTTAATCATTTTTGAAGGAAAAACTATGTTTGGAGTACCTGCATCAAAAAGTGTTCCATAGGTACCATCATTAATATAAAGCTTTTGTTTTTTTTTAAGATTTATTCTGACTATTGTCGAACCACTTTCAGCAACTAATGCTCTTCCAGGCTCACAAATAATCTCTGGTAGTTTTTTTATTTTTAAGTTTTTAAGTCCTTTTTTAATTTCATTTAAGTAACTATTTAAAGATTGTGGAATTAAATCAGGATAAATTGTCGGAAAACCACCTCCAACGTTTATATAATCAGGTATAATTTTAGTTTTCTTAATTATATTTCCTATTTCGTTTATACCTTTTGTATATGAGATTGGATGCATACATTGAGATCCAACATGAAAACTCAATCCTATTTTATTTGAATGTTGTTTTACCAATCTCAGCAAACCTGTTGCTTCAGAGTTAAGAGCCCCAAATTTTTTTGATAAATCAATTTCAGCATGTTCATTTGATACAGACACCCTTACAAACAGCTCAAGATCTTTTGCATTACCAGTACTCTCAATAATTTTTATTAATTCATCTTTTGTGTCTAGTGCAAATGTTTTAACTCCATATTTGAAATAGGCCTCTGTTATACTTTCTCTACTTTTAACAGTATGCATAAAAGAACATTTTGCCAAAAGGCTAAATTTTTTAACAGATTTTATTTCCTCGATTGAAGCAACATCAAATTGATCGATTCCACTTTTTATAAGAGTTTTAATCACTTCAGAGTGTGGGTTAGTTTTTACAGCATATAAGATTTTTCCTGGAAAGTTATTTTGAAAGAATTTTGAAGCTGAAAGAATAGATTTCTTTCTTAAACAATAAACTGGTTTTTCTGGTTTCAGTTGACTTACAAGTTCTTCAACTGACTTAAATTTTTGCATTTAATATGCCCCCTCAAAAAAAATTTAACAAAAAAAAAGCTTTTTTTATAAAAAAACTTTAATAATCGAGCAGTTAATTCAATAGTTATTCAAAGTAAAGCAAATAATGTCTATTGAATTGTGGAAAAAAATGTCCATATAAAGCTTATGAAAAACGAAGCACCATTGCAAAATTTAGCTGATTTTGACAACAAATCCTTGTTGATTGTCGATGATGATAATCCATTTAGAGAGCGATTAGCTAGAGCAATGGAAAAAAAGGGCTTTGAAGTTATTCAAGCTGAGGGTGTACAAAAAGGGTTAGATTCGGTTAAAGCCAAGAAACCTGGATTCGCTGTAGTAGATCTAAGATTGAATGATGGCAACGGACTTGAAGTTGTAAAAGAAATACAAAACTCAAATTCTTCAAGTAGAATTATAATGCTAACTGGTTATGGAAATATCCCGACAGCTGTGGCTGCAATAAAAGAGGGCGCGATTGATTATTTGGCAAAACCCGCAGACGCTGATGATGTTGAAAAAGCTTTGTTAGCAGATCCAGCTAAAAAAGCAGCTCCACCAGAAAACCCAATGTCAGCAGACAGGGTTAAATGGGAACATATTCATAGAGTTTTTGAACTTTGCAATAGAAACGTATCTGAAACAGCCAGAAGGCTAAAAATGCATAGAAGAACCTTGCAAAGAATTCTTTCTAAAAGATCTCCTAAATAAATTTTCTAAAATTGAGTAACTTTTTTGCTATGATTGTGAGCAAACAAATTTTAAACGTCTCTGCTAATAAAAATGGCATAACTCCTATTTCAAAAATTGGTTTATCCCATCCAATAAGCGTACCCAACCACCAAACACCTAATAGATAAATCGTTGATACCGATAAGAGTAATTTAGCAAAAATCATAAAAAAATTATCATTTTTATTTATCAGAGAAGCTAAATAACCTGCAGAAAGAAATCCAATCAAGTAGCCCATAGTTGGACCAGTAAAATAGGCAAAGCCAACCCCCCTTTCAGGAGAATTAGAAAAAACGGGTATTCCCGCGATTCCCTCTAATAGATACAAACTAATTGTTGTTAAAGCTATCTTATATCCAAAACTAATACCAAGTAGTAGCACTACAAATGTTTGCATTGTCATTGGGACTGGATAAAAAGGAATTTTTATTTTTGCAGATATTGCAAGAAGTAAAGATCCAAAAAATATAACAATTATTGATTTGAAAATTTTTGCTTGAGAATTTTGCTTTATTAGTTCCATAAAAAATAATACTCTTATTTTAGTTGAGAATCTATATTAATTTTAAATGAGTAAAATAAAAAAAACAGATCATTTTTATTTAGTCGATGGTTCAGGATATATATTTAGAGCTTATTATGCATTGCCTCCTTTAACACGAAAAAGTGATGGATTACCCACCGGAGCAGTAAGTGGTTTCTGCAGTATGCTTTTTAAACTTTTAGAAGATTCTAAATCTAACCAAAATTTACAAAAACCTACTCATTTTGCGGTAATCTTTGACTCAGCAAGAAAGACCTTCAGAAATGAAATTTATAATGATTATAAGGCAAATAGGTCAGAGGCACCTGATGATTTAGCACCTCAATTTGAATATATTAGGAAATCGGTTCTTGCGTTCAACTTACCATCAGTAGAATTAATAAATTATGAGGCAGATGATTTAATAGCAACTTATACCGACAAAATACTAAATGCAGGAGCTAAAGTAACCATCGTATCTTCTGACAAGGATTTAATGCAATTATATAGAAAAAATGTTCGTATTTACGATCCAATGAAGAATAAATTTATTTCTGAGGATGATATTCTTAATAAGTTTGGTGTTGGCTCTAGTAAAGTTATAGATGTTCAAGCTTTAGCTGGAGATAGTAGTGATAATGTTCCTGGTGTACCTGGAATTGGTATAAAAACAGCAGCTGAATTAATTAATAAGTATGTCAATTTAGAAAACTTATTAGAGTCTGCTCATGAAATAAAACAAAACAAAAGAAGAGAAACTCTTATAGAAAACAAAGATAAAGCTTTAATAAGCAAAAAGTTAGTAACTCTAAAACATGACGCTCCGATAAAAATAGCACCTAACGAATTTCAACTAAAAGATATTGATAAAGATAAACTTTATAAATTTTTGAGAGAGATGGAGTTTAATAGATTACTTAGCTCTGCAATTTCAGCTTATGGAGAGCCCAATCTGAGTAGTTTTAAAAAAGAGATTAAAATTGAGGATAATCAAATAAAGATAGATAGAAGTAAATATTATTTAATTAATAATCTAAATGAAATTGATGAATGGATAAAAGAAGCTGAGCAGAATGGTGAAGTTGCAGTAGACACCGAAACAAGTTCACTAGATCCTCATAATACGGATTTAATAGGCATATCATTAAGTACCAAGATTGGAAAAGCATGTTACATACCAATTGGTCATAAAACAAAAAAAAATATAGATAAAGATAAAGTTTTAAGAAAATTAAAACCTTTATTAGAGGACTCGAGTGTAAAAAAAATTGGTCAAAATATAAAATTTGATTTTATCGTATTATATAAAAATGGAATAGATGTTAACTCAATTGAGGATACCATGCTCATGTCATACGTTCTTGATGCAGGTAAAAATAGGCATAACATGGATACATTATCAGAGATTCATTTAAATCATAAAACTGTTGCGTTTAAAGATGTTGTTGGTTCTGGAAAAAGAGAAATAAATTTTAGCCAAGTTGATATTGAAAAGGCTAAAGATTATGCAGCAGAGGATGCTGATATAACTTTAAGATTATATAAAAAATTTTTCAAAAGTTTGAAGGAAGAAAAAATGTTAAATATTTACGAAATTTTTGAGAAACCTATGATTAAAATTTTGGCCTTTATGGAAATTCAAGGAATTAAAATCGATTATAAATTTCTAAAGACTCTTTCTTTAAAATTTGAAAAAAAAATTGATAAGATTCAAAAAGATGTTTTCAAAATATCAAATAAAGAATTCAATATCGCATCTCCAAAACAGCTTGGTGAAATTTTGTACAATGATCTTAAAATTGCAGATCTAAAAAAAACAAAAAAGGGGAGCTTTGCTACAAGTGCATCAGTCCTGGAGGATCTCGCTTTTAAAGGGCATAAGTTTCCACAATTAATTTTAGATTGGAGGCAGGTTTCGAAACTAAAAAATACATATTCAGACTCTCTACCTGAACATATTAATCCAAATTCAAAAAGAGTTCATACTTCTTTTTTGCTTGCAGCTACTACCACAGGAAGATTAGCTTCTAGCGATCCTAACCTACAAAATATTCCAATCAAATCCCAAGATGGCAAAGATATTAGAAAAGCATTTATTGCTGAAAAAGATCATGTTTTAATTTCAGCTGACTATAACCAAATTGAAATGAGAATTTTAGCAGATCTGGCAGATGTTAAAGAATTGAAAAAAGCTTTTAAAAATAATGAAGATATTCACTCTCTTACAGCTAGTCAAATTTTTAACATAGATATCAAAAAAGTAGATCAGGATCAAAGAAGAAAAGCTAAAGCTATTAATTTTGGAATCATTTATGGAATTTCACAATATGGTTTAGCAAAACAAATTAATGTCTCAAATTACGAAGCTGAGGAATTTCTTAAAGCATATTTTTTTAAATTTCCTGAGATAAAAGTTTATATGGAGCAAACAATAAAATTTTGTAGAAAAAGTGGATATGTTAATAATATTTTTGGAAGAAGATCTCACTTTATTAATATTAATGATAAAAATTATAATGTAAGAAATTTTCAAGAGCGTGCAGCAATTAATGCGCCAATTCAAGGTTCAGCAGCAGAGATAATGAGATTGGCTATGATAAGATTAAATATCAAGCTTAATGAACAAAAAAAACAAAAATCTAAGATGTTATTACAAATTCATGATGAGCTTATTTTTGAGGCACATAAAGACGAAGTAAAAAAAGTCAGTAAAATCATTATAGAGGAAATGATGAGTGTAGCTAAAAGTGATCATCATTCTTTTTCAATACCTTTGACTGTAGATTTGAATACAGGTAATAACTGGGGTGAGCTTCACTAAATTTGATTTGCCCAAATTAGAACAATTTAGTATTTTTATAGTTAATTATGCACAAAGAAACAATTGCCCTTGTAGACGATGATAGAAATATACTAACTAGTTTAAGTATAGCTCTAGAGAAAGAGGGTTTTAAAGTTCAAACTTACATTGATGGCGAAAGTGCATTGATTGGTCTGACAAGGACACCGCCTGATTTAGCAATAATTGATATCAAAATGCCTAAAATGGATGGTGAAGAACTTTTAAAAAAATTAAGAAAAAAAACTTCTTTACCTGTCATATTTTTAACCTCAAAAGATGAAGAAATAGATGAATTGTTAGGATTAAAATTAGGTGCAGATGATTTTGTAAAAAAATCAGGAGGATTTTCAATCAAAGTTTTAATAGAGAGAATAAGAGTTCAACTTCGAAAAAAAGATTCAAAAGAAGTTCTGGAGGAAAATAAAAGTATTATATCTCACGGAAAGTTAAAATTAGATCCATCTCAATTAGAATGCGAATGGGGCGGAAAACAATTGCCTGATAAACTTACAACTACTGAATTTTTGTTAGTTAAGGAATTAGCTAAAAGACCAGGAATAATTAAAGAGAGAGCCCAACTAATGGACATAGCTTATAGAGAGGATACCGATATTGAGGATAGAACGATAGATAGTCACGTGAAAAGAATAAGAAAAAAATTTAAAAAAGTTGACCCAGATTTTTCAGCTATTGAGACAAGATATGGAAGTGGATATAGATGGAATGTTAGTTAATGTTTGGGAATCTTCTTAAAAACTTATCAATTTTAAAAAAATTTTTATTTATAAATTTATTATTTTTCACAATTATAGGTTTGTTCACATTCATTTATTTAAAAAATGTACAACCAAATTTGATTAAAAAAAAATCGTCAAATCACATTGAAGTTATAAATAATACTATTGATAATATTAAAAGATTAGACATCAAATTTGTCGAAGAAGATATTCGAAAATTTTTATTTTCCACAAGGTTTCTCTTTCAAAACTTAGATAGAGTAATATTTTTTGATAATAATTTAAATTTAGTAGGTGACACTGATACTTTAGACCTTGATCCAAGAGCATTCTCATCAAGATTAGATATAGTTGAATTAGAAATATTAAACGAAAAAAAAACAAAAGAGATTACCGAAAAAAAAAATATCAATATAGGAAATGATAATGCTGTATCATTAAATGATATCTTGTATAATTACTCAAGTTCAAAAAATTTTGGTACACCTTTCACTTTTACGCAGGATGAATTTAATAAGTTCAAATTAACAACAATTAAAAATGTAATGCTTAAGGATCAAAATATTGGTTATTTAGCAATTACAGAAAATGCGAACGATATTAAAGCAGCTGTAGATGAGAGAAAAACTTTTATAATTAGAACAGCAATTGCTGTAGGACTTGTAATTTTAATATTTTCATTTGTTTTAAATAGATATTTTCTTAAACCTATCAAAAATTTAGTTAGTTATACTGAAACAATAAAAAATAAAGATCCTAAGGCTACTAGTATTAAATCATTAAAATCGAGAAATGATGAACTTGGATTATTATCTAATTCTTTGGATGATATGACAAACCAATTACAAAGAAGAATTACTCAGGCAGAAAATTTTTCTACAGATTTAGTTCATGAAATAAGAAACCCATTGGCTTCATTAAAAAGTGCCTCAGAAATTTTACATGATACTACAGACATAAATCAAAGAATTAAATTAATTGATATTTTAAGTCATGATGTTCAAAGGATAGAAAGATTGATTACAGATTATTCTCAGATTCTTAAAGATGAGGTTGCTTTAAGTAAAGAAAAAATAAAAAAAATTGATATTGAGCCAATTATTAAATCAGTAGTAGATGACTTTAATAATATCTATAAACTCAAAAGAGGAATTAAAATTTCTTACAAAAGTGATGGAAAAAATAAATATTTTATAAATGGTATTGAAAATAGAATTGAGCAAATAATTGCCAATCTTTTAGATAATGCTATTTCATTTAGTGAGGATAATCAAAATGTATTAGTTAAAGTGTCTAAGCAAGACAATAATAAAGTTTCAATAAATATATTGGATGAAGGTCGTGGATTTAAAGAAAAGGATACAAATAAAATATTTAAAAGGTTTTACAGTAATAGGCCAGATAAATTTGGACAACATTCTGGTCTAGGTTTAAACATAGTTAAAAATTTGGTTGATCTGCATAATGCCTCTATTAAAGCATCTAATAGAGAAGGTCGTAAAGGTGCAAATATGGAAATTATATTTCCGAGAGTTTAAACAGTTCTATTGATTAATTAATCCTTTATTGCTAGAAAAACATTTTATGAAAGATTATAAAGTTAAAGATATATCCCAAGCTGAATTTGGAAGAAAAGAAATTTCGATAGCTGAAAGTGAAATGCCTGGATTAATGGCATTAAGAGAGGAATACTCAGGGAAACTACCTTTAAAAGGAGCAAAAATTATAGGCTGTCTACACATGACAATTCAAACTGCTGTTTTAATTGAAACTTTAGTAAATTTAGGTGCTGATGTTAGATGGTCATCATGTAATATTTTTTCAACTCAGGATCATGCAGCCGCAGCTATTGCTAAAGCTGGAATACCAGTTTATGCTTGGAAAGGCGAGACTGAGGAAGAATATATTTGGTGTATAAAACAAACAATTATTGGCAAAAAAGATTGGAAACCTAATATGCTATTAGATGATGGTGGTGATTTGACAGCTATAATGCATAACGAATACAAAAATTTATTAAAAGAAGTGAGAGGGGTTTCTGAAGAGACAACAACGGGCATTAAAGCTTTAAACAAGATGGAAAAAGATAATTCACTTCTTATACCTGCAATAAATGTGAATGACTCTGTTACAAAATCTAAATTTGACAATCTTTATGGATGTCGAGAAAGTTTAGTTGACGGAATCAGAAGGGCTACAGATGTTATGATGTCAGGAAAAATTGCAATTGTCGCAGGCTTTGGAGATGTTGGAAAAGGAAGCGCTGCATCTTTAAGACAGAGTGGAGCTAGAGTATTAGTTACAGAGGCAGACCCAATTTGTGCGTTACAGGCAGCTATGGAAGGTTATGAAGTAGTTTTAATGGATGAAGCGATAAGTAAAGCTGACATAGTTGTAACTGCAACAGGCAATAAAGATGTTGTTACGGCAGATCATATGAGAGATATGAAAGATAGAGCTATTCTATGTAACATAGGTCACTTTGATAATGAAATCCAAGTTGAAGCTCTAAAAAATTATAAATGGACAGAAGTAAAACCACAAGTTCATGAGATAGAGTTACCAAGCAAAAAAAGAATAATTCTTTTAGCAGAGGGAAGGTTAGTTAACTTAGGATGTGCAACTGGTCATCCGAGCTTTGTGATGAGCGCATCTTTTACCAATCAAGTAATCGCACAAATAGAGCTGTGGAATAACTATAAAAACTATGAAAAAAAGGTTTATGTATTGCCAAAGCATCTTGATGAAAAAGTTGCAACACTCCATCTTAAAAAAGTTGGGGCTAAGCTTACTAAACTTTCTAGAGATCAAGCTGATTACATAAGTGTTGAAGTAGAAGGTCCATTTAAACCTGATGCCTATCGCTATTAAGAATGATAAAGCTGATTTATCTTCAGAAAAACAAACAGAAGAATTAGCATTAAAGTTTTTAAATAAATTAAAACCAGGAAATAAAGTCTTTTTATACGGGGAGATGGGAGTTGGTAAAACTACATTTGCAAGATATTTAATTAACGGATTTCAGAAAAAAAATAAATTGATACTTACCGAGGTTACTAGTCCAACATTTAATATATTAAGTGAATATAGTATTAATAATCTGACCATCAAACATTATGACCTTTATCGATTAAAAAATGAGAGAGAAGTAGATAGTTTAGGTTTATTTGAGGAAGAACCAGATACAATCATTTTAGTAGAATGGCCAGAGATAATTAAGAGAGATCTTAAAAACTTGGTAAAATTATATTTTAGTTATGAGAAAGATTATCAAAAAAGATTTGTTCAAATTAAAGGTTTAGATTTATAATTTTAGATGAAACAATTAAAAAAAATTAAGGGGGATGCATCTTTAAGAAGTTTCATTCGTAAAAGTGAAAAAAATTTTTCTTCAATTTTAGTTTATGCTGAAAAAGATAAAAATAAAAATCTTCTTATTTATGACTCAATAAATAAAATTTTGAATAAAAATAAAATTTTAGCACCCCTTATGTACAAAGAAAATTACAAGAAAAGTTTTATTGAAATTGAAGACTTTGGAGATAAAACTATTTATAAATTATTAAAAAAAACAAAATCAAAATTTAATTATTTTAAAAAGGTCATTAAATTATTAAAACAAATTCAATCGATTAAAGATAAAAGTATAGAAAATTTTAAAAACAAAAAGTACAAAATTCCAATCTATAAAAGAAAAATATTGATACAAGAAGCAAATTTATTTTATGATTGGTATGTCAAAAAAAATTTACCAAAAAATAAAAGTCGAAAATTCGCTAAAGATTTTAGGAAGATCATAACTAAATTATCTTCAAAATTACAGTTGAGAAATAATGTATTTGTTCATAGAGATTTTCATGTTTCTAATCTCATGTTAGTAAAAGATCAAATAGGCATTATCGATAGTCAAGATGCACTTATAGGAAATAAAGCTTATGACTTAGCTTCTCTTGTAGATGATGTTAGAATTAAAACTTCAAAAGGATTAAAAAATAAAATTTACAATTATTATGTTAAAAAATTTAGTAAAACTGAAAAAATAAAGATCAAGAATGATTTTGAGATCTTATCTGTTTTAAGAAATTTAAAAATTATTGGAATATTTACTCGTCTTGCAGTTAGAGATAGAAAGAAAAGTTACTTAAAATTAATCCCCTACACTTGGAGTCTTATACAAATGAGGTTAAACCAAAATATAGTTTTCAGAGATTTAAGTGCTATCTTAAATAAAAATTTTAAAAAGTTCATTAAATGAAAATTAATACTGCAATTATTTTATGTGGTGGGTTTGGTAAAAGATTAAATCCTATAACTTTGAAAACTCCAAAACCTCTAATTGAACTGAAAAACATAACAATGCTTGAAAATTGTATAAATACAATAATCGATTTAAAAATTCAAAAAGTACTTATTAATATATTTCATCTTGGAGAACAGATTTCAAATTTTATAAAAGAAAAAAAATTTCCCATTGATATAGAAATAATTAAGGACGGTGATAAAATTCTTAATACAGGTGGTGGAATATTAAATATGATGAATTACTCTAAGGATGAAAATTTTTTAATATTTAATCCAGATACATTGTGGAAAAAGGATTATGTTAGTGAGATTAATAAAATGGAAAGTTATTATTTTCAAAATAATTTAGATAATATCCTTCTTGTAGTTAATAAAAAACTAAGTTTTGATGAAAAACTAAATGGAGACTTTAATATGATAGATAATATTTTAAAAAAAAAAGATGGCGATAGAAAATTTATTTACATAGGTTGTCAAATTTTAAATAAAAATTTGTTTCGACAATATAAAGTGGAAAGCTTTCCAATTAACGAAATATGGAATTCATTACTAATACAAGAAAAATTAAATGGTTTAGAAAGTTTAAATAAATTTTATCATCTTACAAATTTTAAAACTTTTAAAAAACTAGAAGATCTTTAGAGCGTTCTTTGTCCAAATATTCACAATTTTTTACCTCAAATTTATCGTTAAGTTCCAAAATTAAGGGGTTGCCAGTCGGGATTTCTAAGTAGGCTATTTGATTATTATCTAATTTGAGCAAATCTTTACACAAAGCTCTTATTGAGTTTCCATGGGCTGATATTAAGATGTTATTGTTGATTATCTTTTCTTGAATTTCCCTCTTGAAATATTCTTGAACCCTTTCAAAGGTATCTTTTAAAGACTCAGTGTCTGGAAGTATCTCTTTTGGCAAATTTTCATACGTTTTGATATTCAAGGGGTGATATGGGCTTTCTTTGCTCAAAGGATCGGGTTTAGTGTCCCAAGATCGCCTTAAATCATGAACCTTACTTTCACCAATTTTTTTACTCAATTCAATTTTATTTAAACCTGTTAAAGCACCATAATGTCTTTCATTTAGACACCATGTTTTGACAGGATCTTTTTTATGACCCAAAACATCTTGGATTATTTTAAGTGTGTTGGTTGCTCTCTTTTGAAGAGATGAATAGTAATAATCAATATTTATATTCTTTTGCTTGATTAGCCTGCCAGCTTTTTCAGCCTCAAGTTTACCTTTTTCTGTTAAGTCAACATCTACCCACCCAGTAAACTTTTTTTCAAGATTCCAAGCACTTTGACCATGTCTTACTAATATTAAAAAACTCATATTGTTATTTGTAAAATATATTTATAAATAAAACTATATAATTAAATGAAAAAATTTTTTTCTAATAATAAAATAGTTTTTTATATTTTTAACTTTTTTTTGATTTTATTGTATCTTTATCCTGGAAGCTTACTCGGATTATTAATTTATAGTAATGAAAAAATACAACCTCAAATAACAGCAGATTTTTTAATATCATCGAATCATTTTTATGTTTTTGTAATTCTAACTATATTGGGATTTCTGACATTTCCAAAATTTAACCAATTTAAAAGTTTAATTATATATTTAGTTTCTTTATCTATAATTCTTGAAATTTTTCATCTCGTAATACCAGAGCGAAGTTTTCAGTGGTCAGATCTATTTGGAAATGTAATAGGTGTGATTGTTGTAATTTTCATTCAAAAATTTATAAATGAATATGGTTTTTTTAAAAAATAAATTTATTATATTTTCATTTATCTTTTTATCTGGATGTTCCTCAATTCCATCGACAACAGTTAATAGCTGTGTAATTTTTGATGAACGATATTTTTGGTACAAACATACTAAGAAAGTTGAACAAAAATGGGGTACGCCAATATATATTCAATTAGCAATTATTAAGATCGAGTCTAATTTTGATTGGTTGGCTAAACCACCAAGAAAAAAAATTTTTAAAATAATACCCTCGAAAAGACCATCAAGCTCTTTTGGTTATTCTCAAGCTGTTAAAGGCACATGGGAACAATACAAAAAAGAAACTGGAAATAAATTAGCAACTAGAATGAGATTTAAGGATAGTGTTGACTTTATAGGATGGTACACAAATAAAACAGAAACTATATTAAAAATTCCAAAAAAAAACGCTTTTAAACAATATATTGCATATCATGAGGGGTGGGGAAATTTTAAGAATTATAAAAAAAATAAAAAAGTAATTAAGTTAGCAAAGAAAGTAGAAAAACAATCTGATATTTATAAAAAACAATTATTGAATTGTAGAAAATCTCTTAACAAAAATAAATACATTATTTTTTAAATAATTCTTTTTTTAGCTCTAAGTCTACAAAATCAATTCTTTTAGTATTTTTTGCTAATGCTAAATACATTGATGGTGTTACATATAAAGTAAAAAATGTTGAAATAATCATTCCACCTAAAATTGTTGAACCAACTGCTAACCTTGAACCTTCTCCTGCGCCAGGTCCTATATTTCCTATAATTAAAGGTAACATAGCAATCATTGTACTAAGTGATGTCATAATAATTGGCCTAAACCTTACGGCACAAGCTTCTTTCACAGCAGACTTAATGTCTTTTCCGGTAGTTCTAATTTGGTTAGCATAATCTACTATTAAAATACTATTTTTTGTTGAAACACCAATAAGAATAATTAAAGCAATTTGAGAGAAAATATTTATCGAACTGTTAAGAAATAAAATAAAAACTAGTCCTCCAAAAATAGCCAACGGAACAGTTAAAATAATTACAAAAGGATGGATAAATGAATTAAAAGTAGCTGCCATTACCAAATAAGCTGTAAGAAGTGCTAATGCAAAGATTATGAACAATTCGTTACTTGTCTCTTTTATTTCCTCAGATTTTCCTTTCCAATTAATTTGATTTTCTGGGGCAAGATCCGACATTACTTTTTCAAAGTAACTTATAGCTTCACTTAAAGTATAGTTCTCACTAATATTAGATGAAATTGTCACTGCACGTTGTCTGTTATATCTCGAAAGCTCTTTAGCTGTACCTTGCTCCTTAAAATCAACAAGATTGCTTAAAGAAATTAATTTTCCATTAGTCTCAGACCTAACAAATATCTTCGAAATACCCTCTTTACTTCTTCTATCGGATAAATATTGTTGAACAATAATAGGATATTCTTTTCCAAGTTTATTAAAAGTTGTGATTTTTTTTCCACCATAAAGTGTCTCAAGAGTTTCTCCTATAGTTTTTGTTGAAACGCCTAAATCCTTTGCTTTATTTTGATTTATAATAAGTTTTACCTCTGGTTTATCTCTATTATAATCAGACTCAATTCTTGATAGATTATTGTTTGTTCTTAGTTCCTTAATAATTTTTTTTTGTATAGTCTCAAGTTCCTCATAACTATTACCATAAATTACCATTTGAACTGGTTTGTTGTAATTTGATACTCTAATCGATTGAGGAGAAATCGGGAAAGCAACAGCTTGAGGTAAGGTTACAATTTTTCCAATTGCTTCTCTTAAAATTATCTGCTGTCCCTTATCTCTATTTTTCCAATCATCTAAGAGAGCAATTATAATGAAACTATTGTAAGCGTTTGCTGAGTTTCCAAATCCTGGTACCCTCATTATAAATCTAGAATATGGACTTTCTTCTGCTTGTAATAAGGGAATTAATCTAGCCTCAACTTTTTGTGCTTGTTCTTTGGTATATTCAAAGGAACTTCCTTCGTCCGTAGCACCAATTATTAAATAAGCACCTCGATCTTCTAATGGCAATAATTCTTTTTTTGAAAAACTAAATAAAAGTATAGAAGAGATTATAATAAAAATTATAAATACAGTAACTGTTTTGGTTTTTATTATTATAGAATCTAAGGTCTCTCTATAGAAATTAGAAAAATTGACAAATATTTTTTCAAATTTTTGAATAAAAATTTTTTTAGACTTTTTTTTAAATAAAAATTTACTTGCTAACATTGGTGACAACGTTAATGCCACGAAAGAGGACACCACAATTGAAAATGATAAAGCAATTGCTGTTTCTTTGAATAAAGTTCCAGAAATACCTTCTATAAAAATAAGAGGTAAAAAAACAGCAACTAAAATTAGTGTAGTCGCAACAATTGCAAAAGAAATTTGTTTTGAACCTTTGTATGCTGCAACTAGAGGTGTTTCACCATTCTCGATTCTTCTATAAATAGCATCGGTCATTATGACAGAATCGTCCGTAATAATTCCGATTGCGAGGATAAAACTTAAAAGCACAAAAATATTTATCGAAAGTCCAAAAAGATAGAGACCTAAAAAAGATGCAATTAAGCTAACTGGTAGTGCCACAGCAGGAACAATTACAGCCTTAAGATTTCCTAAAAAAAGATAAATTATCAATATGACTAAAATAAAAGCTATTACTAATGTTTTATAAACTTCTTGTATAGCAGCTTCTACATAATTTGCTCTGTTGAATGATACCCTTAAATCTAATCCCTTAGGCAATGTTTTATTTACTTGAGAAATTTTTTTCTTAATATCTTTTGAGAGTTCTACTGTTGAAGCTCCACTTCTTGCATAAATACCGATGCCAACAGTTTTTAGATTTATTTGATCTTTAGTTTGTGCTTTAAAAAGTGTCTTCTCTGAAACTGGGCCAAATTCAACATTTGCTACATCAGATAACAAAACAACTTTATTTCCATTTTTTTTAATTGGTAGTTGTTTTATTGAATTAATATCATTGTAGGATTTATCAAGATTTAAGGTCAGATCTATGTTATTTGCTTCTAGTGTTCCAGCAGGAAGACTTATATTTTCTCCACGTAATGCTAACTCAACTTCCTGAATTGTTAAATTGTTAGCTGCTAGTTTAATTGAGTCGATCCAAACTCTTATACTTAACTCTCTTAAACCTCCAACTCTTATTCTTCCAACATTTTTTACACTAGAAAATTGATCAACTAAATACCTCTCTGCGTAGTCTCCAAGCTCTAGATCGTCCCAAGTTGATGATGATAAAGATAACCACATTGTTGTGGTAAATCCTGCAGCTCTTTTTAAAATTTGAGGAGCTTCTGCTTCGAACGGTAAATTATCAACTATCCTTGCTACTCTCTCTCTAATATCATTTGCTGCATTGTCTAAATCAATACTAGTATCGAACTCAACATTAATGGTGCTCCTACCATTTTGAGATTTAGAATCAATGTTTTTAATACCTTCGGCTCCTCCAATAACATCTTCAACAACTTGTGTTACTTCCTGATCTACAACTGATGCAGCTGCCGACTTATAGTCAACTTGAATTTGAACGACAGGTGGTTGAATTCCATTTGGCAATTCACGCACTGGTAACTTCCAGAACACAAATAAACCAAATACTATTAGGATCATGGACATCACCCATGAGATTGTTGGTCTTTTTATACTTAACTCTGTTATGAACATTTATTTATTTATTGGTTTTATTTTTCCTTGTGGTCTTACTTTTTTAAGACCTTCTGCAACAATGATATCGCCTTCTTCCAATCCAGATATGATTTCAACTTTTTGGTTAGTTCTCAAGCCTGAAATAACTTCAGTTTTATTCGCTATATTTTCCTCATCAATTTTATAAACATATGATTTATCACCTTCTATCATTATGCTTGTATCTGGTACACTCAAGGAACTTCTTTGATTAAATTTGACACTCACTTCTAATAATGAGCCTGAAATAAGCTCAAAGTTTTGGTTTTTGACTTTAATTCTAGACAGAAGGCTCCTTGTATCAGCATTAATTCTACTTGAGACAAAGTCCACTTCGCCTTGGAAAATTTTATCTTTGTAACTTGATATTTTAACTTCTACTGGCAATCCTTTTTTTATTGATGCAGAATAATTTTCCGGGATTTTAATATCAGAATAAATTGTTGAATTATCATCTAATGTAATAATAAATATATTATTAGAAACAAGTATATCTTCAGTTAGGCCAGTATATCCCAAAGCACCACTAAATGGTGCGATAACTGCACCACTTTTTAATTTAATTAAAACATCCCCTTTTTTGACAAAATTTTTTAAATTTAACTCTCCAGATATTTCTTCTCTTTTTATTTTAAAAGTTTCAGACCTTTTTGATACAGCAGTACCAAATGTTTCAATTTTTTCCGAAAATTCTTTTTTCTCAACTACACTTGTTATCACTCCTGGAGGGGGTCTTTTGCTAAATTTTTTTTTAAAATGATCTGCAATCATTATTCTTCCGATAATTACTGCTGCAATTATTAAAAAAAACAGCAATATTATAGAAATTATTTTTGTTGATCTCTTCATTTTTAATTTAAATCATGCCGTATTCAGCCCACGAACCATCATAAATACATGGAAGATATTTATCATTTATTAGAGAATAAGCTAGTGCCAAAACACACGCCGTTACTCCAGAACCACACGAAAAGACTATATTTTTTTCGTTTAAATCTTTTAGACACTCCTTAAAAATTTTTTCAAGTTCACTTTTTTTTTTAAATGTTCTATCCTCATTTAAGCAGGTATTAAAAGGTATACAAAAAGAATTTCTTATACTTCCACTACGTAATCCCTCTCGTGGTTCAGGAATTTTGCCATGAAATCTATCTTTACTTCTAGCATCAATAATTTTAAAATCTTGAACATCAAGATTTTTATCAATCATAATTTTGTCCTTAACGAGTTCTTTTTTTTCTAAACTTTTGTAATTAGAATTATCAATGCCTTGGACTTGATCCGTGACCCTCTTATTTTCTGAGAGCCATTTTTGAAAACCACCATTCAAAACATGAACCAGTTTAGCATTATGTCCAAAATATATTAAATTAAACCATAAACGACAGGAACTAATTACATCTGAATTATCATAGATTACTACTTTATCTGTGTTGTTAATTCCCATTTTTGAAACTATGTTATTCCAATCTTCCTCTTGAACCAACATATGAGGTAGCTTCGTATCTTTTTTAGAATTTTCATCTAAATCAAAAAAAATAGAGTTAGGAATATGTTGTTTTTTATATTCTTCTAGTCCATTTCTTCTAGTTAGGGGCATGTGCCATGAGCAATCAATAATTTTTACATTATTGAGATTTTTTTCAAGCCAATTAGTTTCAACTAAAGACATCTATCTTTTTTCTAAGTATTTTTGATGATATTCTTCAGCAGGGCAATAATTTTTAAGTAAAGATATTTTAGTAACAACCTTCCCTAACAATCTTTCGTTTGTATCTTTTAAAATCTTTTCTGCCAATTTTTTTTGGCTATCGTTTAAATAAAAAATTTCACTTCGGTATTGTGTTCCAACATCAGGACCCTGAGAATTTAGAGTAGTGGGGTCATGTATTTGAAAAAAAATTTTAAGTATTTTTTCATATGAAATAATTTTCTCATCAAAATCTAATTTAACAACTTCAGCATGATTGGTATTACCTGTACAAACTTCTTTATACGTAGTTTTAGGGCTGTCACCACCACAATATCCTACCTCTGTTTTTATGATTCCATCAATTTTGCTAAATTTGATTTCAGGCCCCCAAAAACATCCAAGTGCTAAAACTGCTATTTCCATTGATTATGATTTAAATTAATTTACAAATTATTCATATGCTTAGTAAAAATCAATTGGGATTTTTGTACATGTTTATATCTATTTGTGCATTTTCATTGATGGATGTAATTGTAAAATGGTCAGTAGATTACCCTATTGGTCAGGTGCTATTTTTCCGTGGTTTTTTTGGGATTATTTTTTATTTTTTTGTCATACCTAGGAAAAGATTACATAACTTTTATTTAACAAAAAGAGCAGGGTTACATGCTTTGAGATGTTTATCTGGATTAATAGCTCTAGTGTCAATTTTTATTGCTCTCAGAGAGCTTCCGCTAGCTACTGTTGTTAGTATTTCTTTTGCAGCACCAATATTTACTACGATTCTTTCAATTTTTATATTAAGTGAGAAAGTTGGAATTTATAGATGGTTGGCAGTGATGATTGGTTTTGTAGGAATTTTAGTTATAACAGAACCAGGAGTAACTGAGCTCAATATATTTTATATTTTTCCAATTATTTTTTGTTTAGGATTGTCCTATGTTGCAATTACAATAAGACAATTATCAACATCTGAACCCGTTTGGCTGATATCATTCTACTTTTCTCTATCAATAATGCTGTTAAGCTTTTTAACTATTCCTACGGGATGGGTTATGCCAAGTGTTAATGATTTTATGTTACTATCATTAATTGGTATTTTTGGAGGTGTTGCAAATCTTTGGTTAAGTCAATCTTATAAGTACGCAGAAGTATCTTTAGTAACACCGCTTAAATACCTATCCTTAGTTTTTGCGATAATTTTTGGTTTTTTTATATGGGGTGAGGTTCCAACTTTAAAAACTTTAGGTGGTTCCTTTTTAGTAATTATATCGACGTTTATAATCTTTAGAAGAGAAATTTATAAAAAAAATGTTATTACTTCCAAGGCCATAAATGACTAATACTCCAAAATATTGGAATCATGCAAAAAAATTTCTATCTAAAAAAGATAAAATACTATCTAAGTTGATAGCAAAGTATAAAGGACCTTTTGAAATAATTTTAACAACTCGTAAAGATATTTTTTTTTCATTATGCAAAAGTATAATTGGGCAACAGATAAGCGTAGCCGCTGCAAATGCTGTCTTTTTAAAATTTAAAAAAAAATGTAAAAATAAGATAAGTGCAAAAACTGTATCGAAGTTATCTTTTTCTCAATTAAAAAGTTGTGGATTAAGTAGGCAAAAAATTTTGGGAATAAAAGATTTATCAAAACGAATTTTAAATAAATCATTTGATCCTAAATTGATCAAAAATATGAGTGATGAGGAAGCAATTGAATATCTATCAAACTTAAGACAAATTGGAAGATGGTCAGCAGAGATGGTTTTGTTATTTACTTATAATAGACCAAATATTTGGCCAGTTCAAGATATTGGACTTCTAAGGGCAATTTCAAATAATTATAAAAAAAAATATTTACCGCCCGAAAGATTTATTAAATATTTACAAAAAAAATTTTCACCTTATTGTTCAGTTGCTACGTGGTATCTTTGGAGGAGTATTGATCCTGAGCCAATACAATATTAGGTGCCTTCAATAATTTGATGACTTCTTATCACTGTATCTTTGAGCAAACCATGAGCAGCTTGATATTCCCTTGAATAATAAAATTCTTTCGCTTTATCAAATGAAGAAAATTCTATAACTGCTGTTCTCATGAATTCTCTGCCCTCGGTAACTATTTTTTTTCCACCTCTAACCAAAAATTTTCCACCATATTGTTCAACTGCAGATCTAGCTTTTTCTGCATAATCTTTTAAAGCATTGTTATCTTTAATACTTTCATAGACACACACGATATAACCATTTTTCATTTTTCAATCCAATCGTCAAACTTTTTTAAATTATCTTTAACATATCTTGGAAGAAGATTGATATCCAGTTTTTTGAGTTTTAAACTCTTATCAAATTTGTTTTTCTTTGAATCTACTTTTAAATTGTAAACTGCCCTTCTTTCTTTAATTAATTCAGAAATTTTTTTTTCTCCTAATGGATTTAATTCATACTCTACGTGATGTAAATACGAACTCAATTTTTCCTCAATTTGTTTTGGACTTTTTACATAAGAAAAATGCCAACCTCCATCATCAAAAATTTTAATATTTGAATATTTCGAGTCTGAAAATAAAATATCAAATCTCCACCATGGATAAATTCTATCCTTTACATTTCTTAGCCATTGAGGTGACTTTAACTCTTTTTTTTTACAAGCCTTTGAGCCAATCCATGGAAATTTCTCTAAATATAGATTAAGTTTATAGTAAATCATGATTTGTTTAAAAAAGACTATTTTACTTTGACATTCTCTTAAATTGTTATTTTCTAGATCAGGTATTTCATCTAAATCTGAAACTATAATCCAATCTTCATCATTGGCTTTTTCTAGACCTTTTAATAAAAAATTTCTTTGAAAATTTTCCCTTTTCAAAGCATTCATTATTTTTTTACCATTTATCTCATCAGGGCTATCACTATTGTGTATGGGATAAGAATCTTTTACTTGATACTCAATTAATAAGTAAATGATCTTATCTTTATATTTTTCAAATCTTTTAATATCGAACTTAGGTTCTCTTTTTTCACCATTATGAGCGTATTTTGATTCAACAACAACGAAATGATCTACATATTCATTTAAGTAATTTAATCTAAGATCAAGAATTAAATCTTCATCAAAGTACATAAAACAGTCAAATATTTTCATAGTACCCTTTTAATCTTTTTAATTTTTTTTTATATGATAAAAAAATTCATGGCAGAAAAATTAATTATTAGTTTTAAAGATTATACTCAAATTGTAGAAAAACTAGCAATACAAATTCATAAAAGTTATCGACCTTCAGTTCTAATTGGAATAATGAGAGGGGCTGCTCCAATTATAGATATCCTATCAAGAATTTTAAAGTTACCAATTGCATATATAGTAATTCAGAGTTATTCGGGCAAAGGAATCGAAGATAAACAGGGAGAGTTAATGTTTTCAAGAGAAATGAGCTCGTTAGCAAAAAATGAGGACTTCAGTAAAGTTCTTCTAATAGATGATTTATCCGACACAGGTTTGACATTAAATAAAAGTATAGAGTGGTTAAAAAATTATGACCCAATTAAAAATTATATACAAGAAATAAAAACAGCTTGTCTTTGGAAAAAAAAATCCTCAAAATTTGAACCAGATTTTTGTCCTGTTAAATTAAATTCAGACCCATGGATTGTACAGCCGACAGAGCATTATGAAGAATTATCTATCGAAGAAATTTTAAATAAGAAGTAATAGGGCTAGGCAATGATCTAGCCCTAAAAGATTTTTTAACTAAGCAACAATGAAACTAACAACGCTCAAAATTGAAATTAACCAAATAGCTGGTGAAGTGTTATTGAATTTGCCAGTAAATAATTTAATTAAAGCATATGATACAAATGCAAGAGCGATACCATTACTGATACTATAAGTCAAAGGCATTGATATCATAGCAAGTATAGCAGGAGCAGACTCAGAAATATCATTCCATTCTATATCAGTAATATTTCTTATAAATAAAACAGACACAAAAAGTAAAGCAGCTCCATCTATTTGTTTAGGCAGACTAGTTGCTAAAGGCGCAAAAAATATACACGCCAGGAATAGCAAACCAACTACCAGTGATGTCATGCCAGTCTTACCACCAGCTTTAACTCCAGCGCCAGACTCTACATAACTGGTAACAGTTGTTGTTCCCATCATTGCCCCCGCGACTGTACTTACACTGTCGGATAACATTGCTTTATTTATATCTTTAACTTTTCCATCTTTTCCTACCTTGCCAGCAACATTTGCTACTGAAGTCAAAGTTCCGGCCGTATCAAAGAAATCTATAAATAATAAAGTAAATATCACTGTTGACATACCTGCAGTCATAGCTGCTGAAAGATCAAATTCAAAAAGGTACGTCATTGGTGGAGGTGTACTAGCTATGCCATTAAATTTTGCTAAACCGGTTACCCAAGCAATTATACTAAATACTAAGATACCAATAATTATATTTCCTTTAACATTCATCTTTTCCAAGACTATTATCGCTATGAAAGTTGCACAACCAAGTAATACTAACGGATCTCCTAAGTTTCCTAATTGGACAAGTGTTACAGGATTATCAACAACTACTTCCATTATTTGAAGACCAATGATCGCTAAGAATAAACCAATACCTGCTCCGATTCCTAATTTTAAACTTTTAGGAATTGAATTTATAAGCCAAGCTCTAATCGGCGTTAAAGATATTATTAAGAATAGTACCCCAGCAACCAAAACTGCTCCCAAAGCTTCTTGTGGTGTATATCCCATACCAGCACAAACTCCAAAGGCTACAAAAGCATTTATCCCCATACCAGGTGCAAGTCCTATTGGCCAAGTCTTTCCATAAAAAGCCATTATGAAACAAGCTAGAGCCGTCGCTAAAATTGTTGCTGTATACACTGCGCCAAAGTCAAAGAAACCTTTTTCCGGTCCCGCAAACTCTCCAGATAAAATAAAAGGATTTAAAAACATTATGTAAGCCATAGTAAGAAAAGTAGTTGTCCCAGCTATTACTTCTGTTTTAAAATCAGTTTTGTGTTTTTTATAATTAAAATAATTTTTAAGCATATATCCTCCCGATTAAGTCTAAATATTTGATTCTTTCGCTAATTACCTTTTAAAACTGCTATTTATTCACATCTTACAACTCAGAAGTTTATATTTATGACATAATTGGCTGCTATCATTTAATCATGCATAAAATCAAAAATATTCTCTTTTTTGCTTTTCTTTCAATTTTAATTTCAGGCTGCCAAACTATTAAAGAAAAAACAGACAAAATTGTTGAGAAAGAAAATGAAAAATTAAGCAAATTTATCGGAAAATCTACAAAAGATTTACAAATAGAATTAGGTAATCCGAATGAGGATTTTAGAAATGAAAATGGCAATTTGGTTTATATCTATAATACCAAAAAGTATGGAATACCTTGTGAAAGAAGATTTGAAATAAATCCAAATTCAATCGTAATAGGATTTGTTTCTAATGGGTGTTTTTAAATTTACTTGCGGAGCAAAACTCCGCAAGTAAGGGTTGATTATCTTATTTCTATAAGTTTTTTCTTTTTATGCTCTGGAACAATCCTTTCACATGATATTGTCAAAAGACCATCTTTAAGTTCTGCACCATTTACTTTTACATCATCGGCAATAGTGAAAGACCTTGCAAATTGTCTTTGAGAAATACCTTTATGAATTATTTCTCCATCTGCATTTTTGTCATTAGACTTATTAACTTGTTTAGTTCTAACAGTTAATAGATTATCTTCGAACTCAACTTCAACATCGTTCTTATTAAAACCAGCTAAAGCAACTTCAATTCCGTATTTGTCTTTTCCGGTTTTTCTGATGTTGTATGGTGGGTAATTTGACTGCATCGTCAAAGCACCGTTTCCCAGCATATTTTCAAATTGATCAAACATATCGTCAAATCCAATTGAGAATGGTCTGAGTGAGTTAAATATAGATAGATCCTTACTTGTCATTATATCCTCCTTTGTTAAGCAAGTTTATATTTATGTAGGCCCCATAAGGCGACCAACAAATTTCATATGGTAATTATTTAATAAATTTCAAGGTTGAAAATTAATTTTTTTTTGAGATTTTCAACGCGAATGCATAATCAATGGAAATTTCCTCTATAGCCCCATCCCTTCCAGATTTTCCACCATGACCAGCATTCATTTCAGTTTTAAAAAGTAATAAATTATTATCTGTTTTAAGTTCTCGAAGTTTAGCAGTAAACTTGGTTGGTTCATCAAACAAAACTCTATTATCGCTTAAACTAGTGGTAATAAACATATGAGGATAATCCATTTTTTTTATATTATTATAAGGAGCGTAGGAAAATATATAGTCAAAGTGTTTTTTATTGTCTTTTGCATTACCGAACTCATCAAATTCTCCTATAGTTAAAGGTAAAGAATGATCAAGATTAGTTGTCAAAGAGTCTACAAAAGGTACAGCCATGATAACTCCTAAAAATAACTCAGGAGATTGATTTACTACAGCTCCCATTAACAATCCCCCAGCTGATCCACCCATTCCAATTATTCCTCCTTTTGAGGTATAATTTTTTTCGATTAAATATTTCGCAGCATAGATATAATCTTCAAAAGTATTTTTTTTATTTGTTAATTTTCCCTCTTTCCACCATTTCATTCCTTTTTCCATACCACCTCTGATATGAGCAGTGGCCCAAATTATATCCCTATTAATTAGGCTTAATCTTGTAGATGAAAAACTTGGAGACATTGAATTTCCATAAGATCCGTATCCATATAATAATAGATTAGCAGAGCCATCAATTTTTGTTTTTTTGTGTCTGGTAATTGTTAATGGGACCATCCTCCCATCATGAGATTTAAATTCTATTCTCTCAACGATATAGTCATTTTTATTATGTCCAGAGGGAATTTCTTGCTCTTTGACAAGTTGTTTAGATTTATTTAATAGATTATATTTATAAACTCTAGATGGAGTTTTTGGTGAAGAATATCCTAAATAAACTTCGTCAGTATTTCTATCTCTTTGAATCAAGTTTACTCCTGGCACATATACATTTTCATCAGAAAAAACTAACTCTTTTTCGATATTCGTAGAAATATTTCGAACAAATAATTTGTCTAAAGCACCTGATGTTTCACCTCGAATAATCCAATTTTTAAGAAATGTTAATCCACCAATCAAAACTTCATTTTTTGCTTGAATGAATGTTTTCCAATCTTGATTTTCTAAATTATCACAAATATCAATTTTAAAGTCTTCGGCATTTTTATTTGTATGATTATAAAATTTACCACCCCATGAATTAACCGAATAAAGGATACCTTTTTCTCTTTTAATAATAAGTTTTGGTGATGGATTTAATTCATCTGATTTAAAATAATATTGCTCTGAGGAATTGTGGTCAGAGGTATTTATAAAATAATATTTTTCATCTGAACTACATGTAATCGCTACAGTAAAAGCCTCACTTTTTTCCTCAAATATTAATTTATCTTCAGCATCAAAATCTCCTATTTTGTGTCTATAGATTTTTCTTGCTCTATGATTTTTATCAAGTTTTGAATAAAAAATATATTTATCATCTAAACTAAATAATATGCTACCGGTTGTCTCTTTAATTTCTTTTGAAATAATTTTGTTTGTTTTTATGTCTCTCACATAAATTGTATAATATTCAGAACCTTTAAGATCTAAAGAATACCCAAGATATTTATCATTATTACTTACCTCTAAATCACCAACACCAAAGTATTCTGTTTTGAGTTTCAATTTTTCTTTATCACCATTCCATATTTCCTCAATATTTTGTGTGTCAATTTTTTTTCTAAGTTTTATTGAATAATTTCCTTTAGCTGTGGTCTTTGTCCAGTACTCATAGGTATGATCTTTATATGGCAAAGATTCATCATCTAATTTAATTCTACCCTTAATCTCATCAAATAGTTTTTTTTGTAAATCTTTAGTGTCTCTTAAGTGATAATCTGCGTATTCATTTTCTTGTTCTAAATATTCTTTAACTTCAGGGTTTAATTTATTCTTATCCTTTAAAACTTCTAAAATATCCTTTTGATGAATCCAGCTATAATTATCTTCCCAAGTCACATTGTGACAAGATTTTATTTCTGATTTTTTTCTAAGTTGTGGTACCTTCATTTAATTGAGAAACATATGAATATAATAATTTATACAGTACTAATATTAATTATACTTTATTTTTTCCTTAACCTTATAACCAAAATTTCATCCAAAAAGATATCAAAAGGTCTCAGATTTATAATAATTATAGGTCTTATAATTTTCGCAATTTTGTTTGCAATTGGCGGACGATTTTTATTAACCCTGCCACTTACATTAATGAGTTTAGCATTATTAAAATTAAAGGGTTTATCAATTTTTCAATTAATATCTCTTTTTAGACTTATACAAACATTAAGAAGAAATGGTAGATTTTCGTTTAATACAAATCAAACAAACAACCTATCTTCTTTGTCAGTTTCAGAGTCTTACAAAATTTTAAACTTAGATGAGAAAAAAAAATTGACCAAAGAGGATATAAACAAAGCATATCTTAAAATTCAAAAAAAAATTCATCCAGATGTATCTCCAGAAACGGCAAGACTTTCATCAATTGTAAATGAAGCTAGAGATGTATTGTTAAATGAAGTTAAATAAATTTTCTTATTTTATTTATGACTTTTTCTACAGAAATTGTATTTGGATTTTTTCTTGAACCATGAGTAATCTGATCAAGATCAATATCAGGAGGTATTATTCTGAATTGATTAACACTATAGTCTGAGTAGGCTCTTGGGGTATCTAATAAAATTATAAAACTTGGTTTTCCCATTTGACAAGAAATGTGATGTCCAAACGAGTCATTTCCAATATAAATATCACTTTGATCAATATAGCTTTTAATATTCGACATGCTTTGGTCACTCAAAGACTCACAATTTTCTTCGCCTACAGCTTCAACAATTTTTTTTGCATCTTCACTATCATTTGAGCCACAAAGTAAGTAAAAGAAAACCTTACCTGGTTTTTTTAATTTATTAATTAAGGACAAATAATTTTGATATCCCCATTTAGTAGTTGGGCCCGATGAACCAATTCCTAAAATAATTTTTTTTGAGTCATTTTTTTTTATATTCAACTTCTTTGAATTTTTTAAAAATATTTTTGTTTCAGTAGGACAATTTTCAATTTTTAATTTTTTTTCTGTAAAATTCT